>JAYVQC010000096.1:0-8011 GCA_043757045.1 Akkermansia sp. | reverse complement strand
TTTATGGGCAGCACCACCGCCACCGAGCGATCAAAGATTTTGCTGGTTGATGACGACCAGGACTTCCTGGAAGTGTACTGGGAGATTCTGAAGACGTTGCCCAGCGGTCCCGGCATTCACACCGCTTCCACCGGCGCCCGCGCGCTGGCCATGCTGGAGTCCGAGCCGTTCAACCTGCTCATCGTGGATCTCAACATGCCGAAGATGGACGGCCTGCAAGTCATCGCCATCGCCCGCCGCAAGTATCCCGCGCTGCGCGTCGTGGTCTGGACGTGCATCGCGGACGAGCAGTTTCGCGCCCGCGCCTACGGCATGGGCGTGGATCAATACTGGCAGAAGCCCGCTTCGGAGCAGGAACGCCAGCACTTTCTCGACTCGATTGACTCGCTGCTCGAACGCGAGGCGCACAGCGGCTTTCGCGGCGTGCAGAGCAAGAGCCTCGTGGATTTGATCCAGCTCGAATGCCTTTCGCAGAATTCCACCACGCTCAAAATCACGCACGGCCAGGACACCGGCTTTATCTGGATTGAAGGCGGAGAAATTTTTGACTCGGAAGTGGAGGAGCTGAAAGGCGAGGCCGCGTTCCGAAGAATTTTAGGCTGGAAGACGGGCAACTTTGAATTGCAGCCCGGCGAGCACACCCGGCCACGCGCCATCTTCAGTTCGTATCAGGCGTTGTTGCTGGAAATCGCGCAGGAGATGGACGAAGCGGGTGGCCCGGATGGCCAGGGTCTCGACATGAGGCTCGACGCGCCGTCGCCGTTGATGAGTCTGACGCGCTTCAATGGCGTGCAATTTGTCCTCTCGGTCGGCCCCGGTCCGAAGTGCGAAACAAAATCCTGGGGCCTCGAATCCGCCGACCACGTCGCGGAGTGGGCGCAGCAGGCGCTCAAGGACTTCGCCGCATTGGGCGATAAACTCCATGTGGGAAATCTGCAACAAATGACCGCGCTCAGTCCGGCGAATCATGTCGCGCTCGCCGACTCAGCCAAGGGCGAGTTGTGCGTCGGCTTCCGCTCGAACATGAAGTCCGACGAGGTGCGTGAGACGATGAGAAATATTTTAGCAAAATGGTCCGCATGAAACTTTTTAACCGACGCAAATACACCGGCACTCCGGCCAAGCTCCCCTCGGGCGCATTCGCCCTCGACCGCGACGGGCGCATTGTGGTGTCCACGCTGCCGGGAAATTTCCCGCAGAACGACATGAAGGAAATCGGCGCGCGGGTGCTCGCCTTCTTTCGTGGCGCGCAGCAGGCCCAGATGCCGTTGCAGGAGCTGAACGTGTATTACCCGACCTTGAAAGTGACCGCCCGCTGCCTGCGTGGCGGCGCCTTGATTTTTCTGTCCCCGCAGACGTTGCCAAAAAACTGATTTTTTTATGAGCGCCAAAAGATTCGACGACATCATCCTCCGCATGGAGAACTACCTGGAGTGCTGGAAGCAGTTCAACCACTACCTCGGGCTGGCCCGCTTCAAAAAATTCACGCTCGATGACGAGAACCAGTTCATGGAGATCAAGAGCGTCATCACGCAGGAGTTGGAACTGATCCTCACCGTGACCGAAGGCCAGCAGGTGTCGCGCGACGACGTTCACACCCTGCTCGCCTCCGTGCCGTCCATGCGCTTCCTGAGCGAGAGCAACGAGGGCGTGCTGCGCAACGTGGAGAACCAGTGGCACAAGCTCTTCATCAGTTGGCAGTCCATCCTGGGCCAGATGAAGGTGCAGGCGCGCAAGACCGAGACCAAGAGCTTTTTCGCCACGCTGGTCGGCAAATAAATTTCACACACAAACCGGCGCGGAGAGTCTTCGGATTCTCCGCGCCTCTTGTTTTCGACGCAAACTTGCTTACTGCTTCTCCGCCGTGATCACGCTTCGGGCGGCGGCGGTCGGCATGAACTGCACGTTCGCGAATCCCGCTTCGGTCAAAAACTCCCTCATCTCCCCTACCCCGTAGCAGCGGCCTTCGGTCGAGTGCATGAGCATCGTGGAGTACTCAGCGACGTGGAGCGGGCCGCTTTTGTCCTCGTTCAAGTGCGCATCGTGGATGACGAGCACGCCGCCGGAGGCAAGCGCGGCGAATGATTTGGCAATCAACTCGCGCACCACCGGCACATCCCAGTCGTGCAGCACATTGGAAAAGAGATGCACGTCGTAACCCGTGGGCAACGGCGCGTTCAGCATGTCGCTCGCGAGGACGGACACTCGTTCCGTGAGACCGCGCTTCGCAATCGCCTGCGTGGTGATTTGATCCACGGGCGGCTTTTCCAAAACCGTCGCGCGCAGATTCGGGAAATGCGCGCAGAACGAACAGGCGTAGATGCCGCTGCCGCCCGCGATGTCGAGCAGCGCGCGGCGCGAGTTCAGATCCAGCTGCTTCGCCGCCGCCTGCGCTAGGAACACGCCCCGGCAATCCATCGCCGCCGTGAACGACGTGGCGAATTCTTCCGTCTCCATCGCCTTGTGCCAGTCGAGTTTGCCCTTCTCGCTGCCCCAGTTCGCGGGCTTCCCGGTGCGCAACACTTTCAGCAAGTCCGCGCACACCGGACGATCTTTCAATGAGGCGTAATAGGGGCCGAGAAACCACGGGGAGTCCGAGCACAGGTGCTCGCGCGCGGCCAACGTGACGAAATACATTTCCTCCCGCCGCTCCAGCAATCCCATCGCGACGAACAGCGTGAGCATCACGTCCGTGGGTCGCTCGGTGAGTGCAAATTTCTGCCGGAGGGCGGCGGCGTCCGACGGGCGGCTCGCCAGCCAGGAAAACAAATCGAGCCAGACAATGCCGACGATGAGCATGTCCTCCGCGTAGAGACCATCGCGGTAGCGGTAGATTTGCGTCGGGTCGGTGGCCGGCGCCTGCATCAATGCGTGTGACATGCGGGCGGGATACCAGACACCCGCGCGCGGCCCAAACAACAAATGCCTGACGCGCGATCCCAACGCGACCCACGCCCCGGCGCGCGGGCGGCGAGTTGCGACCGGCCACAACATCCTCCGGCTCCGGGCTGGTCGGCGGGCGCAGCCCTCGGGTAGCCTCCGGGCCGACCTCGCCAGAGAAACGCAGCGCGGAAGTTCAATTTGTGAACGCAGTCAACAAATGTTCAGTGTGCAGCCGCGAGCTGCGGCCGGAAGTCGCCAGCGGGATCTGCCCGGACTGCGCCAGCCGACGGGCCGCATCCGACGCGTGGCAAAACCCGGCGAGCACGATCAAGCTGTCCCTGTCCGAGGTTCTCGACGTTGAGGTCCCGCCCGAAAACCAGAGCTTTGGTGACTACGAGTTGCGCGGAGAGATCGCGCGCGGCGGCATGGGCGTGGTCTTCAAGGCCTGGCAAAAATCCCTCCAGCGCGTCGTGGCGTTGAAGATGATTCGCGGGGAACGGCTCGCGGGCGAGGAGGAGATTCGCCGCTTCCACGTCGAGGCCAGCGCGGCGGCCCAGCTTCATCATCCGAACATCGTGGCCATCTACGAAGTCGGCGAGGTGGAGGGTCAGCATTTCTACTCGATGAATTTCGTCGCGGGCCAGAGCCTGTCGGAGGTGGCCCGGGAACGCCCGCTGGCTCCGCGCCAGGCGGCGCGCTACGTCGAGAAGATCGCCCGGGCCATTCACTACGCGCATTCCCGGCAGATTCTCCATCGCGATCTCAAGCCCGCCAACGTGCTCATCGATCAGGATGACGAACCGCAGGTGACGGACTTCGGACTGGCGAAGGTCATGCAGTCGGAAACTGGCGCGACCTTGAGCGGCACGGTCATGGGTTCGCCGAGCTACATGCCGCCCGAGCAGGCCCGAGGCGACATCCGCGCGGTGGATGTGCGGAGCGATGTGTACGGGCTCGGCGCGGTGCTTTACGAACTGCTCTGCGGCCGGCCGCCTTTCCGCGCGGAGACGCCGCTCGATACCTTGCGTCAGGTTTTGGAAAAGGAGCCGGTCGCGCCGCGCCTGCTGCATCCCAAGCTGCCGCGCGATCTGGAAACGATCTGTCTCAAGTGCCTGGAGAAATCGCGCGAGGGCCGCTACGCCACGGCACGGGATCTGGCGAATGAACTGGCGCGCTTTCAAAACAACGAGCCGATCTCCGCGCGCCCGGTCAGCGCACCGGCGCGTGTGCTCCGGTGGTGCGGGCGCAAGCCAGCCCTGGCCGGCGTCGGGGCGGCGGCGTTGTTGCTGCTCGGCGTGATCGCCGTCGGTTCGCCCATTGCGGCCTATCGCCTCAACCAGGCCCGGCTCCTCGCCGAGGATCGCGAATTGATCGCGCGCCGCAATGCCTACGGCGCGGACATGAGCCTCGTGCAGCAGGCCATCGATCAGCGGCGCATCAGCTACGCGCTCCAGTTGTTGCTCGCGCACCGGCCCGCCGCCGGACAGATCGATGTGCGCGGTTGGGAGTGGCGCTATCTCTGGGACCTCAGCCGCAGTCAACCAGTCATCCCGCTCGCGCGCCACGACGGCAAGATTCACGGGATCAATGTTTCGCCGGACGGACGCTGGATTGTTTCGGCGGATAGCACCGGAGTGTTGAAGCTCTGGAGCGTGCCTGAGAAACGCGAGGTGCTGACGCTCAATGACTGCGGCGGCCCGGCCCCCACGCTTTCGGATCAATTGCTGGCCGTGTCCGACTCGAAGTGGCGGATTCGTTTCTGGTCGCTGGCGACGCTGGAGCAAGTGGCCCCGCCCATCCAGCATGTTGGCCAATTGTCTTCGATGAAGTTTCATCCCGGCGGCGAGCGCCTGATCACTTATGGCCATGGCCGGCTGGGGGTGTGGGGCGTGGCGTCGCGCCGGCTTGAGGAGGAACACGTCGTGCCACGCGAGGCGCACATGGCGTTGTCGCGCGATGGCCGGACGCTGGCCGTGAGTGATGGCAAGCGGGACATCTCGGTCTGGCGGGCCGACACGCGCGAGACCCGCGTCTTCCGGTCCGGCCATGTTTTTGCCGGCCTGCCTTTGTCGCTGGCGTTGTCCGGAGACGGACGGCTGCTGGTGGCGGGTGCGGCCTTCGGTGTCGGATCGGATTTTCGCGTGCAAGTCTGGGACCTGGACAGCGGGCTGGAGATGACCAACTTTCCCGCGCATGTGGACCATGTGACCGCAGCCACATTCTCCGCCGACGATTCCCACCTCATCACCACCAGCTTCGACCGGATGATCGAAGTGCGCGAGCGCGCGACGTGGCGCATCGTCTCCACCTTGAAGTCCGGCGATTCCCTCGCTGAAATCACGCTCCTCCCACAGGCGGGACTGCTGTTGAGCGGTGGAAGCCACGGCGCGGTGCAGGCCCGGGAACTGAACAAGGCCGACACGATGCAGGGGAAATTGCGCCTCGAGGATCTGGCTTCGGAAATCGTCTCCGAGTCGCGGGGCGGCATCGCGCCCGACGGCTCCGCCGTGGCCGCGCTGCGCGCGAACGGCACCGGCCTGTTGATCGATCCGCGCGAGGGCCGCGTGCGCCAGGAACTCGCCCTGCCCGTCAGCAAGGTCCGCAAGGTCGCGGTGGGTCCGGCGGGCCGGCTCCTGGCCGTGGAAGCCGAGGGCGGTCTCGGCCTCTGGCAGATGGGCACCACGAACCGGCTGGCTCTGTTGAAAATGTCCGGCACCAATCATTTGTCCGACCTCGTCTTCTCCAGCGACGAACGCTGGCTGGCGGGTGTGACGAAGGATCGCATCTTTCAACTCTGGTCACTCGCGCCACCTTACGACCTGCGGCCCTGGCCCGATCCTCCGACGGAAGTCGTGACCGTGAGTTTCTCGCCCGACAGCACGCAGGTTGGCGTCGGACACAGCAAGGGCAAGCTCTCGGTCTGGGACGTGGCCTCGGGCCAGCGGCTGGTGGAACTGTCCGGCCACAGCGACAACATCAACCGCCTGGCAATTTCGCGAAATGGTCAACGCCTCGCCTCGACGAGTTGGGACGCGACCGTGCGCGTTTGGGATTTGGGCACGCGCCGGGAAATCGCGCGCTTTCGCGGAAGCCGCTCCAGCTTTTTTCGCGTGGCGTTTTCGCCGGACGGACGGCGGCTGTTCGCAAACGAGTGGGGCGACGCCCTGCTCTTCGATCTGGACGCGAACCGGCAGGTGGCCCGCCTGCAAAGTTTCACCCCGATCTTTTTGGACGAAGACACGGTCCTCGGGTTGGGCGACAAGGAACTCTGGCACTGGCGCCCGCCACGCGTGGAGTCCATTGATGCGCTGACGGCCCGGCCCAGTCCTTGATCGGTCCGCAGAACAGCGGCGCTAAAGCGACCGCACTCCAAACGCTACCGCGCAGCAAGAGACGCCACCGCCGGCGTGGAGTCGTGGGGCTGAATTTTTCTACGCCCATCACTCAGTCGCGCGCAGGCGTCCTCCATCGTGATGAGATCTCCCTTGGCCAGTTTCGCGCGCACGAATTCGCACTGCATGATTTTGAACTTTGGCCCGGCCGTCCAGTTGGCGTGATGCACCGCCACTCCCTGCGGCACGGGAAAGTCGCCGCCGGGGTCCCAGCATTTCCCGGTGAAGGTGCCGCCGCCGATGAACGCGGGCGGCAGGTGCCCCCAGCGCACGCGACGCTGCCCAGACCAGAGCTGGTTGCGCACATAGAGTTGATCATCACCCACGGAACCGGGCAGCCGCACGAAGGCGAGCGCCTCCTCCCAGAGGCGCAGCGTTTCGTCGTTGCCACGACAAACGAAAAAACCCGCGCACAAACACGGCCCCGGCGCATCCACTTGAAAAACCAGGTCCAGGTCGCGCGTCGTGCGCTCCACCCATTCCGTCATCGGCCCGAAGAACTGCGCGTCCACATCGCTCCAGATGAAAGTCCGCCCCCAGTTCTCGCGAATGGCACCGATGATGACCTCGCACTTGCGGACGATGGCCCGGCAGAACGACGGATCTTGAATCCAGCCTTCCCCCTCGTTCTCGAAATAAACAATGTGCGGTTTCACATCGGGCGGAAGCGAGGGGGCGAAATACTGTTCCATGAGTTGGCGATGCGACGGCGTGTAGAGCGAGTAGAGTGGGATCATAATTCAAGGTGGAATTCCGGGGTACCATTCAGTGCGTCGGTGAAACGCCGCACGACCGCGGCCAGTCCGGTGCCGGCCGTCGTCTCCGTGGCCATCACGAGCAGGCGCGGCCCGAGCATGACGGCCACTTGCGAGAAGGTGCTGCCGTAATGACCGAGCACGCCGCGCGTGCGACTGAGCAGCAGCAGATCCACCAGCGCCTCGCGGATGGCAGCGCGCTCGCGCCCTGGCCCTGATTTCGGAAAGACCATCAACCGGTCGCCGAGCACGCCGCGAAAATACCGCTCCACCTCGGGCTGGAGGGTGGCGAGAAAAAAGGTGGTGTCGCCGCGCTGCTCCAGCACCGCGCGCAGGATCGCCTCGAAATGTTCGCGCTTCGATTGCGCGAAGAAGTTCACGCCCCCAGCCGTTTCGTCCGAGCGAATGTGAACGCCCAGACAAAACTCCGGCATGTCGATGGCGTCCGCCTGCGCCCGCACTTCATCCACCGGAACGAGTTGCTGCAACCCGTCGCAAAGTTCATCACGAATGTCCGCCAGCGTTTCGTTGGCGAACTTCGGCGCGGTCCAACCTTTGAGCAGAATGATCTCCGCGTCCGGATCGCCATCGGGTGCGACGCTCTCGTAAAGCGGCGGGCAGTGCCAGGCGTTGTACACCTTCATCGTCCGGTCGGAGCGGAGCAGCGCGTGCATGTCCGCGTCGTGAATCATGTCCGGCGCATTCTGGAACAGCGCGGCGAACGGGCAGCCCAGTTGATCGTTCTCCGGCCAGTAGAGCAGGAGCTTCCGCTGCGTGAGACGTGCCAGACGCTGGGCCCCGGCGAGCATCAGCATCCGGTTGGCGAGGCCGCTGGTGCAGGACGCGATGATGGATGGCTCGGGCATGATTTCAGATCAAACCTGCCTTCGGAGCGCGGACCGCCGAGTCCGCGCGATCCTGACGAAGAAAGACGCGCGCCGGTTCTGGAGTGTCTGAAACACGCGGACTCGGCGGTCCGCG
>JAYVQC010000095.1:0-8028 GCA_043757045.1 Akkermansia sp. | reverse complement strand
ACACGCACGCCTGTCCGCCCATGAGCAGGGCGCGGACGCGGTGCGCGCGCATCGAAGAAAGGACTTTGCGTATCGGGTTCGGGATCAAGTGAGCCTCCGAGCGCGAGGTAGGTCTGCCATAGTTTCTCGCTTTCCAGCCAGCGTTGCACGGGCGTGAGCCGATACCACTCGGCCCACTCCCCGCCCACCAGTTGCTCCGGCTGAATCATGGAGATAGGATGGCAGGCGGGCGTGGGCGTGTAAATGCCTGTGCCGGGCGGGCGATCCAAAAAACTTTTTCCTTTGCGTGGACGCTACATATGCGGGGAATTTCCCGAGGCGAAAAACTCGCGCAGCTTCCGGAGGCTACGCGCGAACGATTGGGTGTTCCCAGCCTCTGCAAAAGCAAAGGCGGCCGTCAGTTTCGGCTGATGTTCCGGTTCATTGTACGGCTGGCGCATGTTGCCCGACAGCCAGCCTTTCGCGTCTCGCAATGACTCCGGATCAGTCGGAGGTTCAAGATCGGCTGGGAGGCCGCAAACCCCGCGAAGCGAACGGGCGGCGGCAAGAAACCAGGTTTCAAACTCCCGGTACGCCAGCACGACGATGATAGTTACGTCAGGACGGCAAGCTTTGGCCCGGCGCAGGAGTTCAACTCCAAGCTGGCGAGGGCAATCGTCTTCACAATCCAAGATGATCAGAACACAAGAGTTGGACCACTGTTTTGCTTTGCGGGCCGCCAGCTCGACGTGCCGTCGAAAATAATCCGCGTCGTTCACGAATGAACCGGCTTTCACCCGGAGTGCTGGATTCAAGTTCAGTTGAGACGTTGGAACCAACTCGGTGGCAAAGCGCCTGAGCAAGACCGGCACCGCTTGCACTTCCCCGTGCCCTTCCACAATCGGGGCGATGAAAAAGGAACGGTTCATTTCCCAATCTCGAAGAGCTTGAGCTGACGTTCTTCGATCTCGTTGAAGGAATCCGGCGTCGGGGTGAGTTGGTTTTGTCGCAACAGTTCGCCGGGGGTGAAAAGTTTGTCCCGCAGGACCGAACGCCCGGCCTCATCAACCGGCCCGATCACCGTCACGCCATCTCTGCTTTCGACCGCCAGGATGGATTCATCGGGAATGTTCGAGTCGTCGAGCAAGTCGGGACTGTGGCTGGTCACGACGACTTGCGAAATGTTGCTGGCTTCGCGAAGAGCACTCAGCAGGACGCTGGCTGCCGCCGGATGAAGAGCCACTTCTGGCTCCTCCAAACCAACCAGAGGAGGGGCTTCGCCGTTTCGACCTGAGCCTTGAAATAACGCCAGCAAAACTCCAAAGGCTCGCAAGGTTCCATCGGACATGTTCGCCGCAAGGAACCGCCAGGGGTGTTCCTGTCCTTTCACGCCCTGACGGAACTCCAACGTCTCCTGCGAGCCCAAAACCTTGGAGTCAACGCCAGAAACTCCGGGAACAATTCGCGCCAGGTAGTTCGCAATTTCGTCTTTGGTCGCTTCCGGCAGTTTGGCGAACACGCTCGCACTGTTCCAACCCTCGCGGGCGAGAAGTTCGCCGGCGTCGGGCTTCTGCATGGCGGCGATCTCCCGGGGGTTGAGGTTGTAAAAACTCATCCGCGAAAGCGCATCGTAAACTGGCCGGAACTCCGGCAGGCCGGCGGCGGCAACCAGAAAAAGCCGGTCAGGAACCGCAGGCGGCATCACCTCGGCGGACGACTCGATGACTTGTCCTGCCTTGACGTGGAACCGCGCCTCTCTCAACCCCCCTTCACCAAAAGAGAGTTTGCACTCTTCATTCTGAACCTCGAAGCCGCCCGATGGTTTGGCCCCGACGCGAAATGAATAGTGGCCGATACCCCCGGTCCCGAGCGCGAAGTCGAGCCGGATCGCGAAGTGGTTGGGATGTCCACCGCTCCGGCGACGAACTTCCTTGATGGTTCCCCGGTCCCGCAAGGCGTGGTCAAGCGAAGTCCGAAGGGAGTCGGAGACGAATCGCAACCCATCCAAAAAATTGCTTTTCCCTGACCCGTTGCGGCCAACCAGAAACGTCAACGCCCGCAAATCAACACGGCAGCTGGCGATGCTCTTGTAGTTGCGGAGCGTGACTCTGGAAATCAGTGGCATACGTCGATGTTGGAAACTTGGGGACGTCCAATCAATCACACATCCGTATGAATCTCCGCGCCGTGCTCGGCGAACCGCTTCGCTTCGGTTTCCCAGCCTCGGTTCAAAAACTTTGCTTCAGGCAAACTTTGGTCAACGGCGCATTTGTGGATATCCGCGTTCTTTTTCACCAACCGATTGTGCCAATGCATCGGCCTGTTGACCATCACGAATCCAACGAACTACATCGTGTGGTTCGTGCCAAACCTTTTGCCTTCACCATTGCGCCCCGGTAAAACCACGCAGATTTTATGAGCACAGGCGCACGACCGAAAACATTTCACAAACTGCTCGCGGCGAATCGCAGCGAGATTGCCATCCGCATTTTTCGCGCGGCCACGGAACTGGATTTGCGCACGGTCGCGATTTACGCGCAGGAGGACCGGCTCGCCGTGCATCGCTTCAAGGCGGACGAGGCGTATCTCATCGGCCAGGGCAAGGGACCGGTCGCCGCGTATCTCGACATCGAGGGCATCGTGGCGATGGCGAAGGAAAAGGGCGTGGACATGATTCACCCCGGCTACGGATTTCTGTCTGAGAATGCGGCGTTCGCGCGGGCGTGTGCGGCGGCGGGCATCACGTTCGTCGGACCGAAGCCGGAGTTGCTCGACATGATGGGCGACAAGACCGCCGCGCGTGCGCTGGCGGAAAAGTTGAACGTCCCCACGCTGCCCGGCACGGAGGAGCCGATCACGGATCGCTCCGAGGCGTTGAAGGTGGCGAAGGCGATTGGCTTCCCGCTCATCATCAAAGCGGCGTTTGGCGGCGGCGGCCGTGGCATGCGCGTGGTGCAGAAATCCGGCGACCTCGACAATTTGCTTGATGAAGCGCAGGCCGAGGCGGGCCGCGCGTTCGGCAACTCCGCCGTATTCCTCGAAAAATATATTCCGCGCGCGAAGCACATCGAAGTGCAGGTGCTCGGCGACAAGCACGGGAACGTGCTGCATCTGCACGAGCGCGACTGCTCCGTGCAACGCCGGCATCAGAAGGTCGTGGAGGTCGCGCCCAGCTTCGGACTCGACGATCATGTGCGTCAGGAACTGTGTCTCGCCGCCGCGCGCATCGCGAAGGAGATTGGTTACGACAACGCCGGCACGGTGGAATTTCTCTACGACCTCGACCGCAACGACTGGTTCTTCATCGAGATGAACCCGCGCATCCAGGTCGAGCACACGGTCACGGAAGTGATCACGGGCATCGATCTGGTGCGCGCACAAATCATGATCGCGCAGGGTCACTCGATGTTTTCGCCGGAAGTCGGACTACCCGCACAGGACAAGGTGCCGCGTCAGGGCTACGCGATTCAGTCGCGCATCACGACGGAAGATCCGGAGAATAAGTTCACGCCGGACTATGGGAAAATTCTCACGTATCGCAGCGCGGGCGGTTTCGGCGTGCGGCTCGACGGCGGCATGGGTTACGCGGGCGCGGTCATCACGCCGTTCTACGATTCGCTGCTGGTGAAGCTCACGACGAGCGGACAGACCTTCGACATCGCGTTGCGCCGCATGGACCGCGCGCTGCGGGAGTTCCGCATTCGCGGCGTGAAGACGAACATTCCGTTCCTCGAGAACCTGATTCACAACGAGAAGTTTAAGAGCGGCCAGGCCACGACCACGCTGATTGACCACACGCCGGAACTGTTCGCCTTCAAGCCGCGCCGCGACCGCGCGACGAAGCTGCTGAACTTCCTCGGCGACGTGATCGTGAACGGCAACCCGCACGCCAAGGGCCACAAGCTCACCGCCGCCATGCCGCAGATCGCGCCGCTGGCGTGCAATCAGAAATCCAAGCCCGCGAAGGGCACGCGCGATTTGCTGCTCGAACTTGGGCCGAAGAAATTCGCCGAGTGGACATTGAAGCAGAGGCGCCTGCTCGTGACCGACACGACGTTCCGCGACGCGCATCAATCGCTCATGGCCACGCGCGTGCGGAGCTACGACATGCTCGCCGCCGCCGATGCGGTGGCGCGGCGCACGCCGGAGCTGTTCTCGCTGGAATGTTGGGGCGGCGCGACCTTCGACACCGCGATGCGTTTCCTGCGCGAAGATCCGTGGGCGCGGTTGCGCGACTTGCGCGCGAAGGTGCCGAACATTTGTTTCCAGATGCTCTTCCGCGGCAGCAACGCCGTGGGCTACTCGAATTATCCCGACAACGTCGTGGCCGGCTTCGTGAAGCACGCGGCCGAGTCGGGCATGGATATTTTCCGCATCTTCGATTCGCTGAACTACCTGCCGAACCTCAAGGTGGCGATGGAAGCCGTGCAGGACACGCACGCGATTTGCGAAGGCGCGCTCTGCTACACCGGCGACATTCTCGACAAGCGGCGCACGAAATACTCGCTGCGCTACTACGTGAAACTCGCGCAGGAACTGGAGCGGATGGGCGCACACATGATCGCGATCAAGGACATGGCAGGCTTGTGCCGTCCGTACGCGGCGCACGCGCTGGTCAAGGCGCTGAAGGAGGAAGTCGGTTTGCCCATCCACTTCCACACGCACGACACAAGCGGGATCAATTCGGCGAGCGTGCTGAAGGCCAGCGAGGCCGGCGTGGATGTGGTGGACCTTGCCATCGCGAGCATGAGCGGCTCGACGAGCCAGCCGAATTTGAATTCCATGGTCGCCGCACTCCAGCGGATGCCGCGTGACACAGGACTCGACCTCGAAGCGTTAAACGAGTTCTCCGACTATTGGGAAAAAGTGCGCGAGGTTTATGCGCCCTTCGACACTGCACCGAAGACCGGCAGTGCCGAAGTGTATCTGCACGAGATGCCCGGCGGCCAGTACACGAACCTCAAGGAGCAGGCCGCGAGCATGGGCCTCGGTCATCGCTGGCCGGAGATCGCGCGCACCTACGCCGAGGTCAACGAACTGTTCGGCGACATCGTGAAGGTCACGCCGAGCAGCAAGGTCGTCGGCGACATGACGATGTTCCTCATCACGCGCGGCATCAAACCCGCCGACGTGGTGAATCTCGAACCCGGCGTCACGCCCTTCCCCGCCAGCGTCATTGACATGTTGCGCGGCGGACTCGGGCAGCCGATGGGCGGTTGGCCGAAACAGTTGCAGAAGGTCGTGCTCGGCAAGGAGAAGCCGTTGCGCGGACGGCCTGGTTCCAATTTCCCGCCCGCTGATCTCAAGGCCGAGAGCCGTTCACTCACGGGCAAGTTGAAACGCGAAGTGACCGAGGACGATCTCTACAGCCACTTCATGTATCCCGAGGTCTTCGCCGAGTTCGCCAAGTTCACCCGCGACTTCGGCGTCGTGAGCGTGCTGCCGACTTCGCCGTTTTTCTTCGGCTTGAAACCCGGCGAGGAATTCAGCGTGGACATTGAGGAGGGCAAGACACTTTTCATCCGCCTGATCAACGTTGGTCTGCCGGACAAGGACGGACGCCGCCCGGTGAGCTTTGAACTCAACGGCATCACGCGCGTCACGCAAATTGTGGACAAGTCGGTGAAGTCGGACAAGAAGGCGCGCGCCAAGGCCGACCCGAATGATCCGCTCCAGGCGGGTGCGCCGATTCCCGGCATCATCACCAGCGTCAACGTCAGCGTCGGCACCAAGGTCGCGAAAGGCGACAAGCTGATGACGATGGAAGCGATGAAGATGCAGATGACCATTTACGCGTCGGCGGACGGGGTGGTCGCGGAGATTTACGCGCAAGTCGGCGAGAGCGTGGAGAGCAAGGACTTGCTGGCGAAGCTGAGGGTGTGAGCGGAACGAGGGCTGGAAACGCAGCGGGCCATATTTTGGTCGGCCGGTTTCCGCCTTGCCCCTGCCAGGCGTGCCGCCTAGCTTTCGGCCATGATCGCCGATGAGATTAAGGAGTTGATGCATGCCTCGCCCTTTCGTCCGGTTCGGATTGTGCTCGGCAACCAGCAGTCGTTCGTGGTGGCGCACACCGATTACCTCATGGTCAGTCCCGACCGGCAAACCGTGGTGTTCTACGACAAGCAGGGGCAGTTCAAAATCATCAACGCGCAACAAATCCGACTCGTCGAACCGGTGAAACGCGCGCCCTCGAAAGCCGCTTGAACCGGCGGCGGAAGATGAGATGAAGATGCCGACCACGATTTACGCTGGCGCGGACGCCGTGGTCTCCGAAATCTGCGCGCAAGTCGGCGAGAGCGTGGAGAGCAAGGACTTGCTGGCGAAGCTGCGGGTGTGAGAAGGGGCGCTGTGACACCCTTGCCGCTTAGGCTAATGTGTCACGCTTCTTGCTCTTGTTGCTTGCGATTCGGCGTATCTCGTCAAGGGACTCGTTAAGTCTGCGTACCTCATCGACCAAGAACTGGATGTCCTCGCGTGCGTTGCAAATGAACTCGGCGTTGGCATTCCAGTCATACGCGTTTCTTTGCGACAAGCAGTCAATGACCGCAAGATTGTCAAAACTTTCGGGGTGGATATAGGCAGTCCGGCGAATCCATTTTCCAGGCGTGGCTTTCGACAGCCGCTCTTCAATCTTAGCTAGTTTTGTTTCATTGTTCATAGACGTTGGTGCCAACAAGAGTGCATTCGCTGACTCATTTCAGTGAGCGCTCTAAGCGGTTACTTTGCATATCGAATCAAGTCTTCCAGACACTCTCGCATTCGCTTCCGACCAAGCTCCCAATCAAACAGTTTCGTGTCCGGCCGTTCCTCAGTACGCATGTATTTCATGAAATGCTCACTATTGGGGTTTTCGATCTGTTCCGGTGTCAGAGCGCGAAACTGCTGCGCAGCATCCTCAAACCTTGTGCGTTTCCAACTCCAAATATCATCGCTCAGTTTGGCGCAATCGGTGAACAACGTATCCTTGGCGATCTCGTGAAAGGCGGTCAAATCTGGCCCAGCGGGCTTTTCCAGCCGAATTAGCAATGACCGAATCTCGCAACGGAACTGATGACGCCGAGTTCGCTGGTCACGGAAGATTGTCATCCAGTGTCCAACGGCGACACCAACTAGCGCAAAAATGGGACCGGTATATTCGCTCATACAATTAACTCAGGGTGTGCCCGTGAAACATTGAAGGAAATTGAAGGGAAGGCGTGGTCATGGCCGCAGTGTAAGCAGGGAAAGCGGGCTGTCGAGCGCGGCTTGATCACGAACTTGTCTGTCGAGCGCGAACCGCCGAGTCCGCGAGTTCTCCTCAGTCTGTGCGCGGTGGTTCGGCCAGCCGACGCGGCAAATTGCGCGCCCCATGAATCAGCCGGACAGCTTGCAACGCATCCTCATGCACGCGGTAGAAGATCACGGTTCGATGAAACGGACGTTCGACAACATGGGAGCGCAGACCTTGAAGTTTGGGATGCCGGAAGCGGCGCGCACGGCCCATTCCCGGATGCAGGCAAAGCTGCTGCAAGGTCGTATCCACGGATTCCTGAAAGCGACGGGCCACCTCTGCTCCCGCTTCCCGCACGTATCACAAAGCCCGCAGCGCAAAGTCTTCCCGAAAGTTATCGGCCTTTTGCAGGGCGAGACTCATCCCCGCTTTTCCTCGAGGATGATGCGTTCGACGATGGCGCGCATTTCATCTGAGGAATAGGGCGAGTAGGGGCCGTCGATGGATTTTAACAAGGCGGCTTCCAATTCCGGGCTGTCGGCCTCGGGATCGAGATATTCTCCGGCGGTGAGCGTGGCCCGCTGCGTGCCGTTGGTCAGCGTAATCACGTCGCCGCGACTGGCTTCGGCGATGAGCTGGCCGAGCGGCCCTTGCGCTTCCTGCACGGTGAGCGTTTTCATGGCGTCAGATTAACGCCACGCACGAAAGGGGACAAGCCCGGCCTTGGAGAAGGGCGACGCGGCACTGGCAAGCCCCCAATCTTTGATCCAGTTGCTATGAGAGTTTGGGTTCATGGTTGTTTGGTTTCCGCGCTGGCGTGCGCAGGGAGGGGCGGAGCC
>JAYVQC010000094.1:0-29390 GCA_043757045.1 Akkermansia sp. | reverse complement strand
GGCGCTAAAGCGACCGCACTCCAAACGCTGGCGCGTAGCATCCAACGCCACGACTTGCGCGAAGCGTTTGGAGTGCGGTCGCTTTAGCGCCGCTTTTTCTCCCGCGAGTCGGTGGAGTTTGGTTCTTGGAGCTTCGCCGCCACGCCGCGTAATCTCGCCGTTATTCCAATGAAGCTGCGCGTAATGCTCACGGTTTTCTTCGCGATGATTGGCTGCGCTTTCGCCGCGCCGTTCTCCACCAACGGCAACCGCCTCGCCTATCTCGACAGCGACGATCCGTTCTACCCCGGTCGCGATTTCCCCAAGCTCATCACGCCGCAATGGGTCGGCGAGGAAGGCGTGGACGCGGTGGTGATTCTCTCGATTGACGACATGCGCGAGACGGCAAAGTACGAAACCTTCCTCCGCCCCATTCTCAACCGGCTCAAACAGATTGATGGTCGCGCGCCCGTGAGCATCATGGCCAACGCCCTCGTAGCGGCGTCTCGTGAGAGCGCCGCCAACTTTCCCACTCAGCACGCCGCGCTCTCACGAGACGCGGCTACACAGTTGCAGTCGTGGCTGAAGGAGGGTTTGTCCATCGAGTGCCACACCATTTCGCATCCGTGTCCGCTGTGTCAGAAAGGGGATTTCCAATTCGCGTCCACGAACTACCACGCCTGCGTCGATCTGCTGAACTCCATCCCCGGCAACCAGCCCGTCGCCTTCCGCATGCCGTGCTGCGACTCGATGAATTCGCCTTCGCCGCGTTTCTTCGCCGAGATTTTCAACCGCACCTCGCCGCCGGGAAATTTCCTCGGCATCGACTCCAGCGTCATGGTCGTGCTCACCACCAACGACACCTCGCTCCCGCGCGAACTCGTGCTCGACGCCGACGGTCGCGAGCGCTTCCGCAAATATCTGCCGGGCGACCAACGTGCCGCCAGCGTCCCGCTGGCGTCCCCGCCCAACCGCCAGCAGGATGCTGGCGGCACGCTGCCTCGCGTCAGCATGGGTTCGTTCACCACCACCATCGAGGACTACCCGTATCCCTACGTCATCGGGAAGCAGTGCTGGGAATTTCCGGCCATCGTGCCGAGCGATTGGGAGGCGAACAACCTGCACGCGCCGAACAACCCGAAGACCATCGAGGACTGGGAGCGCGCGCTCGACGCCATCGTGCTCAAGCAGGGCGTGATGACGTTCATCTTCCACCCGCACGGCTGGATCAAGCCCGAGCAAATGGTGGAGTTCATCGACTACGCAGTGACGAAGTATGGGAAGCGCGTGAAGTTTTTGAATTTCAAGGAGGCGCAGGAAAGGTTGAACAAAAACATCGGTGAACTGCGAACAACCAAACCCTGGGGCGACAACGGCGTGCGGTTGGTGGACGTGAACAACGACGGCTTTCTGGATGTGATCGAGGCGTCAGGTTTTAAGGACGGTACCAACCGTCAATTCACGCGCGTCTGGCAACCGACTCTAACGCGAGAAGGATACTGGTCAGAAAAATCATTTCCCTACCGCCTTTCCCATGCGAGTGCGCAGTTCGGAATTCTGTCATCGAACGGTCTCCCAACCGTGCTTTGGTTAGGCGGAATGTTCGATTCAGCGAGTGAGAGTTCACACTCATTCAATGGCGCGGAGTGGCAGTATCACCGCAATCAGTTTTTGGCACCGGAAGCATTGAAGGACATGTATCGCGGGTTCCCGACCAATCTCACACCGCGTCCGGCTGCCAATCCCTGGGCAACTGACCGAGGTTTCCGTCTGCGTGACCTCGATCACGATGGCGTCTGCGAACTTATTTTCGGCTCTGCGGACTATACCGCTGTGGGGAAATGGGAATCCAACCGCTGGCGCAAACTCGATTACACCCTGCCGCCCGGCACCAGCATCGTTGACGCCCAAGGCCGCGACGCCGGCCTGCGCTTCGTGGATGTCGATGGCGACGGCTACGACGACATCCTCTTCTCGAACCACGAGCGCTATTCGCTCCACCTCTTCCGCAAGGACTCGCGCGACTTGCGCCTCAAGTCCGGCTGGAGCGACGAGATCATTTCCGGCCCGCGCGTGAACGCGCTCACCGATCCCATCCCGCCCATCGTCAGGAGCGCCGGCGTCTCGCCGGCCCGCGCGTCCGACGTGGCGAGCGCCACGGGCCGGCAAGATGCCGGCGCTCCGGGGAACAACGGCGTGTGGTTCAAGAACGGCACGATGTGGATTCAGAACGAGGACACCGCGCATCTGCCGGACAAGGTGGATCGGCGCACTTTCAAACAACTGCTCGAACTGGGAAACCCGCCGCCGCTCTCACCGGAAGCGTCGTTGAAGGCCATGCGCGCGCGGCCCGGCTTCAAGGTCGAACTCGTCGCCAGCGAGCCGCTCATCGCCGACCCGATTGCCTTCGACTGGAGCGCGGATGGCCGGCTCTGGGTTTTGGAGATGGGCGATTACCCGCTCGGCGTGGACGGCCAGGGCGCACCCGGCGGCCGCCTGCGCGTGCTCACCGACACCGACGGCGACGGCCGCTACGACACGGCGGTGACGTTCCTCGACAAGCTGAGTTGCCCGGAGGGCCTGCACGTCTGGCGCAACGGCGTGGTGGTCATCGCCGGAAAAGATTTGTTCTACGCCGAGGACACGAACGGCGACGGCGTGGCCGACGTGCGCGAAGTGCTCTTCACCGGCTTCTCCGAAGGCAACCAGCAGCACCGCGCCAACGGCTTCACCTACGGCCTCGACGGCTGGCTCTACGGCGCAAACGGCGAGAGCGATGGGAATGTGCGGGCGGTCGGATTCGCGCAACGTGCCGCCAGCGTCCCGCTGGCGTCCCCGCAAAATCGCCAGCAGGATGCTGGCGGCACGATCAACATCCGCGGCCAGGACTTCCGCTTCGATCCCGATCACCGTCTCTTCGAAGCCATCGGCGGGCGCACTCAATACGGACTCTATCGCGACGACTTCGGCAACTGGTTCGGCAACAACAACTCGACGTGGCTCTGGCACCACTTCTTCCCCGTGCCGTATCTCTCTCGCAATCCGCTGCTGCCGCTCAAGACTACCAAGCGCACGCTCGCGAACTACGCCGACTTCACGCGCTGCTTCCCAATCAGCAAGACGCTCTCGCGCTTCAACGATCCGTTTGGTGCGAACCACGTCACCAGCGGCAACTCACCCGTGCCCTATCGCGACGAACTGTTCGGCAAGGATTTCGCCACCAGCATTTTCATCAGCGAGCCGGTGCATAACCTCGTCCATCGCGAAGTGCTGGAGCCGGACGGCGTCACCTTCAAGTCGCACCGCGCCGCCGACGAGACGAACAGCGAATTCCTCGCGTCGAGCGACAACTGGTTCCGCCCCACCATGCTCGCGACCGGACCCGATGGCGCGCTCTACGTCGCCGACATGTACCGCCTGGTCATTGAGCACCCGCAGTGGATTCCCGTCGAGATGCAGAAGCGTCTCGACCTGCGCGCCGGTGCGGACAAGGGCCGCATCTACCGCGTGCTGCCCGAAGGCGTGGCGCATCGGAAAATTCCCAATCTCGCGAGGATGAGTTCCGCTGAACTCGCCGCCGCGCTCGACTCGCCGAACGGCTGGCAGCGCGACACGGCGCAGCGTCTCTTGCTGGAACGCGGCGACAAGTCGGTGGCGGCGGCCTTGGAGCATCATGCCAAGAACGCAAAGGACGCGAAGGTGAGGATTCAGGCGCTGTGGACGCTGAGCGGATTGAACGCGCTGAGTTCTGAGTTGCTGCTGGTGGCGTTGAAAGATTCCAGCGACGCGGTGAAGGAGCAGGCGGTGAAGTTGAGCGAGCGAACCCTGGCACTCGTCGCCCAAGAATCGGAGCGCCGAGCATTGCTCGGCACGAACGTTCTAATCGCCGGTCCGAGCCGAGCAATGCTCGGCGCTCCAATCACGGATGCCCTGCTTAAATTTGTCGCGGACTCATCGCCCCGGCTCCGTTACCAACTCGCCTTCACCCTCGGCGAGTGGAACGACCCGCGCGCAGCGGACGCGCTGCTGAAACTCTTCCATGACACCGACGAAAACATCCGCAACGCCGCGCTCAGTTCCGCACCGCGCCATGCGAAGTCATTGGTCGCCCTCATCGAGAAACTTCCGGCGGACGACAAAACGCGCGCCCACTTGCCGATGCTGCAAAAGCTCGCGGCCAACCCGCCCGCGTCCGTCGCGCCAGTGAAGTTCATCGACCGCACCAGCGCGCTCACCCCGGAGCAGAAGGCCGAGCGGGTGAAAATTCTCGCCCGCTACGCCGACGTGCCGAAGCTGCGCGGCGACGCCACCGCCGGCGCGGCGTTGTTCAAAGCGAATTGCATCCAATGCCACCGCGCCCACGGCGAAGGCGCGGAGGTCGGCCCCGACCTCGGCATGATGTCGGGCAAGCCCGCCGAGCAACTGGTGGAGGCGATTCTCAATCCGAACGCCGCCATCGAAGCGCGCTTCCAGAGTTTCAACGCCACGATGAAAGACGGCCGCGAGACCAGCGGCATCATCCTCTCCGAGACGCCGACCACACTCACGCTGCGCGCGCCGAACCGCGCGGACGAAACGATCCTGCGTGGCGATCTCAAGGAGCTTTCCACGAGTGGCCTCTCGCTCATGCCGGAGGGAATGGAAGCCGCCTTCACTCCGCAACAACTGGCCGACCTAATCGCGTTCGTGACGGGGAAATAAAACCCCCTTGTGAACTGGCAGCGAGCAGGGCGGGCTGGCTCCCGAACGAGTGCGCTGACCATGACCTTGGAGACAAAGTTTGAATTCGGGCCGCGAAGCACTTAGTGAACAGCCTGTGCAATTCGCTTCCGCGCTATCGGGTTCGGCCGTGAAGTCAGGCGGTTCCCCGGCCTTGAAGCGTTCGCGTCTCCGCAGGGCCGCCATCGCCAGGCTGCTCGTTTTCGCTTGGTTCGCGATGGCCGGTCTTTCGTTGATGGAGGGGGCCACCGTGAACCTTTTGCCCAGTGCGGACACGGCGCTATTTGAGAATGCACCGGATAATAATCTGGGCGCTCAGGACTTTATGCCGATTGGGCGCACCTTTGTGCCCAGCTTGGGGCGCGGGCTGATCCGGTTTGACCTGAGCAGCATCCCCTCGAACGCTTCCATTTCCAGCGTGAGCCTGCGCATCACCAGCGTGTTCGGCGGTGGCGGAGGCATGACGCCTTATGGCGTTCACCGAATGTTCACGGCTTGGACAGAGGGCGGCGGGGTAGGCGGACCGGACGCCGCAGGCGGAGTGGGCGCACCAGCGGTCGCGGGCGAGGCCACATGGAACGAACCGAAGCATCTTTCCGGGACGTGGGGTTCACCAGGCGCGGCCTCAGGTGCTGATTATGTCACCACGGCTTCAGCCTCCGTAACGGTGGTTGCGTTGGGCAACCATACAGTTTCCTCGGCCGGTCTGGTGGCGGATGTACAACGATGGCTGACGAACAACGCGAGCAACTTGGGCTGGCTCATCAAGGATCAAAACGAAAGTGTGGACGGCTCCGCGCGACGCATCGCCTCGCGCGAATCCACCACGACCAGCGAGCGTCCTTTGCTGACCGTGGCCTACACGGTCCCCGCGCTTGTCATCACAAATGCCTCGCCCCTGCGGTTTGGCGCCGTCGCCGCCGTGTATGCCAGCACGTTCGGTGCAACCGGGGGTGCTCCGCCTTATGTATGGTCCGTCATTGGCGGCGCTCTTCCTGGCGGGCTGGCCTTGAACAGTGCCGGGGTGCTGAGCGGAACCCCCGCCGCTGCGGGTGACTTCACGTTCACGGTGCGGGTGGCCGACAGCCTCACGACCAGCACCAGCAAGGTCTTTTCCATCACGGTGGATCCGGCTCTCGCCTTTACGCGTTCAGCTTTGAGTGCGCCGGGTATTGAACTGCAATTTGGCGCCCGCACCGGGCGAACTTACGCCGTCGAATACCGCAGAAGTGTGGACACGGGTTCCTGGACCACACTCACGAACATTGTCGTCACGACCAACCAGGCCGCTGTGGTGCGAGATTTTCTATCCCAGCCCCAGCGGTTTTATCGCATCCAAAAAAATTGAGGAACAGGAAGGGAGCCACCTTTCACGGAGGCCCGAGGGATTGGAAGCTGCGTTCACGCCGCAACAGTTGGCGAATTGGATCGCGTTCAGGCTCCGTGTTCTGACTCGGGCATTGCGCGGTGGGCGGATTGCGGCGAAGTATTGCTGACAACTCATTCAACTCATGTTGGCAAAATTGATCACACGCGTCGTGCCGCTCCTCATGCTCGCGCTTTTGACTTCGGCTTTCCGTCCGCCGGAACTCGCGCCGCTGCTTAATCTCGACAAACGCTCGCCTATGCCCGTGGCCGCGAACCAAAAATCCGCCGCCAGCGCGCTGCGGGGAAATGATTCGCAAGTCTCGGTGGAACTCCACCCCGTCACGCAAGGCGCGGCGTTCGTCACGTCGCGGCGCGGCTTTCTCACGGAAGCGGATGACCAGAGCCGCACGGTGAGCGCGGCGGCGTGGAAGGCCATTGGCAAAAATGATCCGCACCGTCCCGCCAAGGCGTTTCTCCAGCAGCATCGCGCGCTCTTTGGCCACGGGCCGGAAGCGTTGGACGCGGCCACGGTGGCGCGCAATTTCGTCACGCCCCACAACCGCCTGCGCACCGTGACGTGGCAGCAGCGCGTGGCGGGCGTGGCCGTGTTTGAAGGCGTCTTCACCGCGCACACCACGGAGAGGGGCGAACTCGTGAGCGTGGTCAGCCACTTCGTTTCCGATGCCGCGCGCACTGCCTTGCTCGCCAAACAAAATCGTGGGCCACGACTGACGGCGGCGGACGCGCTGCGGCTCGCGGCGGAAAATCTTTCCGTCGCGCTCGCGCCCGCTGAAGTAAACTCCGCCGCCGCTGCTTTCGGCGTGGAGCAGAAACAGTCGTTCACCGCGCGAGGCTTCGTCGGCGAATCCACGGCGGAACTTGTCTGGCTCCCGATGAACAAGGACGAGTTGCGCCTCTGCTGGAATGTGGTGCTGAAACCGCGCGCACGCGGCGAGACCTTCCGCGTGCTCGTGGATGCCGCGTCGGGCGACGTGCTGCTGCGCCGCTGCCTCACGGCGTATCTCACGAACTCCACCTACCGCGTGTTCACGAGCGACAGTCCCTCGCCGTTTTCACCGGGCCATCCGACGCCGCTGACGAATCAGCCCGCGCTCACTTCCCGCACCTTGCTCACGCTGGCCGCGTTGAACACGAACGCCTCGCCCGCCAGTTGGATCGCCACCAACGTAAATGAAACTCTCGGCAACAACGTGGACGCGCATCGCGACACGATCGACGACGACGCGCCCGACCTGCCGCGTCCGCAAGGCTCGCCGCATCACGTCTTCGATTTCCCACTCGACCTCGCGCAAGCCCCGTCCACTTATGGCAGCGCCAGCGTGGTGCAACTGTTCTACTGGTGTAATTGGATGCACGACAAACTCTACGACCTCGGCTTCACCGAGGCGGCGGGAAATTTCCAAGTGAACAACTTCGGACGCGGCGGCGCGGGCGGCGACCCCGTGCTCGCCGACGCGCAGGACGGCGGCGGTTTCAACAACGCGAACATGAACACGCTGCCCGACGGGATTCCACCGCGGATGCAGATGTATGTCTTCAACGGCCCGAATCCCGACGTGGATGGATCGTTCGACGCGGAAATTGTGCTGCACGAATACACGCACGGGCTCAGCACCCGCCGGGTGGGCGGCGGCGTGGGCATCAGCGCGTTGCAGACAGCGGGCATGGGCGAGGGCTGGTCGGATTTTTACGCGCTCGCGCTGTTGAGCGAGCCGGGCGACGACGTGAACGCCGCCTACGCGATGGGCGGCTACGCCACGCGCCTGTTATCCGGCTTGCAACAAAATTATTACTACGGCATCCGCCGCTACCCGTACTCGACCGACCTCGCGAAGAATCCGCTGACCTTCAAGGACATTGCTCCGGGCCAGGCCAGCGCGCATCCGGGCGTGCCGGTCAGTCCGGTGTTTGGCGGCGGCTCGGCGGAGGAAGTTCACAATCAGGGCGAGGTCTGGTGCATCGTGCTCTGGGAGGCACGCGCGGGCTTGATTGCCAAACACGGCTGGGCGAACGGCAACCAACTCATCCTCCAACTGGTGACCGACGGCATGAATCTCTCGCCCGTGGATCCCAATTTTCCGCAAGCGCGCGACGCCATCATTCAGGCCGATCTGATCAACAACGCGGGCGCGAATTATCTGGAACTGTGGACGGCCTTCGCCAAGCGCGGGATGGGTGCAGGCGCGACTTCGCCGTCGAGCACGACGACGAGCGGCCTGCAGGAGGCGTTCGATCTGCCGGATGATTTGAGCCTGAACCCGAACGAGGGTTTCATCTCCAGCGGCCCGGCGGGCGGGCCGTTTTCCGTCACGAACAAACTCTTCACGCTGCTCAACGCCGGCAGCAACGCGCTGAACTGGACCGTGACCACCAACGTGACGTGGCTCCGCGCCACGCCCGCAAGCGGCGCGCTCGCCACCGGCGCGAGCGTCGTGGTCACGATCTCGCTCACGACGGCGGCGCAGGCCCTGCCGACGGGCGTTTACTCCGGCGCCGTTTTCTTCACGAATATGACCAGCGGCCTTGGTCAGTCGCGTTCCTTTCTGCTGCGCGTGGGGCAGCCGGATTATTTCACCGAACTGTTCGAGGGAAACTTTGATCTGCAAAACACCGCGCTCACTTTCACGCCGGACGGCTCCACGAGTTTCTATCGCGCGTGCCGTGAGACGGTGACGAATTTTTTCACATCCACGGCGGGCGCGACGGCGCTCTCGCTCTCGGATGATTCTTTTTCCACGCGCACGATCAGCGGCGGCAGCGTGTCGCTCTACGGAAACTCCGTGAACATCGTTCACGTCGCGAGCAACGGGCATCTGACGTTCAATTCCGGCGACACGGACTTCACGGAATCCACGAGCGACCACTTCGCACTGCCGCGCGTGGCGGGGCTGTTCCGCGATTTGAATCCCGCGCAGGGCGGCACCGTGTATTGGCAGGAATTTTCCAACCGCGTGGCCGCGACGTGGGACCGCGTGCCGGAATACGGCGCGGGCAACAGCAACAGTTTTCAAATTGAAATGTTCTTCGATGGCCGCGTGCGCGTGACGTGGCTGCGTGTGGACGCGACGCGCGGACTGTCGGGGCTGTCGCGTGGGACGGGTCTGCCGTTTGGTTTTGATGAGAGCGACTTGAGCGGCTACGGCAGTTGCGGCGGCGGCGCGCTGATGTTGCCTTTCATTGCGGCGGTCACGGAAGGGCAGGGCGTCCTCGTGAATGGCGGAGTGGTCACGCTGCTGTTCCCGACGCCCACGAATCTCACGGTCACGCTCACGTCGAGCGACACGAGCGAACTTACCGTGCCGGCGAGCGTCGTCATTCTCGCAGGGCAGACGAACGGCTTTTTTGATCTCACCGTGGTGAACGACGCGGAACTCGACGGCACGCAGTCCGCGACGATTGAAGCCAGCGCGCCCGGCTACACGCTCACGACGCGCACCGTCACGGTTCACGACAACGAAAGCGCCGCGCTCGCCATCCTCGCCTCGTCGCCGGTGGACGAAGGCGCGGGCGTCGTCTCCGCCACGCTGACGGTGAGCGCGCCGGTCAGCACGAATGTCACGGTGAGTTTGTCGTCGAGCGATCTGAGCGAGCTTCAGGTGCCCGCGTCCGTCGTGATTCCCTCCGGCGCGACCTCCGTGGTCTTCTCGATCAGCGTGATTGACGAACTAGAAATTGACGGCGCGCAGTCCGTCATCCTCACCGCGAGCGTCACGAACTGGACGACCGGCTTGCTCAACATCACCGTCCTGGACAACGAACCGACGCAAGTGGACCTGCTGCTCAACGTCGCGCAGGCGTGGGAAAATGATGGCGTGTTGATCAACGCGGGCGAAGTGATGCTCTCCGGCACGCTGCCCACGAACCTCGTGGTCACGCTCTCCTCCGCCGACACTGGCGAACTGACCGTGCCGCCGACCGTGACCGTGCTCGCGGGACAACGGTTCGCGAGTTTCAATCTCACGCTGATTGACGATGCGCTGTTGGACGGCCCGCAAATTGTCCTGCTCACCGCCGACGCGCCGGGTTTCAGCGGGAGCTCGAACCAGTTCACCGTCCTGGACGACGAGACGCCGCCCGCGCCGTCGAACCCCACGCCCGCGCATCTCGCGACGAACATCATTGCGAACACCGGACTCGCGTGGGGCGCGACGAACGCGACGAACGACATTTTTTTCGGCACCGTGAATCCGCCGGGGGCGGCGCAGTTCCTCGGCACGACCGCCGGCACGAACTGGGCGCTGCCGCTCCTCGCGCCGGACACGACTTACTACTGGCGCATCGTCTCACGCCGGCTTGGCACGAACGCCGGGCCGGTCTGGAAATTCACCACGCGCGGCGTGCATCACTTCGCGGTGAGCAGCGTGGGCGCGACGCAGTATGTGGGTCTGGAATTCCCGCTCACGGTCACGGCGCAGGATGAGTTCAACAGCACGGTGAGCAACTTCTCCGGCACGGTCTCACTCACGGCGAGCGGCGGCTCGGGCGAATTGTTCTCCGCGAATTTTGAATCAGGTCTCGGCGGACTCGTGCTCGACAACGGCCTCGGCCTCAGCAACGGACTCTGGCACCTGACCACGGCGCTCGCGAACGATCCGGCGCACAGCGCGTCGAACAGCCTTTACTACGGCAAGGACGAGGGCACGCATGGCAATGGCAATTACAACACCGGCTCCGCCAACGAAGGCGCGGCCATCTGGCCCGCGCTGAACCTCACCAGCGTCGCGCCGCCCGTGACCCTTTCGTTCCATCACCTCATGCAGACCGAGACCGGCACGAACTTCGACCGTGCGCAGGTGGACATTTCGACGAACGGCGGCACCTCGTGGCAGGTCGTCGCGGCGCGGTGGTTCACCACCAACGGCTGGCCGAATGATTTTGCCGGTGCGTGGCGCACGCAGAGGGTGGACCTCAAGGCGTTTGCCGGCAGCACGAACGCGCAACTGCGCTTCCACTTCAACACCGTGGACAGCGTGGGCAATGATTACCTCGGCTGGTACGTGGACGACGTGCGCGTCAGTGGCCAGGCTCCCCCGCTCGCGCTGACGCCGACGAATACGACGCCGTTCAGCAACGGCTTTTGGAGCAACACCGTGGCCGTGCTCGCGCCCGGCACCAATGTGATTCTCACCGTGCGCGACAGTCAGGGCCATCAAGGTCAGTCGTCGCCGTTCACCGTCATCGGGCCGCCGCGTCTCGTCATCGCGCAAGCCGGCGCGCAAATCATTGTGACGTGGGAGGCAGTGCCGGGCCGCGGCTACCGCGTCGAGTCCAAGACGTCGTTGGAAAATGTTTGGACCGGCGTGGGGCCGGACCTCACGGCGACGGGCGCAACCTTTTCCTTCACGAACACGCCGCCGCCGGTGCAAATGTTCTACCGCGTGCGGCTGCTCCCGTAGTTTTCGGAGCGCGGACATTCCTGTCCGCAGCATCGTGAAATGAAGAGCGGTGTTCGCAAGTTCTGACGTCGTTGGCTGCCGCTCGCTGCTGCGGGCTGGAAAGCCCGCGCTCCGGGAAGAAACCGGACATTCATGGACAGCCCCGCCGTGTCCCTTATCGTTCCGCAGTATTTAACCACGAGCATTACAACCAAATGAAATCATCCTACGAACTCGCAATGGAGCGCCTGAACAAACAGGGGCCGGCCGCCAAAATCACCGCCGCGCAGAAGGCCGAACTGGCCGACCTCGACGCCCGTTACGCCGCGAAAATTGCCGAGCGCGAAATTTTCCTGAAGGGCGAGCTCACGAAAGCCGTGGAGAAGCGAGACGGCGATGAGTATGCGCTGATCGAAAAACAAATCGTCAGCGAGCGGAAAAAGTTTCAGACCGAGCTGGAGGAGAAAAAGGACGCAGTGCGCAGCGCGGGGAAGTAGCGACCAGCCCTTGGTGGTGCGTCGCTGTTCTCAGCGCGCCAGACGGGTCGCCGACGCTCCAATTCATCCCACCCGAATCACCAGAGCCGTCGTGTTGTCCCGGCCGGAGTTCGCCACCGATTCCACGACGAGTTTTTGCGCGGGATTGAAACCTTCCGCCTGCGGCGCGTTCAGCACGTCCAGCAGATGATGGTCGTAGAGTCCATCCACCAATCCGTCCGAGCAGAGGAGGAAGGTGTCGCCCGCCTCGCACGCCACCGCGCCGACTTGCGGGTCCACGAACTGATTGTTCCCGCCGAGTGATTTCTGCAACACGCTGCGGCGCGGATGCGTGCGCGCTTCGCGTTCGTTGATCTGGCCGTTGCGAAAAAGCCAGCCCACGTAGGTGTCGTCGTGGGTGAGTTGCTTCAACGTGCCGTCGCGTTTCGAGAGGTAGTAAAGGCGGCTGTCGCCGACGTGGCCGAAATACATCCAGCCGGGCGTGAACCACGCGAGGCTCATGGTGGTCTCCATACCGTGGCATTCGTCGTAGCTGTTACCGAGGTAGGCGAGCGCCTTGTGGACTTGCGTGAACAACTCGGTGAGCACGTCGGAGAAGCCGGCGTTCATGCCCGTCGCGCTTTGTTGGAAGGAGCGCGGGAGGAGCGTGGTGATTTTCTCGACCGCAATCTTGCTCGCGTATTCGCCCGCCTTCGCGCCGCCCATGCCGTCGCACACGGCGAAGGCGAAGTCATGCTGCTGCGTGGAGGCGTCGCCGACCTTGCCGAGATGCTGCACTTCGCGCGCGTCGAAGCGCAGGCCCACGAAGGAGTCTTCGTTGTGCGGACGCACCTTGCCGACGTCCGTCCAGCCGAACCATTGCAACGATGTGGCGGCAACTGTGGATTTGGAGGTCATGCTTTCGGTGGCGTCTCCGGGTCGGAGAGAATGGTGGCGAACTCGAAATCAATCAGGCAGAAGCGCCCGTCGTTTTTGCGATACGTGACGTTGCGCATGTCGGGATCGTCGTGGCGCACCCCGAAGGGTTCCAGCTCGGCGAAGAGTTCCTTGGTGCGCTTCTCGTCGAGATGCTCGACGCGCGAGCCGCAGTTGTTGGTCACGAGGCGGAACTGTTCGCGGTCGGCCTCGATCACTCGCGGGACGAAGTTGCAGCCGCGCGCTTCGAGGTGTTTGAGGACGCGCACTTCGTTGTCGAAACGCTCCGGCGCGTTCGGGCCGTGGAAGACCTTAATCACCCGTCCGTCGTAGGTGAGGTTCACGGTGGCCCGCAGCGTGTCTTTGACCTTCAGCATGACAGCGCGTCAGTCGAACATCTTCCCGGGATTCAAAACGCCGTTCGGGTCGAGCGTGCGGCGCAGGTCGCGCATCAGGCGCATCTGCACATCGCCGGCGAACTTGGGCAGAAAACTTTTCTTCGCCACGCCGATGCCGTGCTCGCCGGTGATGGTGCCGCCGAGACGAATGGCTTCGTCGAAGATTTCCACGAAGGCTTCCTCCACGCGGTGCATCTCTTCCTTGTTGCGCTCATCCGTGAGGAACGTGGGATGCAAATTGCCGTCGCCCATGTGGCCGAAGGTGCCGATCTTCAGGCGGTGCTTCTTCGCGGTCATCTCGACGAAACGAATCATGTGCGCCAGTTCGCTGCGCGGCACGGTGGCGTCTTCGAGAATGGTCGTGGGCGCGACGCGGGCCAGCGCGGAGAACGCCGAGCGGCGCGCGCTCGCGAGCTTGTTCGCCTCGTCGTCGTCTTTGGCCACGCGCACTTCGAGGCAGCCGTGTTCACGCGCGATGCGTTCCATCGCCGCCGCTTCTTCCGCGACGACGGCGGGATGTCCGTCCGTCTCCATCAGCAGCAACGCCTCGCAATCGAGCGGCAGACCAATCTTCGCGTAGTCCTCGACGCAGTGAATCGTCGTGCGGTCGAGGAACTCCAGCGTGCAGGGAATGATCTGCGCCGCGATGATTGCGGAGACCGTCTCTGCCGCCGCGTCCATTTGCGAGTAGGTCGCGACCATCGTCTTCTTCGTCTGCGGTTTGGGAATCAACTTGAGCAGCACCTTCGTGATCACGCCCAGCGTGCCTTCGCTGCCGATGAACAGGTCGCGCATCGAGTAGCCCGCGACATCCTTCACGCACTTGTTGCCGAGGAACGTCACGCTGCCATCCGGCAACACGACTTCCATGCCCATGACATAGTTGCGCGTGACGCCGTATTTCAGCCCGCGCAAGCCGCCGGAGTTCTCCGCGACGTTGCCGCCGATGGTGGAAATTTTCATTGAGCCGGGATCAGGTGGATAGAACAGCCCGGCGCGCAACGCTTCCTCGGCGACTTGAATCGTGGTCACGCCCGGCTCGACGAGCATGGTGAGATTGGCGCGATCCGTTTCGAGAATCTTGTCCATCTTCACCGTACACATCACGACGCAATCGGTGGACGGCAAACTGCCGCCGCTCAATCCCGTGCCGGAACCGCGCGTGACGATGGCGGTGCGCGTGCGGTTGGCCCACTTCAGGATTTCCGCAACCTGCGCCGTCGTGATCACGAAGATCACCGCGCCCGGCATCTGTTGCAGCGCCGCCGTGCCGTCGAAGGAGTACGAGATCAAGTCTTCGCGACTGGTGAGGACGTTCGCCGCGCCGACGACCGCGCGGAGTTCAGAGAGAAGTTGTTCGGACAATGCCATGCTTGCCGGGCAGGATGGGTGAAGCGCGCGAAAGGGGTCAAGCCGCGCGCAATGGAACGTGGGGAAATTCCAAATGATCTCCCACGGATTCAGAAGGACCACGAATGGGGATTTTCCATCCGTGGCCGTCCTGAATCGGTGGGAGATTTTTCTCTCTGGGGACTTCACGCCAATACGCGCCGGAAACTGTTCCTGGTTGAAATCAGTCGCGGGCGGGTCGGGCGAGGTTCGTCACCGCGTCTTCGCGAAATCCAGGCAGACCAGGTTGTCCTCGCTGCGGAGATACAACTTTTTTTCCGAGAGCACGGGCGCGGCCCAGCACGGGAACCAGAGCGATGGCACCTGCCAGCGGGAGATTTCCTCGCAACGTTCCGGCGTGGCGCGGTGCAGCCCGAGCAGGCCGCCTTCGCCGAGCGTGATGAGTTTGCCCTCGGCGAGAATCGCGGAGCCGCGTCCGAAGACGGGCGGCTGCGCGCGGCTGCCCGGCGCGGGATGCCCGCGCCAGCGCTCGTCGCGCGTCCACTTGAGCTGCGCGGTTTTGAATTCCACGCATTTGAAAAAGGCGTCCGGCTCGTTCCGCCCGTCGAAGGCGTAGAGGAAACCTTGATGCAGCACGGGCGTGTTCCAGTGGAGGCCGAGGACCGGTTCCACGGGCGAACCGTCCGCGCCGGTCTCGCGGAAAAATTTCGGCTGCCGCCAGACTTCCTCGAAACTTTTGCCGTCCGGTTTCACGCGCAGCAAAAACGAGCCGACGCGAAAATAGGCGGCGGAGAGAAACACCAGATCATCCACGACCACGGGCGAGACGCCATTCACGGAGTCCGCGCCGGTGGATTGGAACCAGCGGCTGAAATTCACCGCGCCATTGGTCGGGTTCACCGAAACCAGACCCTGACGCAGGACGGCGAAGAGATGGCGCTGCCCGTGGATGGTCGCGGCGATGGGCGTGCTGTAGCTCGCGGATTTTTCCACGCCGGTCCAGCGATAGGCGCGGTCGCCGGGCCAGCCCGGCATCGGCACGCCGGTCCAGTTGGTCTGGCCCACATTTTCCCAGAGCGTTTTTCCCGTGGCCGCGTCGAGCGCGACGAGTCCGGCGTTCGGCTGGCCGCCGACCATGACGATCAGCTTGTCGCCTTCGAGCAACGGCGTGCTGCCCACGCCGAAGAACGCCTCCGGCACGTTCCACTCCTTCGCCGTGTCGCGCTGCCAGACCGGTCGGCCCGTGAGCCGGTCGAGGCAGACGAGCTTTCCTTCCGCGCCCAAGGTGTAGCAACGGTTTGATGTGAGCACCGGCGAGCAGCGCGGGCCGTTGTTGTAGCCGTAAGGATCGGTGAAGGAACTCGGGTAGGCGTGACGCCAGAGCGTCTGCCCGTTGGTGGCGTTGAAACTTTCCACAACCTCTTCACCACCAACGCGATGATGGAGCACCAGTTGCCCGCCGAGCACGGACGGAGCGCCGTAGCCCGTGCCAATTTTTTTCTGCCACACGACCGGCACGCCATTGGTGGGAAACTTTTCGAGCAGTCCGGTCTCGGTGGAAGTGTTGTCGCCGCGCGGGCCGAGGAAGCGCGGCCAGTCCTCGCTCCGGACGAGCAGGGGAGCGAGCAGGGCCACGAGAACGAGCGCGGAACATTTCATGGGCCGCAGTGTGCGCCACGGCGCGCAGGCTTTCCAGTCCGCAGCGTTCCGCACCCGCCGCAGGCGCGGTGGAAAATGATTTGCCTCCCGTGCGTCGCGTGCCGGATAAAGCTCCCATGCGGGGAAGGACGCTGCTGCTCATCTCACTTGTCCTGAACGTCGCGCTGTTCAGCGCGTTCGTGACTTGGCTTTCCACCACCCCTGATGCCGCGCCGCGCGTGGTGCGCTCGCCGAATCCCGCCGTCATTTACTCCAATCAACCAGTGCGTATCGTAAAGACGAACATTCTCATTCGTCCGCGCACCTTCACCTGGCAGGAAGTCGAATCGGCAGATTACGCCGTCTATGTCGAGAATCTTCGCGCGCTGGGCATGCCCGAGACGACTATTCGCGACATCATCGTGGCGGACGTGGATCAGATTTATTGGCAACGCCAACGGGAAGGCGCAGCCCGTCAAGACATGGAATGGTGGCGTTCCTCGCCGAGCCTGGAAATGCAGTCCAACCTGGTCGCGCGCGCGGAAGAAATTGAAAGCGAGCGCCAGGCCCTGCTGGTTAAATTGCTCGGCCCCGACTGGGCGAAGAATCGTCCGCGCAGCGATGAAATGCCCATCGGCCTGGCCGGCCCGGTCTTGGGCGCGCTGCCGGACGAGGTGAAAGCCGGCGTGCAGGAAATCGCCGCCCGCTCCCGCGCGCGCATCAGGGACTACGCGGCGCGTGCGCAGACGCTCGGCCAGCCCTGGAATCCGGCGGAGTTGGCCCGACTGCGCGACGAGACGCGGCAGCAGCTCGCGGCGATCTTGCCCGCCCCCGCGCTGGAGGAATTTCTCCTGCGCTACTCGGAAAACGCGAACCAGTTGCGCCGGGAACTCGGCGGCTTCAACGCCACGCCCGAGGAATTTCGCGCCCTGTTCCGCGCCGTGGACGCGATTGACAGCAGCCTCGCGGTGCGTGCGGCGGGCAATGATTTGGACGGGGCGCGCGCCCGCGCCGTGCTGGAAGCGCAACGGTTGGCTGCGATGCGCAGCGCGCTTGGCCCGGCACGGTTTGCGGCCTATCAGACGCTCACCGACCCGGCGTATCGCGACGCGGTGAACGTGGCCGAGCAGGTGGGCGGGACCGGCGACACAGCGCTGGCGCTCTACGAAATTTCCCGCGCGGCCAGTGAGGAAGCGAACCGCATCCGCAACGACGCGTCCCTGAGCGAGGCCCAGCGGTTGCAGCAACTGCGCGAAGCCGAGGCCGAGCAATTGCGCGCCCGCGCGCTGGTGCTGGGTGGGCCGCCCGCGGCGCAGACTCCCGCTCCGGCGGCCGCGCCCGCCGCGCCCGAGACGCCGTCGCGCGTCCATGCCATCACGCCCGGAGACACGCTGGGCATCCTCGCCTTGCGCTACGGCGTGTCTGCCGCCGCGATTCGCGAGGCCAATCCTGAGATGGATTTGAACCGGGCGCGGCCGGGGATGATCATCAACGTGCCGCCGCCGGGGAACTTTCCGCAGGCCATTTACCCGCCGGGATTTCAGCGGCGGTAGAGCGGGCGTCGCCGTGATGAAGCGGCCTGCGGTTCATCCGTTCTGCTGTAGAAAATCCACCATCGCCTTCGCGAACGGCGCCAGGTCGCGCGGAGTGCGGCTGGAAATTAAATGGCCGTCCACGACCACGGCTTCGTTGACCCACACGCCGCCCGCGTTTTCCAAATCGTCCTTGATACCGAGCGAGCCGGTGACGCGCTGGCCCCGCAAAATTTTCGCCGAGATGGGAATCCAGCCGCCGTGGCAGATGAAGGCCACGAGCTTGCCTTGCTCAAAGAATTCGCGCGTGAGGGACAGCACCTTGGCGTCGCGGCGCAACTTGTCCGGCATGAAACCGCCGGGGATGAGCAGTCCGCAGAAGTCTTCGCTGCGCGCGTCCTTCAGCAACAAATCGCTCGTGGCGGGATAGCCGTGCTTGCCGGCGTAGGTGCGAAGCTCCGGCGCGGCCAACCTCATCGCGTAGCCCGCCTCCTGCAAGCGGAGCAGGGGATACCACAGTTCCAAATCTTCGTAGATGTCGTCCACGAACGTGAGCAGTGTTTTCGGCATGGGCAGAGTTAGGATGGATTTTGGAAAAACGGCAAGACGGGCGTTGGACGAAGCGCCGACCGCCGGGTCCGCGTGTTTCTTAAATTGAACCGCGAAGGGACACGGAAGATGGAAAGAATTCCTGTGAGTGCTTCACGCGCGCATCCTTCGGCTTTTCAACCCGCGCTCCGTTCGCCAGACTCGCGCGCATGTCGCACCAGATTTTTGTCCACGCGCACCGCGTGACCTACGCGGAATGCACCATCGGCAATCACGTTTATTACGCGCGCTATCTGGATTTGCTGGAGGCGGCGCGTGGCGAATTTTTTCGCACGCTCGGCGCCACGTTACAACAGTGGCACGACGCGGGGATACTCTTCCCCGTCATCGAGGCGCGGCTGCGCTACAAGGGCGCGGCGCGTTACGACGACGTGCTGCGCATCGAGGTGTGGCTGACGCAACTGGACCGCGTGCGGCTGGAGTTCGCCCATCGCATCAGCCATGAATCAGGCAAGCTGTTGATCGAGGCGCACACGCTCCACGCCTGCACTTCGACGGCGGACAAGTTGCAGCGGCTGCCGGAGGAACTGGTGGCGAAGCTGAAACCGTATCTGCTGGCGGTCACTTAAAGTTGCGCCGCGAGTAGCAGCGCGCCTACGGGCACCGCGTCCTCGCCCAGTTGCGCCAGCGCCACGCGTGGGCCGGGCGCGAAGGCTTCCATGAGATATTGCCCCAACGCCGCCGCCACTGCCGCGCGCAACGGCTCGCCCACGAACGACAGTCCGCCGCCCAGCACCACGGCCTGCGGGTGAACGAGATGCACGACGTGCGACAGGCCGAACGCCAGATCATCCGCCACCGCCGAGAGAATGCGTTGCGCGAAAGGGCAGTTCGCCGCGAGGGCCGGGACCAGCGCGCGCGCCTCGCCGCGTTCCAGTCGCGCCGCCACCCCGGCCAGCGCGGAGGACGGATGCTCCGCCACGACCGCGCGCACCATCTTGTCCACCGCCCAGCCGGAGCAACTGTGCTCGATGATTCGTCCGCTTTTGTCGAGCCGCACATGGCCGATCTCGGACTCGCCGGGTTTCGCACCGTGATAGATTTTTCCATCCGCAACCAGGCCTCCGCCCACGCCGCTGCCCAGCGTGACGTAAAAAACCGGATTGCCGCCCCGACCCGCGCCGCAGCGCGCCTCGCCGAGCGCGCCGCAGTTCGCGTCGTTGTCAATCACCACGGGCCGTTTCGTGCGCTGGTGCAGCCAATCTCCGAGTGGAAAATCCGCCCAGCCCTCGACTTGGTGTGAGCAGCAGATTTTCCCCGTGCGCACATCCACCGGCCCGCCGTAGCCGACGCCCACAGCGGCGATTTCGTGCGCGCGCAGAATGTCCGGCAGCACCGCCTCAATCTGCGCGCGAATGCCTGCGCCGCCGCCCGCCGCGTCCACGTCGAAGCGCCAGCGGTGCGCAATCTCGCCCGCCGTGTTGCCCACGAAGAGTTGCAGCTTGGTGCCGCCGATTTCGATGGCGAGGAAGGAAGGTGTCGCAGTGGGCATGAGGTTTGGGAAAGTAATCAGTGTTCAGTAATCAGTTTGAAGATTCGCACGCGTCTGCTGTTTTACTGATTACGGATTACTGGTTACTGATAATTCGTTCACTCCAGCAGGCTGAAATACTCCGGCTCATTTCCCGCCTTCCACTTGATGTTGCAGCCGAGGCTGGGGATTTGTTTCGCGTCCACGGGTTTTCCCGACAGCACCGCGTCCACCGCCTCGCGCAAACTCTTGCCCGTGACCGGCAGCGCGCTCGCGCGCCGCGCGTCGTCCATCTGACCGCGATAGACGAGCCGCTGCGCGCCATCGAAGAGAAAGAAATCCGGCGTGCAAGCCGCGCGGTAGGCGAGTGCCACGGACTGCGACTCGTCGTAAAGATACGGGAACGTGTAGCCCGCGCGTCGCGCCTCCTCGCGCATTTTCTCCGGGCTGTCGTCGGGATAGTTCGCCACGTCATTCGCGCTGATGGCCACGACGCCCACGCCGCGCGCCTGCAAGTCCTTCGCCAGTTGCGTCAGCCCGGCCTGGATGTGTTTCACGTACGGGCAGTGATTGCAGAGAAACGCCACGAGCAGTGCGGAAGACTTTTTGAAGTCCGTGAGCGCGACGGTGTTTTCGCTGACGACATCGGGCAGCGCGAAGTCCGGCGCGGCCGTGCCGAGCGGGAGCATGGTGGAATTGGTTCGGGCCATGCGCGGAATTTTCCGGGCCGAAGGTCGAAAGTCGAGAGTCGAGTGCTCGGCGCTCCGTCAGTGGAGGGCGCGAGTATCAATGACGTGTCGTCAGCCGTGTCCGCGCGGCGCGCACACGTTCCACGGCTTCCGCCGTCGTCGCGCCCGTTGCGGTGAGGTGGCCCATTTTGCGGCCGGGACGCGGCTCCGCCTTGCCGTAGAGATGCAACTTCACGAAAGGATCGGCGAGCGCAGCGAGCCAGTTCGGTTCGCCATTCAACCAGACATCGCCGAGCAAATTTGCCATCGCGGCAGGTTGCTTTAATTCTGTCGAGCCGAGCGGCAGTCCGCAGACGGCGCGCACTTGCTGCTCGAACTGGCTGGTCACACACGCGTCAATCGTGAGGTGTCCCGAGTTGTGCGTGCGCGGCGCGAGTTCGTTGACGAGCAGACGGCCATCGCGCGTGACAAACATTTCGACCGTGAGCAGGCCGACGACCTCCAGCTTTTCCAGAATCCCGCGCGCCAGTTCCTCCGCCTCATGCGCGAGTTTTTCGGAAAGAGCGGCGGGCGCGAAGGTCACGTCGAGGATGTGGTTCGAGTGCGCGTTCTCGAAAACAGGAAATGCTTTGAACTCACCCGAGGTCGTGCGGGCGGCGACCACGGAAACCTCCTTCTCAAAATCCACGAAGGCTTCGTAGATGCCCTCGGCTCCGTGCAACGCGGCGAACGCGGAAGACAGATCAGAATCAGAGCGCAGCTTTGCCTGCCCTTTGCCGTCGTAGCCAAAGCTCGCAGTCTTTAGCACGGCGGGCAGGCCAAGTTCGCGCGCGGCGCTGTGCAGTTCTGCGCGCGTGGTGATGCGGCGGAACGGCGTGACGGGAAAACCATTCTCACTCAGGAAGTTTTTCTCACGCAACCGCTGTTGCGTGATGTGCAGGACGTGGCCGGCGGGACGCACCGGCGTGATTTCCGCCACGGCGTCGGTCGTGAGCGAGAGCACGTTCTCAAACTCAAACGTGACGACATCCACGCTCCGCGCGAACTCGCGCACCTTGTCCAAATCATCGTAGCGCGCGGTCCATTCGCGGTCGGCGATGTGGCCGGCGGGCGTGTCGTGGTCCGGGGAAAAAATCTGGAGGCGGTAGCCGAGTTCGCGCGCGGCAATGGCGAACATGCGGCCCAACTGGCCGCTGCCGAGCACGCCGATGGTCGCGCCGGGGAGAATGACTGATAGCTGATTCAAGCGCGGCGAGGAGACAAGAAAGGGCGAGGGGTGTCAACGGGTCCGCGCTTCGCCTTCGCGCTTGACGCTCGCGGCGCAATCCCCACGCTCCGCGCCATGACATCCCGATCCGCCCTCTGCTGCATCGCGCTCGCCGCCTCGTGTTTGCTCGCCGGAACCAACGTGCGCGCCGCCGATCCGCTCGAAGCCTACGTCGCCAAGCTGGACGACAGTTACAAATGGGAACTGAAAAGTTCGGTCAACACCAACGGCTTCACCACGGCCACGTTGCAGATGACGTCGCAGACGTGGAAGACCAGCGCGTGGACGCACACCATCCAGGTCGTGCGCCCGAACAAGATGCGCCACACGGACATCGCGTTCCTCTTCATCACGGGCGATGGCGCGGGACGCACCGAGACGATGTTGCTCGCGAAGATTGCCGCCGAAGCCGGAGCCACCGCCGCCGTGGTCACGCGCGTGCCGAACCAGCCGCTCTACGGCGGCAAAAAAGAGGACGCGCTCATCGCCTACACCTTCCTGCAATACATGAAGACCGGCGATGACACCTGGCCGCTGCTGCTCCCGATGGTGAAGAGCGCCGTGCGCGCGATGGATACGGTGCAGGCGTACGCGCAGCGCGAACATGGCGAGAAGATCGAACGCTTCGTCGTCGGTGGCGCGTCGAAGCGCGGCTGGACGACGTGGCTTTCCGGCGCGGTGGACCCACGCGTCGTCGCCATCGCCCCGATGGTCATAGACATGCTGAACATGAAGGCGCAGACGCAGTGGGCGCAGAAAGTTTATGGCAAACAGAGCGAGCAAATCAGCGAGTATACCGAGTTGAATCTGATCGACCGCATGGACGATCCGGCGATGGTGAAACTCCGTGGCTTCGTTGATCCCTACAGCTACCGCGCCCGCTACAAAAACATTCCCAAGCTCCTGCTGCTCGGCACGAACGATCCCTACTGGACCGTGGATGCGCTGCGTCATTACTGGGACGAACTGCCGGGCGACAAGCTCGTCTTCCAGACGCCGAACGCCGGCCACAACTTGAACGGGGGGTTGCAGGCCATGGACGTCCTCGCGTCTTTTTACCAGATGATCGCGGACAAGGAACCGTTGCCGAAAGTGGAATGGAAATTGACCGCCGGCGACCAGCCGCACCTGAACGTCCACGTCAATCGCGCCGCCAAAAGCATCCGCCTCTGGACGGCGGACTCACCCGACCGCGATTTCCGCAACGACAAGTGGACCAGCCAGGAACTGGAAGTGAAGCCCGGCTCCGCGCTGGCCGACGCCGACGTGGCGAAGCCCGCCAGCGGCTACCGCGCCTTCATGGGCGAAGTGATTTTGACCAACCGCTTCGGCCACGAATACAAACTCTCCACGCAAGTGCAGGTTGTGCCGGATGAGGTGAAGTAATCGTGAGTCTGTAGCGGCGTCTCGTGAGAGCGCCGCCTTATTTTGCTTCTTCAGATGGCGGCGCCGCTACAAGGGGAACTCACCTCCGTCGTCTGCCGCCGAAGATCGAGCCGAGCACGCCGCGCACGATTTCGCGTCCGACGGAACTTCCGATGGTCCGCACGGCGCTCTTCGCCATCATTTCCGCCAGCGAATCGGGCGCGCGTCCGCGTCCACGGGCCGGGGAGGAGGAGTCGCCGCCACCGAATAGCGAGGAGAAGAAGCCGCCTTTCTTTTCCTCGGTCGCACCGATGGGCGGCGGCGTGGCTGCGGAACTGGCGTGGGAACTTTTCAATTTCTCGTACGCCGACTCACGATCCACCGCGTTCTCGTAGGTGCCGAAGACCAGCGAGTTTTTGATGATCGCCTGCCGCTGCTCCGCAGTGATCGGGCCAATCTGGCTGCGCGGCGGGCAGATGAACGCGCGTTCCACCACTGTCGGCTGGCCGCGCTCGTCGAGCAGTGAGATCAGCGCCTCGCCCACGCCGAGTTCCATCAGCACCGTTTCGGTGTTGAGCTTGGGATTCGCGCGGAAGGTTTGCGCCGCCGCCTTCACAGATTTTTGATCCGCCGGGGTGAAGGCGCGCAGCGCGTGCTGCACACGGTTGCCAAGCTGGCCGAGCACGTTGTCGGGAATGTCGCGCGGGTTCTGCGTGACGAAATAAACGCCCACGCCCTTCGAGCGCACGAGCCGGATGACTTGCTCGATCTTTTGCAGCAGCGCGGGCGGGATATCGCCGAAGAGCAGATGCGCCTCGTCGAAGAAGAACACGAGCTTCGGCTTCGGCAAATCGCCGACCTCGGGAAACCGCTCGAACAACTCCGACAACAGCCAGAGCAGCAGCGTGGCGTAAACCTTCGGCGACTGGAGCAGTTGGTCGGCGGCAAGGATGTTGATCACACCGCGCCCCGCGGAATCCGTTTGCAGGAAGTCGTCGAAGTTCAACGCGGGTTCGCCGAAAAATTTATCCGCACCCTGCGATTCGAGCGCGAGCAGGTTGCGCTGGATGGCCCCAATGCTGGCGGCGGAGACGTTGCCGTACTGGGTGGTGAACTGCGCGGCGTTCTGGCCGACGTATTGCAGCATCGCGCGCAAATCTTTCGCGTCGAGCAGCAGCAGGCCGTTCTCGTCCGCGATGCGGAAGACGAGATTGAGCACGCCGGCCTGCGTCTCGTTCAGTTGCAGCAGCCGCGCGAGCAGCACCGGTCCCATGTCGCTGATCGTCGTCCGCACCGGATGACCGTTCGTGCCGAACACATCCCAGAACGCCACCGGGCAGCCGCTGAACATGAAACCTTCGAGCTGCAAAAGCTTCACGCGGTCGTTCACTTTTGGCGTGAGCGTGCCGGGCTGGCTGAGTCCCGCGAGGTCGCCTTTCACGTCGGCCATGAAAACGGGCACGCCCATCGCGCTGAACTGTTCGGCCAGCACTTGCAGCGTCACGGTCTTGCCGGTGCCGGTCGCGCCGGCGATCAGGCCGTGGCGGTTGGCCATCTGCGGGAGTAGGAAAATTTCCGACTGGGCCTTGGCGATGCGGATCGGTGCGGGTGCGCTCATATTTTTTTCTTCGCCGCCACTTTCACACGACCGGCGCGCAGGCTGGCAAGCTGCGATTGTGAGTTCTATTCGCGCGCCAGGTGATGCAAGTGAAGCGGCTGTCGTCTTCCGACGTACCGAATTGAAAGCAGGACGCCGGACAAACTCTGTAGAACACGCCGATGGATTTGAATCGCTCCCTCAGCGCACTTCAGGCGCGCGCCGCCAAATTTCCATTCGGACATTGAACCATCGCTCGCGCTCCGCATACTCGCAGCCAAATGGGAAAAGCCAAATCATCCAGCACCGGACTCGGTTACGTCGGCGAGACCATGGTTCATCGCGCCTCGGGAACCACGGGCGTGGTCGAAGCCGTCGTCGAAGCCAAGGACGGCTGGCCGCCGCAGGTCACGCTCAAGCTCGCGAACGGCACGTTGAAAAAAGGGAAGCTCAGTGACTTCCGGGAACTTCGCAGCGCGGAGCGGAAGGAGCCTTGAAGCGATAAAACTGCGCGGGCCAGAACGTCCCGTCACACCGTCGCCGGGAGGAAACTTTCTCCCGGCTTTTTCATTCTCTGAACGGGGGCGGTCTGCGGTGTCCGGCAAACTTTCTCTTGCCCGCCCGGCGCGGCGCGACTGTATCGTCGCGCGTGCAGAAACGCGGCAAACCTCCGGCGCATTTTCCCGGCTGGCAACAAATCCTGGATGTTGTGCAGCCGCAACTCCGCGCGCAGATTTCCACCGCCGCGCTCGCCCAAGGCAATTCACTCGAGCTGCTCGACGCGCTCGCCGGGAAATTTCCCGAGGGCTGCTTCGACGCCATCTTCGCCGACCCGCCGTACTTTCTCTCGAACGGCGGCATCACTTGTCACGCGGGCAAAATGGTCAAGGTGGACAAGGGCGACTGGGACAAGTCGAAGGGGCCTGAACTCAATCACGAGTTCAACACCGAGTGGCTCAAACGCTGCCAGCGCGTGCTCAAGCCGAACGGCACGATCTGGGTCACGGGCACGCAGCACGTCATCTTCTCCGTCGGGTTCGCGATGCAGCAGCTCGGGATGAAAATCCTCAACGACATCACCTGGGAGAAACCGAATCCGCCGCCGAATCTTTCCTGCCGCTACTTCACGCACGCCACCGAGACCGTGCTGTGGGCCGCGAAAAACGAGCGGAGCAAGCACACCTTCAACTACAAACTCATGCGCGAGCACGCGGGCGGGAAGCAGATGAAAAGCGTGTGGCGTCTCTCCGCCCCCGGTCCGGCAGAAAAAAAACTTGGCAAGCATCCGACGCAGAAGCCGCTGGCGCTGGTCGAGCGCTGCCTCTTGGCTTCAACCAATCTGGGCGACTTCGTTCTGGATCCGTTTTCGGGCGGCGGCACCACCGCCGTCGCGTGTGTGCGGACGCAGCGGCATGGACTCGGCGTGGAACTGGAGACGAAGCATCTGGAATTCGCCGCGCGCCGTCTGGAACAACTCGTCGCGTCGGACGCGGTGCTTTCCGCGCCTTGATTTATGGCCGGACGCGCCCTCGCAGTTTCCAACGGTGATGAGCTGGCGAAGCTCGTCGTCGCGCTGGGCCAGCAACTCGGCCTCGAAGCGCGCGAGCAAGTCCGCGTGGCCCGCCGCATCTGGGGGGCAGAGCGGCGCATTGACGTGGTGCTGCTGCATTCCGCCTCCCGCAAGACGCTCGGTCTGGAGTGCAAATTCCAATCCGTGGTCGGCAGCGCCGAGGAAAAAATTCCGGCCACGATCAAGGACATCGAGGCGTGGCCGATTCCGGGGCTGGTCGTGTTCGCGGGACCGGGCTTCTCCGACAACATGCGCTCGTTTCTGATTTCCACGGGCAAGGCGGTGGAGTTCGAGGAACTTCAGCCGTGGCTCTGTTTGTATTTCGGGCTGCCGTTTGATTAAGCAAGCGGAGAGGAGGCCGCGTTCCAGGACCAGAAGTGCGCGCGGCACGTCGCGGCTTTCACGACCACCGCACCGGTGGCATCGGCGATTTCCGGCAGCGCGCACATCCACCATTCCTTCGGCTGGCCCTCCGTGATTTGCACAATGCCGGCAGGGCGGAGCGAGACGCTAAATTTTTCCAGCCCGGAAAACACGCCGTCGCCGCGCGCCTTCACGAAGGCTTCTTTCCGCGTCCACAGATCCAGGAAAGCGCGCGTCCGTTCCGCTTCCGGAACCGCGGCCAGTTCCGCGCGCTCGCCGGGCGCGAAGAGGCGGTGCGCGATGGCTTCATGCCGGCGCCAGTCGCCGCGCAACTGCTCGATGTCCACGCCCGTTTCGCCCGCGCGCGTGAAAGCGAACGCGGCGTAATCGCCCGAGTGCGACGTGTTGAAGAAAAACTGCGGGTGAGAAACCAGCGCGGGTTTGCCGAGCGGACCGAGTTGGAAAACAACTTCCCGGGCGCTGAGGCCGAGGTAGTCCGCCAGCAACCCGCGCAAAATCCCGCGCGTGAGTTCCCAACGCGCGCGCAGCAGTTCGGTGCGGAACCGTCCGGCGCGCTCCGTTTCCTCCGGGGTGAGCAGGGCACGAAGTTTTCCCAACTCACCGTGCGCGGACGGCAGATGCGCGAGCCAGACGTGGACGTCCCCTTCCATCAGCGCGGGCCGAGCGGGCGGCGTGCTCCACTCCGCGCTCATGGTTCTCCGGCCACCGCCGGGCCGAGCAGGCGGATTTCCAAAAGCTCGGCCACCGGAATGGCAAGATCACCAAGGAGCGAATCGGTGACCGTGAGCGTGGCGGACGTGGCCTGGAGTTTCTTCGCGCGCAGCACCGAGCCGTCGAGCAGGCGCACTTCGTGACCGGATATTTCCTCGGCCACATCGTGGAGCACCACAACGAGTGGTCCGTCATCCACACCATACCGTTTCAAACCAAACAGCACGGAGCTGACGGCCAGCGAGTTTCCTTCGAGGCCGCGAAAGTCGCACTCGAAAAAATCGCCCGTCTTCATGAACACGCCGTTGCGTCCGCGCGCGATGTCGTAGGGCAGGGGCGTGCGTGGCGGGCGCAGGACGAGCCGCGCCACGCGGTTGTTCAGGATCGGTGACTCCGCGCGGCCCGCGAAGGCGAGGCGCACGGCGGACTCGTCGGCCTTCGTGACGTTGCCAGCGAGGAAGGTGCCGTTGCGCAGCATCACGCCCCGCACCACCGGGCCGGTGTTGGGCGTGCGCGTGAGCGCGATGCTCTCGGGCGATTTCGTGCCGGTGAAGTAGTGGATGAAATTCGTCAGCCCGATGATCTCCGGCTTTTTGCGATGCAAGGCCCAGCCCAGTTTTACCGCGGCCGGGTCGGCATTCTGCTCGTACTCCAATTTGAATTCGGTCAGCATCCCGCCCATGAGCGGAATCATCGCGGGCGGCTTCGCCTCTTCCGGTTTGAAGCTGGCAAAGGGATGCAGCGGCACTTCCTTGTTATCAATCCACAGTCGTGCGCGCGCATCCGCGTCGAAATGAAACGAGTAGGGGGAGGTGGTCTTGGAGAAAATTTTCCCGGTCCAGCGCACGCAAAAATTCGTGGCGTTCAAGGACGAATCGGGCGGGCGGGATTTCCAGTCGAAGCGCACCTGCGGATCAAGCCGGGCCATTTTCAAGTTCGTAAAATCGTGTCCGTCGAAGTATTCGCCGACCAGTCCGTTTTGCATCAACATGATCGGGGTGATGCGCGCCGTGCCGACGGTGCCCGCGCCCCGGCTGGAAACCAGCACGCCCACGTTCGCGCGCAGCAGGTTCAGTTCGCCTTCGCTCTCGCGCCAAGTCCGCTCCGCACGGAGCTTGAACGGCTCGCTGGCGATCTTCTCCCACGACTTGCCGTCGAGCGTGTAGAACGCGGTGAGATCCGCCTGCTGGAGTTGCAGGCGCAGCCAGACGGGCGCGGTGGCTTTCGGCCCGACGGTCACGCGCACCGTGCGCTGGTCGGGATCGGCGCGGCGCTGGAACTCGATGCGACCGTCACTGCCCAGCAGCAACGACGCGAAAACCGGAGAACGATGCGCGCGAATCATCACGCCCGCGTGCGTTTGTCCGCTGCCCCCGATTCCCTCCACGCGCACCAAAACATTCCCGTCGCTGACCATCGGGCGCGAAACGAAATGTCCGGCGGTGGCGTTGGTGCTCCGGCCCTCGACGCGGAGGGTGAAGGTGTTCGTGTCGAGCCGCGCCGCGCCGCGCGCGTCGCCGAGATCCGTCGCGACCCAGCCGTTGGGCAGCGTGGCCCCGTTGCCAAAAAACAGGCCGGAGGCGAAGGTGGCGCGGGACAGTTGGCTGAGTTCGACGGTGGTGGACTCGCCGGTCGCGCTCTGCACGAGCAGCGCACCGGACTCGTTGAATTGCAGTGCGCCTTCGAACACGCGCCCGTCCCTCAGTCGCACCTCGCCCGCCAGCACGGCGGCCGGGAGGAGGAGACCGCAAAACAACATCAACGCAGCGCGCACGGGAAACATCGTCGGCGCTTTCGACGCAGGCTCAAAGGTTAAATTCGAGCCGGACCTCGCATGGGGCGCATCTTGCAGGTACCGCCATCAGGCGGCGGTCCAAATTTGATCCCAGTGTCCATTGGCGCGGGCTTCTTCCAAGGCGCAGAGATGGCGCAGGC
>JAYVQC010000093.1:0-29463 GCA_043757045.1 Akkermansia sp. | reverse complement strand
ATTCATGAACCCCTCTATTAAACACTGAAACCCCTTCGTACCAGGCCAAAATGTCACACTTTTTCCACCACCTTGACCGCCACTTCTAATCACACCCGAATGAATGCTGTTAGGAAAAGGGGGATTATCCGAACGCCACTAACAGTCTGGGCAGTTCGGCGTCGCCCACCGCGGGAAGCTGTGGAAGCTCGGAAAGCCATCAGACTGATCGCCCGGTTTGCACTCGCCGCAGCACTCACGTTGGCCGCCCCGGCCTAGCCAGCCGTGGAAAATTCTGCCCGCTCCTGGGCGTTGACATCTTGGTGACAAGCGAAGCTGGTCAAGGCTCGGAGTGGACGGTTACGCTGCCGGTGCAAGTTCCCGAACCGAAGACGACATGAAATCCGAAATCCGAAGGCTGGAAGCGCGATTGCCAAACCTCGTAGCAGCCGAGGTAACGAGGCTCACTTCTCGAATCGATCAGAGCCTCCTCACGTCGGCTGCGACAGTTTTGCAAATGGCCCCTCGATTTCCCTTCGTCCTTCGCCCTTCGTCCTTCGTCATTGCCGTGCTCCTGCTCCTCGCTCCACTCCCGGCCCTCCACTCTCAACCGGCCGCCCCCACCAACCGCGTCCTCCATCTTGACGGCACGAACAGCTACATCGAGTTGCCGCCGAATATTTTCGACACGCTCACGCAGGCCACGGTCGAGGGGTGGGTGAAGTGGGACCGCTTGACCACCACGACGCGGTTCTTCGACTTCGGGGATCGGAACCGGGAAACCTACATCCGGACGGAAGGGCCGCAGGTCACGTTCCTCCTGACGGATGCGGACGGGACGCGAAACCGCACCGAGGTCGCCAACCTGGTGCGCACCAACGAGTGGTGTCATCTCGCGGCCGTGAGCGGGCCGGGCGGGGCGAAGCTGTATTTCAACGGCCTGCCGGTCGGCAGCAACGCCTTCACGGGCAGCTTCTCGAAGCTGGTCGGGCGGCAGAATTATCTCGGCAAAGAAAACTACGGCACGGCGGGCGGGGCCACGACACGCGGGCAGATGGACGAGGTGCGGGTCTGGGACCACGCGCGCACGGCGGAACAGATTCGCGAGAACATGTTCAAGACACTCTCCGGTGCGGAGCCGGGGCTGGCGGGGTATTGGAATTTCAACGACAGCACAGCCAAGGATCTTTCGCCGGGGCATCACGACGGCAAGCTTGTCGGCACGCCGCAGTTCGTCGAGGCCGCGCTCCCGGCGGCCGGCCCGGTGCGCAGCGTGGAGGTCGCGTGGTTGTCGGGAAAAGTCAGCCTCACGCCGGGGGGCGGACCCGCGACCAACCAGGATGTTTATCTCCGCCAGGGCAACCGCACCGTCGCGCGCATCCGGACGGACCTCGCGGGTGAGTACCGCGTGGCGACGCCGGCCGGCACCGGTTACGAGCTGCGCGTGACGCGCGGCGGGACGGGCGCGGGACGGAGCGGATTGGAGTTAAAGGAAGGCGAGAGCGTGCGGCTCGATCTGGTGCTGGCGGAAACGCGGCTCGCCGGTCGCGTGCTCGGCCCCGATGGCAAACCACGCCAGGGCGTGCGCGTCGATCTGCTCCGCGCCGAGGATGACCAGCAGGTGGTGACGAATTCCGTCAGCAGCGCGCGCGGAGATTTCCGCTTCACCGCTCCGTTGCCGGGCGAGTACGTGCTACGCGCGATGACGGCCGACGGGCCGGTGGTGTTCACGGACGGCAAGCCCGTGCCGGTGAACTGGGGCACGATGCTGACGAATTTGGAATTCAAGTTGGCCGCCCCGACCGCGCAACCGCTCATACTGTCAGGCGGCAAGACGCGACCGAGCCGGGTGTTGCAACTCACCGGGGAAGGCAGCTTCGTGGAGTTGCCGCCGGACATCTTCACGAACCTGGTTGAAGTCACGGTCGAGGGCTGGGTGAAATGGGAGCGGCTGGGCCAGCACTCACGCTTCTTCGATTTCGGCGCCTTTAATCACGCCATCTACGTCAAAAACGCTTCGCGCACGAGCGACCTGATCTTCGACATGGTGCCGGACGTGAAGCGGGACACGCGCTACATCGTTCGCAGTGAAGTAGCCATCGAGTTGAATCAGTGGCTCCACATCGCCGCACTGAACAGCCAGACGGGCATGAGACTGTACGTGAACGGGGTGTTGCGGGGGACCGGTCCCTCCCCAGGCAGCCTGGCTGCGCTCGGCGCTCTCCGGCAGACCAACTACCTGGGCCGATCCAACTGGAAAGTCGAGCCTCGCTTTGAAGACGAAGATTTTCAGGGCCAGATGGATGAAATCCGCGTCTGGGACCACGCGCGTTCGCTCGCGCAAATTCGCACCAACATGTTCGCCACGCTCACCGGTCGCGAGCCGGGGTTGGTGGGCTACTGGAATTTCGACGACCTCGCGCAGCCGGGGCGTGACTTGTCAGCCGGCGCACATGCGGCGGCGTTCAACGGCGGGGCCACGGTGACCGAGGGCGAGCGGCCCGCAGGCACCGACTCGGTGCAGCCGCAAATCGGCCGCGTGCTCCATTGCCTGGGCACAAACAGTTTCGTGGAACTGCCTTCCAACCTGTTCACCAACCTCGACGAAGCCACCATCGAGGCTTGGGTGCGATGGGAGTCCAGTTCCGGCACGGCCTACGCGTGGGACTTCGGCGGATCGGGCCGCCACACTTATGTGCGGTTCAGCGACGGGCCCGCGCTGCTTTTCCGCATCGACGATGCGGCGGGCGGAAGGCACCAGATCGAGGTGGCGGGCATACCCTTTAAGAACCAGTGGAGCCACATTGCCGCCGTCATGGGCAAGGGCGGCGGGCGGCTTTACCTCAACGGATCGCTCGTCGGCACCAATGACTACGCGGGCAGCCTCTCGGCGCTGGGCCGGACGAATTATTTCCTGGGGCGATCGGCCTTCACCCAAACCGACACCTTCCGCGGCGACCTCGATGACGTGCGTGTCTGGCGCGGGGCGCGCACCGAGGAACAGATTCGTGACGGGATGTTCAAGACGCTCTCCGGCACGGAGTCGAACCTGGTGGCGAATTGGAATTTCGACGACGGCACCCCCCGCGACCTCTCGCCCGGCCGGCACGACGGGAAGCTGGTTGGCTCCGCGGAAATCATCGAGACCGAACTTGCGCATCCGGCGCTCCTGCGCCGCGTGGAGTCGTTCACGCTGGCGGGGCGCGTCACCGATCCGCAAGGGCGTCTGGTGCCGGGGGCCACGGTGCAGATTTATCAGGACGGCAGCTCGGTGACTGCAGGCCAGACGGAGCTGTCGGGCGACTATCAACTGACCTTCGTGGCCAACCGCCAGCCCTACGAATTGCGCGTGACCAAGGACGACCTCGGCTACGCGCGCACCAACGTCTTCTTCTTCGGTGAGCAGACGAACTCCTGGGACTTCGCCCTGGCCGAAACGTCCATCTCCGGCCAACTCTACTCGGCGGATGGGAAGGCGCAGGCGGCGGTGAAGGTGGAATTGCTGCGCGGCTCCCGACGGACGGTGATGGCGACGACCCTGACCGATGCCGAAGGCAATTTTCGTTTCAAGATTCCCGCGCCGGATGCTTACCGGCTGCGGGCGGAGACGCCCACCGGACGAGTGTCGCTCAATGACGCCAAGGCGGTGGACGTGGCGATGGGCGCTCCGGTGACGGGCATGAACTTCGAGGTGGCGGCGCGCAAACCGACGGCGACCGCGCCGGCACCCGGTCCCAATCGTGTCCTCAAACTCGATGGAGGGACGGCCTACGCGCGGCTCCCTGCCAACGTCTTTGGCAGCCTGGAGGAAGCCACCATCGAGGGCTGGATAAAATGGGAACAGTTCACGCGCCGGGCGCGGTTCTTTGAGTTCGGCAAATCCGGGCAGGCGATGTGGGTGGAGACGGGCGACACGAACAACCCCGGCCTGCTGTTCCGGATTCAAAACGGACAGAATAGTTACGAGGATGTCCTCGCGTCCGGTGCGCTGCGGGCGCAGAAATGGACGCATGTTGCCGCGGTCTCGGGCCGGCAGGGAATGAGGTTGTACTTGAACGGCGTGTTGGTGGGGCGCAGTGCTTTTGCGTCCAGCCTCGCTGGCCTGGGCAACAACGAACACAACTACCTCGGTCGTTCCTACTCGTCCGGGGATGACTATTTCCGCGGCCAGATGGACGAGGTGCGCGTTTGGGTCACGGCGCGCAGCCAGGAGCAGATTCGCGCGAACATGTTCGCGCGACTGATCGGAAACGAAACCGGGCTGGCGGGCCTGTGGAACTTCGACGGTGCCGACGCGAAAGACGCCACGCCGAACAAGCTCGCGGGCGAACTCCGCAACGGCGCGGTCACGGCGGTGGCCAACGTGCCGCAGTCGCTCGCCGAACTCGTACTGCCGTGCGTCCTCACCGGCAGCATCACCGACACGAACGGCCAGCCGGTGAATGCCGCCTATGTCGAGTTGCAGCAGGGCACAAACGCGGCGGGCGCAGCTAGCTCGATCATCGACGGCAGCTACCGCCTGGTCTTCTACCCGTCGAACGCCCCGCACACGCTGCGCATCGTGGCCGGGGAACTCGGCGCGTGGCGCACGAACCTGCTCTTCGCGCCGGGCGAGACGAACCTTGACCTCGTGGTGCGCGATGCCACGCGGCTCGGCGGCCGGGTCGTCGCGCTGGATGATTCGCCGCTGCCGAACGTGGTGGTGCAGGCGGTGGGAATCCCCGCTCTCGAGGCGGAATTGATCGACGGACTGCACGGCGAATACTTTCAGTTGGACAAAGCAACCAACACTTTCCCCGACCTGCCCGCCGACCGGATGCCGGACTTCACCCGCGTGGATCCTGTCATTCAGTTCGGCTATCAAACCGATGACAAGCCGCTCTGGCATACGCCCATCAAGGGATTTGCTTACATCCGCTGGACCGGCCGTCTACGCCTCAACCAGCAGACCACGGTCACGTTTCATTTCGTCGCCGACGACAGCATGCGGTTGTTCCTGGATGGGAAGCTCGTCGGCGCAAGCGGCTTCGGAGAAAAATCGATCGAGGCGCAACTGACGCCGGGAGAGCACACTATCAAACTGGAATACCTCAACAGCGGACAGGGCGGAGCCCGATGCGAACTCAGTTGGTCTGCAGAAGGCACCGACCGATCGCCGTTCCCAACCATCAAGCTCGCCCGCCATGTCACGGCGAGCGATGATAAGGGCGAGTATCGTTTCCGCCATCTCACGCCGGGTCGCTACCACGTCCGTGCCCAGGTGCCGGGCGGCTTTGTGTATGCCACCAACTCTGTAGCAGCCGACGTAAGGAGGCTCACTTCAGAACTCGGAACTCAGAACCCGAAACCCGAAACCAATCAGAGCCTCCTCACGTCGGCTGCTACATTCACGGTGGCCCACGACTCGAAGTTCGAGGGCGTGAATCTCAAGACCGCGCCGTTCAAGAAAGGCATCTGGAAAACCTACACCAAGCAGGACGGCCTGCCGCACAACCAGATTTTCCGCATCCACGAGACGAAGGACGGCACCATGTGGCTCGGCACGCTGGGCAATGGCGTCGTGCGCTGGGATGGACGGCGCTTCACCAGCCTCACCGCCGCCGACGGATTGATGAATGATTTCGTCACCGATATTTGTGAGGCCCGCGACGGCGCGCTCTGGTTTGCCACGCAGGAAGGCGCGTCGCGCTGGGACGGACGGCGCTTTACCAATTTCACCGCCAAGGACGGCCTGGCCACCAACGACGTGAACGCCATCGCCCAAGGCGGGGATGGCACGATGTGGTTCACCTCGGATGCCGGCGTGTCGAGTTGGGATGGTAAGAAGTTCAAGACTTGGTCCACCAACGAAGGATTATCCACAGTTCTGGCTGGAGACGCCCTCACAGATCGCAAGGGCCACGTCTGGTTCAGCGGGCGGAGCGCGCTGTCGCGTTGGGACGGGACGAACTTTCATCATCTGACTCCGGCCAACGGCGTGCCTGACGCCTACATCATCACTCTGTTCGAGGATCGAGACGGCCGGATTTGGGCGGGCACGTTGGGCGGTGGCGTCCTCCGTTGGGATGGAAAGCAAATCGAGCGGTTCACCAGATTGGATGGCTTGGCGGATGACAATGTGTACGCGATTCACCAGGACCGCGACGGCACAATGTGGTTCGGCACGGCGTTGGGCGGCGTGTCGCGCTTCGACGGCACGAGCTTCGTCAATTACTCGACCGTCGATGGCTTGCCGGAGAACCGCATCCATGACATTCACCAGGACGAGAACGGCGTGCTGTGGTTCGGCGCCTTCAGCGCCGGTCTAATCAGATTCGACGAACGGCGGCTGGTGCGCTTCTCGACGGCGGACGGTCTGGCGCACAACAAGTGTGTGGCCATCGCGTCCGATGCGCAGACGAATCTCTGGCTGGGCACGGCCAAAGGCGTCTCACGCTGGGATGGGCGGCGCTTCACGAGCTTCACCACCGCGGACGGACTGGCCGACAACATCGTGCGCGCGGTGTTGGTAGCGAAGGACGGCGCGGTTTGGTTCGGGACGGCGCGCGGGGTGTCGCGCTGGGACGGGAACCGGTTCGAGAATTTCACCACGGCCCATGGTCTGGCCGGCAATGTGGTGTTGGCCATTCACCAGGATCGCGGCGGATTCATCTGGATCGGCACGTCAAGCGGTCTCTCGCGCTGGGACGGCAAACGCTTCGAGCGTTACACCACGACCCAGGGTTTGGTGAACAATGTTATCCTGCGCATCTGCGAGGACAAAGCGGGCCGGCTCTGGTTCGGCAGCGTAGGCAACGGACTCTCGAGGTGGGATGGTCGGCGCTTCGACAAGTTTACCACGGCCAACGGGCTGCCGTCGGAGGCCGTCAACGCACTCTGGCCCGCGCGCGATGGCAGCGTGTGGGTGGGCCACGGGATTGGCGGCGCGTCGCGCATCGCCGGCACCAATGTCACGCAATACACGCCCGCTTCGGGCCTGGCCGCGAGCTATGCGATCGCCGGGGTCGAAGATGCGGATGGCGTGGCGTGGTTCGGCCACGATGGGGAAGTGAGTTTCTTTGACGGCGTCAGTTGGTCCTCGTTCCCGCTGGAGAAGCCGGCCGGCGAGAAGGAAAGGTTCATGGTCAGTGGCATTCTCCCCACCGCCGATGGCGCCGTGTGGCTGGCGACTTCCCTGGGCGCTTACCGGATGCAAAAGAGCCTCGCGCTCACGCGCCACCCGGCCGTGCAGGTCCGGGCGGACAAGGAGTTCACCGATGCACAGAAGGTTCCGAAATTGAACACCGGCAGCCGGCTCACCTTCAACGTCGGCTACCCCGACCGCCGCACGCCGCCGGAGAAACAACAGTTCCGCTGGCAGATTGTGAACGGCACGCCGACGGCGGAGCAGATGGAACGGGACGGGAAATGGTCCGCGCCGACGAAGGAGACACAGGTGGACTTCGCCACCAACGCGCCCGGCCAATACACGTTCGCCGTGCAATACATCAGCCAGGATTTGCGCTACTCGAAGCCAACGCTGGCTGCATTCACGCTGGCGCTGCCGTGGTATCGCAACGCGGCCTTCGTGGCCCCGGGCGGCCTCGGCGTATTCGGTTTGGTGGTGTGGGCGTTCATCGCCCGCCTGATGTACATGCGCAAGCGGCACGAGGCCGAGCAACTGCGCGAGCGGCTGCTGACCGAGGAACACAAGGCCCGCGAAGCAGCCGAAGCCTCGGCACGAACCCTTGAATCGAAGAACCAGCAACTCGACACCGCCCGCCGCGCCGCCGAAGAAGCGAATCAGTCCAAGTCCCAATTCCTCGCAAACATGAGCCACGAGTTGCGCACGCCCATGAACGCCATCATCGGCTACAGCGAAATGCTCCAGGAGGAAGCCGAAGACCTTGACCAGCAAGGTTTCATCCCCGACCTCCAGAAAATCCACGGCGCGGGCAAACACCTGCTCGGACTCATCAATGACATCCTCGATCTCTCCAAGGTCGAGGCCGGCAAGATGACGTTGTTCATCGAGGAATTCGACGTGACGAAGTTGGTCAATGAAGTCGCCGCCACCGTGCAGCCGCTCATCGCGAAAAACGGCAACACGCTTGAAGTGGTTTGCCCCGCCGACATCGGCGTCATGCGCGCCGACGTGACCAAGGTCCGGCAGACGTTGTTCAACCTGTTGAGCAACGCCTGCAAGTTCACGGAGCGCGGGGTGATCACTCTGACGGTAGAAAAAGTAAACAGTAGGTCAGTAATCAGTAATCAGTCCGGCGACGATGGCCCATTGAACACTGACTCACTGATTACTTTCCGCCTCCGCGACACTGGCATCGGCATGACGCCGGAGCAGATGTCGAAGCTCTTCCAAGCGTTCAGCCAGGCCGACGCCTCGACGACGCGCAAGTTCGGCGGCACTGGGCTGGGCCTGGCCATCAGCCGCAAGTTCTGCCAGCTCATGGGAGGCGACATTACGGTGACGAGCGAGGCAGGCAGCGGATCCACTTTCACCGTCACGCTGCCCCTCGAAGTCAAAGACGCCTCTGCGGAGCCTTCAATAGCGATGAGCGACGTCTCCCCCGTTCCGCACGCCGCACGCCGCACTTCGCGTTCAACCATCCTGGTCATTGATGATGACTCGAACGTGCTCGACCTCATGCAGCGTTCGCTCAGCAAAGAAGGATTCCATGTGGAAACGGCTGGGGACGGAAGGCGCGGCCTCGAGTTGGCGAAACAATTGAAACCCGCCCTCATCACCCTCGACGTCATGATGCCCGGCATGGATGGGTGGGCGGTGCTCCTGGCGCTCAAAGCCGACCCGCAACTCGCGGACATTCCCGTCATCATGATGACCATCATTGATGACAAGAACATGGGCTTCGCCCTCGGCGCGTCGGAGTATCTGACCAAGCCGATTGACTGGAAACGGCTGGCGGCGATTCTTCAGAAATACAAAAAACCAAACGCCGATCAAACCGTGCTCATCATCGAGGACGAGCCGCAGATGCGCGACATGCTCCGGCGCACGTTGAGCAAGGAAGGCTGGCAAGTCAGTGAAGCACAGAACGGACGGCGCGGTCTGGAATGCATCGCGCAAACCATCCCGTCGCTCATCCTCCTCGATCTGATGATGCCGGAAATGGATGGCTTTGAATTCATGCAGGCGTTGCGTCAACGGGCCGATTGCCGTGATGTACCCGTCATCGTTGTTACCGCCAAGGACATCACGGAAGAAGATCGCCAGCGACTGAACGGCCAGGTCGCGCGCATCATCCAGAAAGGCTCGATGAGCCTGGAAGCGTTGTTGCGGGAGATCAAAGAACTGGTGCCGGTGGCCGTGGAAAAATCATGAAGGAGCAAATTATGGCAAAGCTACTGTTGGTGGAAGACAACGAGATGAACCGAGACATGCTTTCGCGGCGTCTCGAACGCAAAGGCTATCAGGTCGTGATGGCGCTAGATGGCGAGCAGGCGCTGGCCCTGGCGACTTCTGAAACTCCGGCGCTCATTCTCATGGACATGAGTTTGCCGGTGATGGACGGCTGGGAAGCAACGCGCCGGCTGAAGGCCGCGCCGGGCACCAAAGCGATTCCGATCATCGCCCTCACCGCGCACGCGATGGCCAGCGATGAACAACGGGCGCGCGAGGCCGGCTGCAATGATTTCGATACGAAGCCGATCGACTTCGTCCGTCTGCTCGGGAAAATTGAAGCTCAACTCACGGGCCAGAGCGCGGCATGAGCAAGGAAAGCCGGAAGGCCACGGGCTTAAAACCTGACGGACGGTTCGCCACCGCCGGTTCGCCGCCCCCGCGCAAACTGGATCTCTCCCGCATTCGTCACGACCTGCGCACGCCGATCAACCACATCCTGGGCTACTGCGAAATGCTGCTCGAGGATGAAACGGTGCCGCGGAATTTCCTTTCGGATCTGCAGAAGATTCACGCCAGCGGGCGCCAACTGGTCGCCTTGATCACCGAGTATTTCGACGATGCGACGTTCGCGACCAAGACGCGCGACCTGCACCTGCTTTGCCATGAGTTGCGCACGCCGGTGAACCACATCATCGGCTACAGCGAGATTCTCCAGGAGCAGGCCGAGGACATTGGGCGGAAGAAATTCGTTCCCGACCTCAAAAAAATCCACGCGGCCGCCACGACCTGGCTGGCCTTGATGGAGGAACATCTCATCCGACCTGACGCCGGGGGCACCATCGGATCACCCGGATCGGAACCGCCGCTGGTGTTGAATCAAGGCGTCGGTTTTCAAACGCCCGAGTCGCCCGCGAGTCGCCGGCGGGAAGGTTCCTTGCTCGTCGTGGACGATGACGAATCGAATCGCGACATGCTCGCGCGCCGGCTGCGCCACGACGGCTACACCGTGACGCTGGCGGCGAACGGTCTGGAGGCCCTGCAGTTGGTGCGCCAGCAGTCGTTCGACCTGGTGCTGCTCGATCTCATCATGCCAGGGTTCGACGGCTACCAGGTGCTGGCGAAGATGAAAGGCGACCCGGCCTTGCGCGACACGCCGGTGATCATGGTTTCCGCGCTCGACCAGGAGAACGGCGTGGTGCGGTGCATCGAACTGGGCGCGGAAGATTATCTGGCCAAGCCTTTCAACCCGGTGTTCCTCCGCGCGCGCATCGGCGCCTGCCTGGAGAAGAAACACCTTCGGCAGCGCGAACGCGAAGCCTTCGCGGCGCTCCAGAAAAGCCAGAAAATTCTCTCGGACGAACTGGCCGAGGCGGCGCAGTACGTGCGCTCGCTGCTGCCCGCTCCGCTGGAGAGCGGCCCGGTGCGCACCGCCTGGCGCTTCCAGCCCAGCACCCAACTCGGGGGCGACGCCTTCGGCCACCACTGGCTGGATGAAACGCATTTCGCCTTTTATCTGCTGGACGTCTGCGGCCACGGCGTGGGCGCGGCGCTGCTCTCGGTCTCGGTCTTGAACACGCTGGCCAACCGCACCATGAGCGGGGTGAATTTCCTCGACCCGGCGGCAGTGCTCAGCGGATTGAACCGCACCTTCGCGATGGAAAAGCAGAACAACCTGTTCTTCACCATCTGGTACGGCGTGTATGCCACGGACACGCGGGCGCTGGCGTTTGCGAGCGGTGGACATCCGCCCGCCGTGCTGATGCCACCGGACGCGGACGGCCCTGCGGGGCAACTGCTCTCCGTGCCCGGCCCGATCGTCGGCGGCTTTCCCGAAGCGCGCTTCACCCAAGGGAGCCGCACGCTCGCGCCCGGCAGCCGCCTGTACGTCCTGAGCGACGGCGTGTACGAACTCGCGCGCCCGGACGGAACGATGGTGCAGTTTGAGGATTTCACCGCGCAACTGGCGTTGTCCGGCAGTGAGACGACGCTCGATTCGATCCTGAACTGGGCCCAAGCCGTGCGCGGCGGGGCGAAATTCGAGGACGATGTTTCCCTGCTGGAGTTGCGCTTCGCCTGAGAAATTTCGGCACCTTCATAACCCGCGGGCCGCGTCAAACCCCGCGTCGCTTGGTGAGCGTCACCACATTCTTTTCCCCCTCACGACGATATTCCACGCCGTCCATCAGCTTCCGCATCATGTGAATGCCCAGGCCGCCGATGGGGCGCGTTTCCAGCGGAGCCCTGGTATCCACGGGCGGATGGGTGAGCGGATTGAACTCGCGTCCGTCGTCCATGACTTCGGCCTGCACCACGTCGCCCGCCATCGAGAGCCGGACTAGGATCCAATGTTCCTCTGCGTCCGCGTGGCCGTAGGAGATGATGTTCGTGACCCACTCCGCGAGCGAAAGATCGAAAGCGTGGGCGACGGCGGACGGGAGACTGTGGGCGGCGGAAAAGTTTTGCACCTCGTCGCCCAGCCGGCGCAGTTCGGCGAGCTGGTTGCACAATCGGAATTCCAAGGGAGCGGTCATCGACGGGAGATGCGACCCGGGCCGGGTGCCGCTTCAGGCCAGCCCCGGAGGCCGCGCCCCCTCGACCATCTGCTCGCGGAAACCGGTCATCACCAGAACCGCGTCCACTTCGGGCGAGGGATTGGCGACATAAAAACTCTTCCCGCTGCTTTTCATCTGCCGCCAGGTCTGAAGCAAGACGCGCAAGCCGGCGGAACAAAGGAAGGTGGCCTGGCTCAGGTTGACGTAAATTGTTTTTGCCCCGGCCCGCATGGCGGCCAGCGTCTCGAGTTCGAGCTGGTTGGCCCCGGCCCCGTCGATGCGGCCCGAAATGAGCAGCTCATGATTCTCGTTGGTGATGTTCTTCGAAATTTCCATAAATGCGCCTAATGCTTGGGGCCAGTCTGCGTGGCGCGGCTCACGTATTCAACACCTTCAATGCCTTCTTGCAATTCGAGGGGCGGAGGATGAGCAGGCCCTTCTTGGAATTTGGCGCGGTGGCGCAGTAGGCGTACTCAATGTTGATCCGGGCCTTGGAAAGCTTGTGCGCGATCTGTGCGAGCGAGCCGGGCCGGTTGTCGCCCTCGATCATCAGCACCTCGTTCTCGACCACGAGCGTGGCGTGCTCCTCGAACATGAGCATGGCCTTGCGCGTGTCGCTCACGATCATCCGCACCACGGTATGGTCCACGGTGTCGCTGGTGGTCAGGGCGTAGATGTTGATCTTGGCCTCCTCCATCGAGTCGCACATGCGTGCGAGCGTGCCGGGTTTGTTTTCCAGGAAAAGGGCGAGTTGAGTGGCGATATGCATAAGTAAGTTTCCTTTCATCTGCGCCGGGCGTCACTGCCGCGACGGTGTGCGGAGCATAGGAATGAAACCCGGTGAGTCGCCACAAATTTTTCGCTGAACACCGAAGCAAGGGCGGGTGGGGCGTTGTCGCTCCGCGCGCGCCGGGGTAAGGCTGCAAACAGTTCGCAGGTGCCTTTCCGCTTCCGGCCCGGCGCGCGCGGAGCGACGACGCCCCACCTTTGCGCCTGTGAACAACATTTGGAAAATTCCCGTTGACGCTGTTTCGCTGCTGCATCACACATAACGAACCCAGACGGGTCTGGTATCGTAAATTCTGATTCAGTTCTGATGCAGATTGAAGCGTTGAAAATCTATTGTGACGTGGCCCGGTTCCGAAGCTTCTCGCGCGGCGCCGAGGTCAACGACGTTTTGCAGTCCAGCGCCAGCCAGGCGGTGCAGAACATCGAGCAGGATTTGGGCGTCTCGCTCATTGATCGCTCCTGCCGCCCGTGGGAACTCACCGACGAAGGCAAGCTGTTCTACGATGGCTGCCGCGAGGTGCTGGAGAAATACGAGGACGTCGTCGCGCGGGTGAAGCACGCGCGCGCCAGCGGCAACTCGATCATCCGCGTCGCGGCCATCTACTCCGTGAACATGCGCGACATGACGCAACGCGTGCAGGACTTCAGCCGCTCGCATCCCGACGCCAAGGTGGAGGTGGATTACGCGCACCCCGCGCGGGTGCTGGAGCAGGTGCTCAACGACGAAGTGGAACTCGGCATCATTTCCTATCCCGACGAACGGCGCGGGCTGACCGTGCTGCCGTGGCGCGAGCAGGAGATGGTTCTGATCTGCACGCCGCAGCACCGGCTGGCGAAGCTCAAGAGCGTGGAAGTAAAGCAGCTTCGCGACGAAGTCTTCGTTGGCTTCGATACGGACCTCGTGATCGCGAAGAAGATTGATCGCTACCTGAAAAATCATGGTGTGGAACCGAATGTCGCCGTGCGCTTCGATAACATCGAGGCGGCGAAGCGCGCGGTGGAGGCGGGTTCCGGCATCGCGATTCTTCCGCTGCCGACGGTGGAGCATGAGTTGCAGCTCGGGATGCTCGCGGCGGTGACGCTGGCGGGTGGCAAGTTCACGCGTCCGCTCGGGATCATTCATCGCAAGGGCCGGAAATTTTATCCGAACACCGAGGCGTTCATTGAAGTGCTGAAGATTGAAGTGCTGAAGAACGGCACGAATGGCACTCACGCGAAGAATGGCAACGGCGTGCATGTGAATGGTGTGGCGAAGGTGACGCGGAGAAAGGCGGCGAGGAATTCATGAACGCTCTACTCTGCCATTTTTCAATGCCAACGGCGTTGCAGCACCCAGCCCCGAAGGGGCGCAATTCACCAGCCCAGGGCAAAGCCCTGGGTGGTCCGGCGCAATGGTTGTTCCGCCCTGCAAGGGCGAAACAAAATCGTTCCGCCCTTTCAGGGCTAGTCTTGTTTTCGAACCTTGAGCCTAGGGCTTTGCCCTGGGCTATCAAATCGCGCGCTTTCAGCGCTGAACATTTCCGCCGATTCACATCGGCGGCTACGACGATGACGAAAGGATTTTTGTTATGCTAACCGCACCCAAAGCTCAAGGGCTCTACGACCCGCAATTCGAACATGACGCTTGTGGCGTCGGTTTCATCGCCCACGTCAAGGGCAAGAAATCCCACGGCATCATCCGCGACGCCATTGGCGCGCTGGTGAGGTTGAATCATCGTGGTGCGTGTGGCTGCGAGACCAACACGGGCGACGGTGCGGGCATTCTCATGCAGGTGCCGCATGAATTCCTCACCGCCGTCACGGCGAAGGAAAAAATCTCGCTGCCGGGTGCGAAGGAATATGGCGTGGGCCAAATCTTCCTGCCGCAGGACGCGAAGCAGCGCGCGGAGTGCGAGAAGTTGTTCAACCAGATCGTGGCCGAGGAAGGCCAGACGGTCCTCGGCTGGCGCACGGTGCCGACGAACAATTCCTCGCTCGGCTTCACGGCCAAGGCCAGCGAGCCGGTGGTGCGCCAGGTGTTCATCGGGCGTAGCGGCAAGCTCGCTGACGACATGGCGTTCGAGCGCAAGCTCTACATCATCCGCAAGCGCGCGGAGAATTTGATCCGCTACGGGCGCACGGGCGTGCAGGTCGCGGGTGGCGAGCACTTCTACGTCTCGTCACTTTCGTACAAGACGCTGACCTACAAGGGCATGTTGATGCCCGAGCAGGTTACGCAGTATTTCCCCGAACTGTGCGACGAGTCCATGACCACGGCCATCGCGCTCGTGCATTCGCGCTTCAGCACGAACACGTTCCCGAGCTGGCCGCGCGCGCATCCGAACCGCTACATCGCGCACAACGGCGAGATCAACACGCTGCGCGGCAACGTGAACTGGATGAACGCGCGCCAGATGCTTTTCGAGAGCGACGTGTGGGGCGACGACATCAAGAAACTTTTGCCGGTCGCGAACACCGATGGCTCGGACTCGGCGGTCTTCGACAACTGCCTCGAACTGCTCGTGCTCTCCGGCTACTCGCTGCCGCACGCCATGATGATGATGATTCCCGAGCCGTGGGAAAATCATTCAGCCATGCCCGACGAGAAGCGCGCGTTCTACCAGTTCCACAGTTGCCTGATGGAACCGTGGGATGGTCCGGCGGCGATGGCTTTCACTGACGGCAAGGTCATGGGCGCGTCGCTCGACCGCAATGGCCTGCGTCCGTCGCGTTACTACGTGACCAAGGACGACCTCGTCATCATGGCTTCGGAAGTGGGCGTGGTGGATGTCGCGCCGGAGAACGTGGCTTACAAAGGCCGCTTGCAACCGGGCCGCATGTTCCTGATCGACACCGAGCAGGGCCGCATCATTTCGGACGAGGAGTTGAAGCAGACCATCGCGACGCAGCAGCCGTATCGGTTGTGGCTGAATGAGAACTTGATCGACTTCGACACGCTGCCAGTTCCGCCACACCAACACGGACCGGATCATGAAACAGTGCTCCAGCGCGAACTCGCGTTCGGCTACACCTTCGAGGATTGCCGCCGGCTCATCCTGCCGATGGCCAAGGACGGCGGTGAACCCATCGGCTCGATGGGCACCGACACGCCGCTCGCCGTGCTCTCGGAGAAGCCGCAGTTGATGTACAACTACTTCAAGCAGTTGTTCGCGCAGGTCACGAACCCGCCGATTGATTCCATCCGCGAGGAGATCGTCACGTCGGCGTTCACGCTGATTGGCTCGGGGAAGAACCTGCTCAAGCCCGCGCCCGACAGTTGCCGGATGCTGCAACTGCACGGCCCGATTCTCGACAACGAGCAACTCGAACAGCTTCGCCACATTGACAAGCCGGGCTTCAAGTCCGTCACGCTGCCGATTCTGTATTCGCTGGGTAGCTCTTCGGAGGGTGGCGCGGGCAACCTGCCCGCCCCGGTCGGCAACCTGCCGACCGGAACGGGTGAGGCGCTCACTGGACAAGGAGCGTCTCCTTCCGAGAGTGGCTCCACTCCCGTTCCGTCGGGCAGGTTGCCCGACGGCACAGGCAGGTTGCCTGTGCTACCCGCGTCGGCAGAAGGCCGTAGCCTTGAGGCGGCTCTAGAACAGCTTTTCAAACAAGCCAGCCAGGCCATCAAAGACGGCGCGAACATCGTCATCCTTTCCGACCGTGGCATCACGCATGACCTCGCGGCGATTCCTGCGCTGCTCGCGGTGTCGGGCTTGCATCATCACCTGATTCGCGAAGGCACGCGCACGAAGATCGGTCTGGTGCTCGAATCCGGCGAGCCGCGCGAAGTGCATCACATGGCCGTGCTCATTGGCTACGGCTGCGGTGCCATCAATCCGTATCTCGCGTTCGAGGCCATTGACGACATGATTCGCGAGGGCACGCTCGAAGGCATTGATCACAAGAAGGGCGTCAAGAACTTCATCAAGGCCTGCACCAAGAGCGTGATCAAAACGATGTCCAAGATGGGCATCTCGACGGTGGCGAGCTATCGCGGCGCGCAAATCTTCGAGGCCATCGGACTGAACAAGGACGTCATCTCGAAGTATTTCACCGGCACGGCGTCGCAGGTCGAAGGCGGCGGCATCGACATTCTCGCCAAGGAATCGAAGCAGCGCCATCGCACTGGATTCCCCGAACGCGGCGCGCACGTTCCGACGCTCGACGTCGGCGGCCAGTATCAGTATCGCGCCGGTGGCGAGTATCACCTGTTCAACCCGGAGAGCATTCACAAGCTCCAGCTCTCCACGCGCACGAACAACTACAAGGTGTTCCAGGAATACGCGACGGAGATTAACGACCAGCTCAAGCATCTCTGCACGCTGCGCGGCATGTTCGAGTTGAAGTATGCGGCGACGCCGATCCCGATTGAAGAAGTCGAATCGGCCGAGTCCATCATGGCGCGCTTCAAGTCCGGCGCGATGAGCTACGGCTCCATCTCCAGCGAGGCGCACGAGACGCTCGCCATCGCCATGAACCGCATCGGCGGACGCAGCAACACCGGCGAAGGCGGCGAAGATCCCGCGCGCTTCACTTGGACGAATGAGAAGGGCGACTCGAAGAACAGCGCGATCAAACAGGTCGCCAGCGGGCGCTTCGGCGTGACGAGCAACTACCTCGTCAACGCCAAGGAAATTCAGATCAAGATGGCGCAGGGCGCGAAGCCCGGCGAAGGCGCCCAGTTGCCCGGCAAGAAAGTTTATCCGTGGATCGCGAAGGTGCGCCATTCGACGCCCGGCGTGGAACTCATTTCACCGCCGCCGCATCACGACATCTACTCCATCGAGGACTTGGCGGAATTGATTCACGACTTGAAGAACGCCAACTCGGACGCGCGCATCAACGTGAAGCTCGTCTCCGAAATCGGCGTCGGCACCATCGCTTCCGGCGTGGCGAAAGGTCACGCGGACGTGATTCTCATCAGCGGTTTCGACGGCGGCACGGGCGCGTCGCCGCTCAGTTCCATCAAGCACGCGGGCACGCCGTGGGAACTCGGCCTCGCCGAGGCGCACCAGACGCTGGTGCTGAACAACCTGCGCAGCCGCGTCTATGTCGAGACGGATGGGCAGTTGAAAACCGGACGCGACATCGCCGTCGCGGCGTTGCTGGGTGCGGAGCAGTTTGGCTTCGCGACTGCGCCGCTCGTCGTCATGGGCTGCATCATGATGCGCGTCTGCCACAGCGACACCTGCCCGGTGGGCGTGGCCACGCAGAACCCGGAGTTGCGCAAGAAGTTCGCCGGGAATCCCGATCACGTCGTGAATTTCTTCCGCATGTTGACGCAGAACCTGCGCGAGGAAATGGCGAAGCTCGGCTTCCGCACCATCAACGAAATGGTCGGCCGCACCGACATGCTCGACACGAACATGGCCATCGCACACTACAAGGCGAAGGGCTTGGACTTCAGCAAGATGTTCCATCAGCCGCAGGTCGGCCCCGACGTCGGGCGTTACCGGATGCAGGATCAGGATCACGGACTCGAAGCGTCGCTCGACCGCACGCACCTGTTCGCCATCTGCGCTCCCGCGCTCGAACGCGGCGAGAAAGTTCGCGACACGTTGCCCATCTGCAACGTGAACCGCGTCGTCTGCACCCAGGTCGGCAGCGCGCTCACGAAGAAATACGGCGCGGATGGACTGCCGGAAGACACCATTCACCTCAAGTTCCTCGGCTCGGCGGGGCAGAGCCTCGGTGCGTTCGTGCCGCGCGGCATCACGCTCGAACTGGAAGGCGACGCGAACGACTACATCGGCAAGGGCCTGAGCGGCGGCAAAATCATCGTCTATCCGCCCAAGGCTTCCACCTTCGTCGCCGAAGAAAACATGATCGTCGGCAACGTCGCGCTCTACGGCGCGACCAGCGGCGAGATTTACATCCGCGGCATGGCCGGCGAACGCTTCTGCGTCCGCAACTCCGGCGTGCATGCGGTGGTCGAGGCCGTGGGCGATCACGGTTGCGAGTACATGACCGGCGGACGCGTGGTCGTGCTCGGCGCGACGGGCCGAAACTTCGCCGCCGGCATGAGCGGCGGCGTGGCCTACGTGCTTGACGTCACGGGAGATTTCCCGAGCCGTTGCAACAAGGAACTCGTCGAACTCGGCCAGCTCACCGACGCGCTGGAAATCGCCGAGGTGCGCGGCATGATCGACCGTCACGCCCGCTACACCAACAGCACACGCGCGCAGCACATCCTCAAGCTTTGGGACGACATGCTGCCGAAATTCGTCAAGGTGCTGCCGAAGGATTACAAGCGGATGCTAGAGTGCATCGACCGCGCCGAGAAGAGCGGCTTCAAGGGCGAAGAGGCGCTGCTGAAGGCGTTTCAGGAGAACATGAGTGGGGCGGCGGCGGGTGGGAAGTGAGGCGACAGAACTACGCGCATGTTCGACGAAACATTAATTTTACGAGTTAGCAAACTCACATCGGAACAACTCGATAGTGAGTTGGCGTCGCACGAGCACAACGACATGGGCAGACACATCATTCTGCAAGAGAAGATGCGGCGTTCTGTCGTCGAGGCGGCACGCCCACATTGGACTGTACGTTGCGCCTTTTTCGTTGCGTTGATTGCAGCCATCTTCGCTGGCATCTCTGCCTTACCGGAGATTCGTAGCTGGCTTCGAGAGACTTCAATCGAGCAGTCAGCACACACGACAGCACGAGGCGGGACACCTCAGTCGATCACTGCTTCGGTGCCTGATTTTGGCTCGCGACCAACCGATGCCTGCAAACAGGCGATTCAAGACCATTTCCAGCGAGCGTTCGGAGCGCCTTTGGCATTTCAATTCGGTGAGGCGACACAGGCATCCGTTGAGAATTCCGACAAACCTGGACAGAAAGTTCACGGCTGGCTGTTTGAGGCGCGCTGGAATTTCAAGCCGCCGTCCAAAAGCAATTTCCCAATGGCAGCACAATTTCTTGCGCGCTCGGATTCTGTAATCCTCACCTCGCCAATCGGTGGATCATTCGAGAGTTGGGAAGCTAAGGTCTGGAGAGATGAGGGAAAGAAACAATGAGCGCGCAGATGAACACCAACGTACAAAGGCTCTACATAGTCGTTCGCCACAGACGACATCAACCGCAGCGTTGGCAGAACATCTGGTTTGATGACAAGCGCCTCTGGGCAATCGAAACCACGACCGAGATCGGTCAACTCTGTGAACGAGAAAAGGAGAAAGATGAGCCTGTCTTCATTCATCGTTGCGCGTGTGGAACGCGAGCTATTGTGTGCTGCTCTGCCTTGGTAACGAGCGTCGAATACCGTGGGGCTAAGTGCTTGGTTACTTTTGGCGAGTCCACTGTGCTCAACATCCCGCCGACGGTTACAGCACCTCGGCGAAACCATTATTTTCTATAGGCGACCTTCACATGCGTCCCAAAGTTCACTCGTTTCTCAGCGCTGGCAGCGCCCCGGATCGCGGGCTTCAGCCCGCCTCGGGCAGCACAGGCCACTGGCCTGTCCCGCCGGGCAACCTGCCCGGCGCAACGGCGGCGCGCTCCCTCACTCCCCACGCCCGTTGGAAAACTCCGCGCGCCATCCCCCTTCCGTTCGGCGGGTCGCGGAACGGCACCGGCGAGTCGCCCGTGCCACCCCCAACGCCAACGGCGTTGCATCCCTCAGCCCAGGGTTGCCGAGTCCGCGAGGCTACCCTGGGTGAAACGTCCCAAACCGTTTCAACCCTGAAGGGGTTGAATCATGGGCGCGTGCGGCGGGCTGCAACCCTTGCAGGGTTGGGAAAATCTTCCGGCCCGTTGCCCCAGGGTAGCTCCTGCGTCGCAACTCTGGGCTGGATGATGGAACCCCGTTGGGGTTCTCTGAATTTTCGCCATGCCACAGATTTTTAGAGAGCGCGGTTGGGTGGCGAGTTTCTACAGCAACGAGCGGAACGAGCCGGTGCATGTGCATCTGCGCAAGGGCGGCGGGGAAGCCAAGTTCTGGGTGCGCCCAGTGGCGCTGGCGATGTCGGACGGGTTGAAGGTGAATGAACTGGCCGAGGCGGAAGCATTGGTCGCCAAACACGTGGCAGAAATTTTGAGGAAATGGAATGAGCACTTCAGTCACTGAGAAGGCCGTGAAGGCCTGGCACGAGAAGGGCCGGATTCAGGTGAAGCTGAACACCGGGCGCACGGTGGGCTTTGCCGTGGCCGCGAATCCGCGCCTGGCGCGCGGCACGGCGGCACAGTTGAACCGCATCGAGATCAGCCCGTTCGGATTGCACTGGCCCGACCTCGACGAGGATTTGTCCACGGCGGGCATCATCGCGGGACGTTTCGGAGCGCCGACGGGCAAGCGCAAGGGCAACGGGCAGGTGCGCCTGTATCTGAGCGTCAGCCTGAAGTGCCGCGAGAAAGTGGAGCGCCTGGCGAAGAAGAGAAAAGTCGGATTGTCGGAGGCCGCCGAGGAATTGATTGCTGGCGCGTAAGACCAAGAAACGAGAACGAAAAAATTTATGGGAAAGCCAACAGGATTCATGGAGTTCAAGCGCGAGTTGCCGGTGGACCAGCCGGAGCTGAAGCGCATCGCACATTGGAACGAGTTCCACGAGCACATGCCGGAGGCCAAGCTCAAGCAGCAGGGCGCGCGGTGCATGGATTGCGGCGTGCCGTTCTGCCACAACGGCCGCTTGCTCGCCGGCATGGCCTCGGGCTGCCCGATCAACAATCTCATTCCTGAGTGGAATGATCTCGTCTATCGCGGCCTGTGGTCCGAGGCGCTGGAGCGGTTGCACAAGACGAACAACTTCCCGGAGTTCACCGGCCGCGTCTGTCCCGCGCCGTGCGAAGGCTCGTGCGTGCTCGGCATCAACGAGCCGCCGGTCACGATCAAGAACATCGAGTGCGCCATCGTGGACAAGGGCTGGGAAGAAGGGTGGATCAAGCCCTTCACGCCGATGACGCGCACGGGCAAGAAGGTTGCCGTGGTCGGCTCCGGTCCCGCCGGACTCAGCGCCGCCGAGCAACTGAACAGCGCCGGGCACGACGTGACGGTTTATGAGCGCGCAGATCGCATCGGCGGGCTGCTCATGTACGGCATCCCGAACATGAAGCTCGACAAGAAGGAAGTCGTGCAGCGCCGCGTGGATTTGATGGCGGCGGCGGGGATCAAGTTCGTGACCAACACGGAGATTGGGAAAAACCTTCCCGCCGAGCAGTTGATGAACGACTTCGACGCCGTGGTGCTCTGCACCGGCGCGACCAAGCCGCGCGATTTGCCCATCGAAGGCCGCCAGCTCAAGGGCGTCCACTTCGCAATGGAGTTCCTGACCGCGAACACCAAGGCACTGCTCGACCAGCACAAGAACGGCAGCTTCATTGACGCGAGCGGCAAGGACGTGGTCGTCATCGGCGGCGGCGATACCGGCACGGATTGCGTCGGCACCTCGATGCGTCACGGCTGCCAGAGCCTGATGCAATTGGAAATCATGGCCAAGCCGCCGCTCGAACGCACGGCCGACAATCCGTGGCCGCAATGGCCCAAGACCTACAAGCTCGACTACGGCCAGGAAGAGGCGAAAGCCAAGTTCGGCGCCGACCCGCGCGTGTATCTCGTCACCGCCAAGAAGTTCATCGCCGACGCCAACGGCCAGGTCAGCGGCGTGGAAATCGTGGACGTGAAGTGGGAGCGCAACGACAAAGGCCAGTTCGTCCCGACACAAGTCGCCGGCACCGAGCGCGTCATCCCGGCCCAACTCGTCCTGCTCGCCATGGGTTTCCTCGGACCGGAAGATTCCATCGCGCAACAACTCAACGTCGTCCGCGACGAACGCTCGAACTACAAGGCCGAGCACGAAAAATATACGACGAGTTTGGAAAAAGTTTTTGCCGCTGGCGACTGCCGCCGGGGGCAGAGCCTGATCGTGTGGGCCATCAACGAAGGCCGTGGAGCCGCGCGCGAGTGTGATCGGTTCCTGATGGGCAGCACGACGTTGCCGTAACGAGCGGAGTGGCGGACAGCCATGTCCGCAGCCCGCCGCGAACGACGGGCCACGTCAGAAAATTTCAGAGCCTCACCGCTCGACGGCTGGCTGTGGACCGGAATGTCCGCGCGCCCTCATGGCTTTCCCGGCAGCCGCAACGTGAAGGTGCTCCCGCGATCCGGCTCGCTCTGCACCGTGATGTTCCCGGCGTGCGCGGCGGCGATGGCCTGGCAAATCGCCAACCCGAGACCGCTGCTGCCGCCGGTGTTCGTGCGCGCCTTGTCCGCGCGATAGAAGCGCTCGAAGAGATGCGGCAAATCCTCGGCGGCAATCCCCGATCCGTTGTCCGCCACGGCGAGCACGGCGAAACCTTCCTCCGTGCGCGCGGAGATACGCACCTCGCCGCCGGGACGGTTGTAGTGAATGGCGTTGGTCACGAGGTTGGTGATGATTTGCGCGATGCGCTCCGGGTCGCCGACGCACGGGACGTCCGCCGCGTCGCAAATGAGTTTCACGTTTCGCTCCGTGGCGAGGGGGGCGCAAATGGTCCGCGCCATCGTGGGCTGGGGGCGCGAGATCGAATCTCTCGCGGCGCAGCCTCTCCTGCCCGGCGTCGAAGCGCGCGAGTTCGAGCAGCGACTCGATGAGGCGGCGCATCCGTTGCGCGGCGCGCTGGCAGGCTTCGAGCGTCTCGCGATACTCGGCGGGCGTGCGCTCGCGGTTCAGGGTGCTCTGCGTCTGCGTGAGGATGACCGAGACGGGCGTGCGCAATTCATGCGCGGCGTCCGAGGTGAACTGCTGCTGCGGCGCGAACGCGCCTTCGAGCCGCGCGAAGGTGGAGTTCAACACCGTGACGAGCTGGCCGAGTTCGCTCTCCGTTTCCTGGGTGTCAATGCGTCGCGTGAGATCGCCGGTGGCAATTTTTCCCGCCGCCTCGCTGATGGCCGAGATGGGTTTCAACGACCGCCCTGCGAACCACCAGCCGCCCGCCAGCCCGAGCACGATCACGCCCAGCCCGGTGCCGACGAGCCGGAGCACAAGTTGCCGCATCTCCGCCTCGACCGGCGCGACCGCCGCGCCGAACAAGGCCACCGAGTCATTCGGCAGAAAGTAAATGACCTCGATGAAGTCGCCGCGCTGCCGCGTGAGATTGTGCGTGTCGAAATCCTCGCGACGCGGCCTGGGCAAATCCTTCGGCGCGAACTCGGAATTTTTTCGCGCCGTGCCATCCGCTTTCCACGAGCGGTAATAAAACTGCGGCGTGGCGAAGGTGGCCCCGTTGGGATCACCGCCCGGTCGGCCCGGACGAACGGGGCGATCCGGGCCGTCCGGGGGCGGCCCGCGAAAATCTTCCTCATCCGGGGCGAAAAATCGCCGCGCGGCCCGCGCTCCGGGCGGGGTTCGCCCTCGCCGCGCGTGAGCCGGGGCAGCATCGGCGTGGTCAGTCCGTGCAGCTCCGAAGTCAGTTCGCGCAACCGCGCGTGCCGGGCATAGAAGTGGAAGCCCGTCATCAGCCCCGCCACGACCAGCGTGAGCAGCGCGCCATGCCACGCCTGGATGCGCCATTTGATGGAGTGGAAGATCATGCCGGGAAATGACGAAGGGTGAATGACGAAGGCCATTGCCGGCGCATCTTGCAGGTGTTGCCATGCGAAAGCGGCGCTGAAGCGGGGCCAAGCAGTTGAGCCACAGATGAAACACAGATGAAACACAGATGAAACACGGATGAGGGACAGGTTGAAAAGTGGATTGACCCGCCGGACAGGCCCGCGAATTGCGGCGTGGTTCTGGTGTCGCCGAATCGAAAGCGTGCCTGAAAAAGTCCGTGTTTCATCCGTGTTTCATCCGTGGCTAAGTAAAGGTTCCGGCCATTCGGGCTTCCTTCGTCCTTCGTCATGAAAAATTCAGATTTCATTCGATACAGTAGCCGTGGCCGCGCCGCGTGGTGATGAACTCCGCGCCGAGTTTCTTGCGGACGTTCGAGACGTGGACATCGAGCAGGTTCGAAAGCGTGCTGTCGTTCTCGTCGAAGAGGTGCTCGTAAAGTTGCGTGCGCGTCACGACCTCACCCCGGTGCCGCGCGAGGAATTCCACCAGCGCATACTCGCGCGCGGTCAGTTCCACGGGCTTCTGCTTCAAGGTCACCAGCCGCGCCGCCGTCCCGATCCGCACGTCGCCAATCTCCATGTCGTTCGACGCCTCGCCCGCGCTGCGGCGGATGTGATGAGCAGTGGCGGCCAGGAGCGCGGGCGTCCCGCCTGCCCGAATGGAACCAGATGCCGTTTCGCCCCACCGCGTGGGACGCGGAAAACTTTTCGCGCGATCCGGCGGGCGAGACGCCCGCGCCCCTGGCCGGTGCGATTACTTTTTGGATCGCGGTGATTTTCCATCGCGCGCGGACACTCGTTGCTTCTTCTCCGGCAACGACGCGGCCAGCGCGCACAAGATCGCCGGCAGCGCGGGCAATGAAGATAGTTGCCCCTCCTCGACGAGGTAATGCGGCTTCGCGCCGGGATAGGGCGGGCCTTGTTCGCAGAGCGGTTCCAGTTCACGGCTCGCGGGGAGAATCTTCACGAACAGCCGGTCGTCGCAGACGAGCGCGACGACCTTGCCATCGGCGTAGAGCGCGTACTCACCGAACATCGCGCGCGCCGCGAAGCGCCCCGGCTGACGCAACTTCGCGAGCAGGAACTCAATGGTCTGTTTCTGAGTGGCTATGCGGTGATGCTGCCCGGCGAGGCGAGGGGTGACACGTCTATCTTTACACCGGCTGAACAATTCTCCGTGCCGGGCAAACATTTGCTTAACGGGGCCAGCGCAGAATCCGCGGGTGAAATCGAACACCCTCACCAACGCCGCCGGGAAAATCCGGCGCTCGGCCTCGCCTCTCCACTTTGCTACGCTGTTCGCGATGAATCGTCTCCTCGTCATCATCAGTTTCATTTTCGCCTGCGTCGCGCACGCCGCGCCGCAGAACATCCTCCTCATCATCGCTGACGATTACGGCGCGGACAGCAGCGTGCTCTACAACACCGCGAGCGCCAGCGTCTCGCTGCCGCCCACGCCAAACATCGCGGCGCTCGCGACGAACGGCGTGGTCTTTCGCAACGCCTACGCCAGCCCCGTCTGTTCGCCGACGCGCGCGTGTCTCATCACCGGGCGCTACGGTTTTCGCACCGGCATCGGCGACGTGATTACGGGACCGAGCAGCTCGATGCTCACGGCGGCAGAGCTGACGTTGCCGGAAGTGTTCGCGGCCAATCCCTCGTTGAACTATCAGCTCGCCCACTACGGCAAGTGGCATTTGCACAACCAGCCGAACAGTCCGAGCACCATTGGCGGCTGGCCGGCGTTCGCCGGTTCGCTGTCGGGCGCGGTGGCGAGCTACACCAACTGGACGAAGACGACGAACGGCACTTCCTTCACCACCACGAACTACGCCACGACCGATCTCGTGAACGACGCGGTGGCGTGGATCGCGGCGCGGACGAATCAGCCGTGGTTCGCGTGGGTCGCCTTCAACGCGCCGCACACGCCGTTGCACAAGCCGTCCGCCGCTCTGGCCCCGCACTACACCGGACTCTCCGGAACGCAGATCAACATCAACAACAACCCGCGCCCGTACTACGAGGCGATGGTCGAGGCGATGGACACGGAACTGGGCCGCCTGCTCGCGTCCGTGAACCGCACGAACACGCACATCATTTTCCTCGGCGACAACGGCACGCCGGGGCAGGTCATTCAATCGCCGTACGCGGCCGGCAAGGCGAAGGACACGATTTACGAAGGCGGCGTGAAGGTGCCGATGGTCGTCGCCGGTCCTTCCGTCGTGAGTCCGGGGCGCACCAACGACACGCTCGTTCACGCGGTGGATGTGTTTGCGACCATTCTTGCGATGGCAGGAATCAGCAACGCCGCGACGCTCACGACCAACACCATTGATTCGCAAAGTTTTCTCCCCGCGCTGACGAGCAACTCGAACCTGACGCGCTACGCCTTCGTGGAAAAGTTCGGGACGAACTCGCCGTCCGCCGACGGGCGCGCGCTGCGGAACGCGCAGTTCAAACTGTTGAGCTTCGACGCGGGCGGAGCGGAGTTCTACGACTTGCTGGCCGACCCGGCGGAGAACACGAACCTTTTGTCCGGCACGATGACGGCGACGCAGCAGGCGAATTACTACAGCCTCACCATGCGGCTCGGTCTGTATCAGGACACGCTGGCTGCGCCGACGATTTCCAGTTCCACGCGGAGCAACGGCCAGTTCACCGCCACGGTGCCGCTGGCGACGAACGCGGTCTTCAGCCTCTGGCGCGCGGCCACGCTGGACGCGCTGGCGTGGGCGCCGGTGACGAACGCGACGGTCGTGACGAATGGTTCCAGCGTGCGCCTCACCGACACGAATGCGGCGGCGGCGAACTTCTACCGCGTCGAGGCGCGGGCGCGGTGAGCGCAACGGTTGGGTAGCACAGGCAACCTGCCTGTGCCGCCGGGCTACCAGCCGGCGGAAGGGGAGGCGGCGGCTCTGGGTCTCAATGGTCTGGAATTTTTCTGGCCGCCCTCCCATTCCGTTAGGCTGGTAGCCCAACGGGACGGGCTGGTAGCCCGTGCCACCCTGCCCGCCAGCTTTTACACGCGCTTAACAATTCTCCGCGTCCGGCACACACACACTTAACAGCGCGAGCCGTTGATGGACCCGTGAGTTTGAACGCAACAGCCAACACCGTTATGAAGACAACAACGCACTCGCTCGTCCGCGCGGCCCTCGTGCTCGCGCTGGTTTCCACCGCCACCGTCCGCGCCGCCGACCCGCGCACGGATTCGTGGCTGACCAATTACTCCGGCACCTACGCCCGCGTCTATCTGACCGACGCCAACAAGACCGCCGGCACCAGCGCCACGACTTGGAGCCGTGGCACGCTCAGTCAAAGTTTGCCCGCCTATTCGGGCGTGTCGGAAATTTATTCCTCGGCCAGCTGGGTTTATCTCCGCACCAGCGGGCTGGGCGTTCACGTCATGGGACCGTGGTATCAGAACGCGGCGCACTCGACGCTTTTCATGAACGTGCCGGTGAATTCCAAGACGCTCTACCGCATCCCACGCACGCCGGTGACGAACGGCACGCACGCGCTCACCGGAGGAGGGGCCATCGGCTACTTCGTGGATGGCGTGGCGATGTTCGACACACGCGACGCGTTCTATTGGAACGGCTCGGGCGAGGTGAACGGCAGCGGCAGTTGGAACCGCGATGCGTGGGTGAACGAGGGCGTCACGTTCGATCCGGCCTACGCGCATCAGCCGGGCAACGGCCTGTATCACTACCACGCCAACCCCATCGCGCTGCGCTACCTGCTCGGCGATCATGTGAGCTTCGAGGCAACGACAAAAATTTACACCGAGAGCACCAACGCCGTGACGAAGCACTCGCCCATCCTCGGCTGGATGCGTGACGGTTTCCCGCTCTACGGCCCGTATGGCTACGCGAACGCGACCAACTCCGTGAGCGGCGTGCGGCGCATGGTGAGCGGCTACGTTCCGCGCAACGGCGCGAACGGCACGGACAATCTTTCCGTCCTCGGCACGGCCCGCTCATCGATCCCCGCCTGGGCTACGCGCGCCGGGGAAAGCGCGACGACCGGCCCGACGGTCTCCACCAATGTTGGCTCCTTCTATCCTTTTGGCCGCTACCTCGAAGACAACGCCTACCTCGGCGACCTGATCAATCCCGGAACCGGATCAGCCTTCGTGCTCGGCGTGGATTTCGATCTCAACGAATGGAACACGCGCTGGTGCGTGACGCCGGAATTTCCCGGCGGCACCTGGGCCTACTTCGTGAATATCAGCAGCAACGGCACGCCGGCCTTTCCCTACAACATCGTGCGCACCTTCTTCGGCACGCCGACGGGCAGTGGCACGATGTTGACGGAAACCGTCACGAGCAATTTTCTCGGTGGCGCGAACAGCACGCTCCGATTGTCGCGCCCGTCCGTGAGCAACAGCGTGGTGACGCTGACGTGGAGCGCGGCGGAAGGCGGCACCTATCGCGTCGAGTCTACGCCGAACTTCACGACGTGGACGACGAACGTGACGTCCACGAACGCAACCTTGAATCGCGGCACAACCAGCGTGACGGGCAATGGCTCGAACCAATTCTTCAAAGTCACGCGCACCGCGCTGGCGACCTACGACCCGAACTGATTTGCCTCGTGTGAGGCAAGGGGCGGGCCGGGCGAAATTCTGTGTGTCGCCGCGCCCGCCGCGATTTAAGTTTCGCCGGCCACGACGTTGACGAATGAAACCGCGATTTCAGAATCGAGCACGGCTGGACGGAGAAAAAGCAGCGCTGAAGCGACCGCACTCCAAACGCTCCGCGCGTGACCAGGCGTCTGATACGGCGCGTCAGCGTTTGGAGTGCGGTCGCTTTAGCGCCGCTTTTGCGTTCACGATGCTGATGCTCGTCCACTTCTGCGATGCCGCCTCGCTGGAATTTTCCATCCGTCACACCTTCAATGGCGAGCCGCTGGAACTCGACGCGGTGCGCTATCAGAACGCCGCTGGTGAAACTTTCTCGGTCACGCGCGCCAGCTATCTCTTGAGCGGCTTCGCGCTCGAACGCGCGGATGGCTCTTGGCTCGAACTCACCAACGCCATCGCTTGGATGGACGCGGAGAAAGACCGCGTGACCCTTCACATCCCTTTCGTCCCTCCCGCCACGTATCGCAGCGCGCGCTTCCACTTCGGCCCGGACGCCACCGCGAACCACGCCGATCCCGCGAAGCTCGCCGCCGTGGCCTGCTCCCCTTAAATTGATCCACATGTTATGAGAGTTTCCGGGCGGCGAAGCCGCCCGGGAAAACTCAGCATGAAACGTAAACGACACCGTCCG
>JAYVQC010000092.1:0-2105 GCA_043757045.1 Akkermansia sp. | reverse complement strand
CCCGGCGCGCGCGGAGCGACGACGCCCCACCGAGAACCGGGTTCGGATGCGCTCTTTGAAGTTTGAGCTTTGGAACTTGTTTGGATTTTGGGATTTGGAATTTGGATTTTGCTTCCCCACGCCGCTAACTCCCCCGCGTGGGACTCATCCCTCCGCACCTTCTCGAACAGATTCGCGCCGCCAATGACATCGTGGATGTCGTCGGCGCGTCCGTGCCGTTGAAGCGCGCTGGCTCCAACTTCCGCGGTCTCTGCCCGTTTCACCGCGAGAAGACGCCGAGCTTCAACGTCAATCCGGCCAACCAGATTTTTAAGTGCTTCGGCTGCGGCAAAGGCGGCGACGTGTTCACCTTCGTGCGCGAATACGAGGGGCTGGATTTCATGGCCGCCGTGCGCCGCCTCGCCGAGCGCGCCAGCATCAAGATCGAGTTCGACGACAACCCCGCCGCGCAACAGCAGAAGCACATCAAGGAAGTGCTCTGGAACATCCACGAGCAAATCACCGTGCGCTGGCAGAGCGCGCTCGCCAACGAAGCGGGCGGCCAAATTGCGCGCGACTATCTCGCCAAACGCGGTGTCACCGCCGAGGCCCTGAAACTCTTCCGCCTCGGGGCCGCGCCCGAATCCTGGGACGACACCGTGAACTGGGCGAAGAGCAAGGGCCACGACCTCGCCGTGATGGAGCAGGCTGGACTCGTCGTGCGGAAGGAAGGCAGTGACCGGCCCTACGACCGTTTTCGCGGGCGGCTCATCTTTCCGATTTGCGATGAGCAGGGGCGCGTCATCGCGTTCAGCGGACGCATTCTGAGCGGCGATGAAAAGCAGGCGAAGTATGTCAACTCGCCGGAGACGCCGATCTTCACGAAGGGCAAAGTGTTCTTCGGCATAGACAAATCCAAACGCCCGATGCTCGACGCCGAGTCCGCGATCATTTGCGAAGGTCAGCTCGACCTGATGGCCTGCTACATGGCTGGCGTGCAGAACGTCGTCGCGCCGCAAGGCACCGCACTCACGCCCGACCACGCGCGCATCTTAAAGCGTTACGTCGAGGAGGTCGTGCTCTGCTTCGACGCGGACAACGCAGGGCAGAACGCCGCCACGCGCTCGCTCGATCCGCTGCTCGCGGCGGGACTGGCCATCCGCGTCGCCACGATTCCGAATGGCAAAGACCCGGACGATTTCATCAAGCAGCACGGCGGCGAGGCGTTCCGCAAAATCATCGATGAAGCGGAAGGGTTCTTCGACTGGTACTTGAAACGGCTCTGCCTCACGAACGATCCGCGCAGCGACAAAGGCCGCGTGGCCGTGCTGCGCGAATTCGGCGAGGCGCTGATCAAGACGCGCAACGCCATGCTCATTGATACGCACGCGCAGAAGGCCGCGCTGCGCCTCGGTGTGTCCGTTGATTCCGTGCGCGCGGAATTCAAGAAGACCAAGCCACCCGCCGAGCCGCGCGCAGAGCGGGCCGTCGAACGCGCCGCCGGCAGCGAGCGCGATGAAGATTTCGACCGCATGGCCGCGGATGCGGAAGCGAGCGCAGCGACGACGGAAACGTTCGAGGTTCCCTCCACTCCACCCACCGTGCGCGAGTGGCAACTGCTCAAGCTGCTGCTCGCCCACGGCGATCACCGCGTCGTGGCCGCGACGCATCTGAATCTGAACTGGCTGTTGAACACCGCTGTGCGGCGCATCGCGGAGCGTTGCCTGCGCGACATTGAGGAAGGATTGCCATCCGGCGCAGCGTTTCTCCACGAGTTCGAAGCCGACCCCGCCGCGCAAGCTCTGATCGGCACCGTCCTCGCGGACAACCACATCATTCCGCAGCCGGAAAAACAAATCGTGGACGTGCTCACGAACCTGCGAAACGACTTCCTCGCCGCCGAACTCCAGCGCCTCACCCGCGAACTCGCGCATCCAGATATGTCGGATGAGCAGCGCACGGAGCTGCTGCATCGGCAGAAGGAACTCCGTGTGCAGAAGCAGCAACCGCTGCTTTGAACCCGGACTCCGAAGTAGCGGCGGCGCAGCCGCCGGGGTAGCACAGGCCACTGGCCTGTGCCGCGCGGCTACCAGCCGCGCGGAACGGAAGAGCGCGCTCGGAAAATT
>JAYVQC010000091.1:0-29655 GCA_043757045.1 Akkermansia sp. | reverse complement strand
TCCCCGCCTTGGGGGGCCCACGGTTCGGCCACGCCCGAAGGGCACGAGTCGCGGAGCGACGAATGAACGGGCGAGGCCGTTGGATACGCGAGAAGTTCAAGCGTCGCTTCGCGACGCGGGCCAGTGGCTTCGATTGTTCCGTGGGCTAAAGCGCCACGGCTACCGTCGTGAAGTCGCTCCGCGACTGAGGGGCGGCGGCTTCAGCAGCGGTCGCGCCGGACGGAGCGGTAAAATCCTTCGGTGCGGGCGGAGATTGCATAGAGGGCGTGGTGATGCCGTCGAACCGATTCACGGAGTGAAAGCCTGAACTGGGCCGTTATTCTCCCAGCCGCTCTCAGGATCACGAGACGATGCACCGGATTTCCATTCGTCCCCAATCTTGACCATCGGTTGGATTATGAAGCCGGACATTTGTGGATCGATCTGTTTGATGGTCGGATCAAAGTCCCACTTGAATTTGAGTTCAACTTTGTCCTCAGCTACAAATTTTTTAGCAACGATTTGCATCCCTTTGAAAAGAAGTGCGATTTTCATTCGCGAAGTTTCAAATGCTTCTCGGGAATTTCCGCTCGCTATTACTCCAGCTTGCATCGCCGGGTCAAAACCCTCCATCACTTGCTCGTAAGTGCCGCTCATCATCGCCCAAATCATTGTTTCCATTGCGGCTTCAGGTGTTCCGTAACCGACATGAGCCATCTGATCCTTGCCAACGTAGGAGCCTGGGGTGTGGCTTACAGGCTGCGGTGTTTTGATCGCAGACGGACGTTGCAACCCGGCTTGTACTTTCTGTGTTTCAAGCTGTCGGCGTAACAAGCCAACTTCCCCACGCAGTCTGAGCAGTTCGACGGTGTTGCGGTTTAGCCGCTCATTGTCATTCGTTAATGCGCTGAGTTTGTTTGCTGCTTCGTCGCGCTCCTGTGTGATTTGCTCCATGAGCGCTGCCTGTTGCTGCCGGAACGTGTTCACTTGGCTTCGCAAGTCCGAAGCCTGGCGTGCTTCGTAGATTCCCGTGCCGATGGCGGCAGCAAGAGCGGCTGCAATCAAAGTTTTTTGCAGAGCGGTCATAGCGATGGTTTTGGTGGCGGCGGCAAGGGCGGTCGTAGTGATGGCGGTTCCGGCCAGAGCGGCGACCGTGATGGCCGCGCTCAATCCGGCGGGGGCCATCAGCACGGCATTGGTGGAGATGATGACGGCGAGTCCGCTCGCGCCGACGGTGACGCCGCGTCGGGCGAGGAATTCGCGGAGGCGGTCCACGGCGCGGCTCACGCGCTTTTGCGCGGTGTCATCACTCACGCCGAGCGCGCGGCCCACGGCGGCGAAATCGTGGTTCTGAAAGTAGCGGAGCAGGATGGCGTGGCGGTCGGCGGCGGGCAGTTCGCCCATCGCGTCGTCGAGGTGCGGGGCGATTTGTTCCCACGCGGCGTCGGGTTCGGTGGTGGGAGTTTGCATGGCCATGACCTCCTGTTCGCGTGCCTGTCGTCGTCGTTCACCGCGGATGGTGTTGGCGGCGGTGAAGCGCGCGGCTTCGTAGAGCCAGCCGGTCAGCACGGTGTCGCGCGGGAGCGTGCGGGCCTTGCGCGCGAGGTCGGTGAAAACTTTTTGCGCGACATCCTCGGCGAGATGCGTGTCGCCATTCACGACGCGTCGCGCGGTGGAATAGACGAGAGACACATGACGCTCGACGAGGGTTCCAAAGGCGCGCTCGTCCCCGCGCGCGGCAAACCGTTCCAGCAATTCGATGTCGTCCGTCATGGTCTTTCCCCTTGTAGCACCCGCCGACTGGAAAATCCGACAGGGGAATTTTGAGAGGGTGGGTCGCAGGTTGAAAATTGCCAATGGCAGGTTGGTCGTGAGTGACGGCGAACTTTCAACTTTCATCTTTCAACTTGGCACTCCGAACCGGGGGCGCGTGAGATTCCCGGCCTGCGCTCGCGTGCTTTCCCCGACCGTTGCGGGAAAAAATTCTCCGCGCGCCCGCGTTGACGGCGCGACTAACAATGCTAACTTCCAAGACATGAGCGCCAGCAAATCAAAATCAGAACTGTTTCAGCAACCCATCACCGTCCGGGCGTCCGAGACCGTCCACCTGCTTTGCCCCACGTCCTTCCGCATCCGTAAAAACGGCCTTGAGTTCAAGACCGCCACCGAGGTGGCGCTGTGGACGGAGATGACCGTGGATTTGCAACTGCCCGGCACCAAGTCCTTCACTTGTGGTGGCGTGGTTGTGGCCAGCCGGGGCAGCCGGCACGCGGGCTACGATGTCTCGCTCGTCTTCACCAGCGTCTCGGATCAGGCGCAGCAGCGGCTCAATGATTTTTCTTCTATCGCTGCGATCTCGGTGCGTGCTTAGAATTCCCGCATGGAAGTTTTCAATCGGATTCTGAAGGCGGCCGTTGACGCGCACGCCTCGGACTTGCACATCAAAGTCGGCGGGCCAGTCGTGCTTCGCATCAGCCGCCAGCTCATCGCCATCGAGGCGCCGATTCCCACGGTGGAATGGATGGATAAAGTCATCACCCACATCCTGCCGCCGCACATGAAGGAGCATTTCGCGGTCAAGCGCGAGGCGGACTTCTCCTACTTCATCCACGGCATCGGGCGTTTCCGCACGAACATTTTTCAGCAGCGCGGCGAGATGGCGATGGCCATGCGTTACGTGAAAAATTCCGTGCCCGACTTCGAGCACCTCGGTCTGCCGCCGATCATGCGCGAGATCGCGGAATCGCCCCGCGGCATCGTGCTGCTCGCGGGCACGACCGGCTCGGGCAAATCCACCTCGCTCGCCGCGATGATCGAGCATGTGAACGCGAACTTCCGCAAACACATCGTCACCATGGAAGACCCCATCGAGTTCGTGTTCGAGGACAACCAGTCCATCATCGAACAGCGCGAAGTCGGTCTCGACACGGAAACATTTTACACCGGACTCCGCTCCGCGCTCCGCCAGGATCCTGACATCGTGATGATCGGTGAGATGCGTGATTCCATCACGTTCGCCGCCGCCATCAACGCCGCCGATACGGGCCAGATGGTGCTCTCGACGGTTCACACCACGAACGCGTCCTCTTCAGTGGGCCGCGTCCTCGATTTCTTCAAAGCGGATGATCGCGAACAGGTGCGCCGCCAGCTCGCCGGGACCTTGAAGGCCGTGATCTGCCAGCGCATGGTGCCCACGCTTGATGGCAAGATGGCCCCCGCGTGCGAGATCATGTTGAACACGCCCATCGTGCGGAAACTGATCGAGGAAAATCGGCTCGACAAACTTTCCGTCGCGGTCGAGACCGGCCACGACGACGGGATGCAGGACTTCAACAAGGCGGTGCTCGATCTCTACAACGCGGGAAGAATTTCCAAGGAAGAGGCGATGCTCAAGGCGGGCAACGCGGCCGCGCTGGAGATGAATTTGAAGGGTATCTTCCTCACGCAGGGCAGCCGCATCTTGGGCTGATCGCGGAGCGCGGACTTTCCAGTCCGCAGCAGACATCTCAGCAGCAAGGTGTGGGATTAGTCAGAAACGCGCCGACATTCATGCGTTGCTGCGGACTGGAAAGTCCGCGCTCCGGTGATTTGAGCAACAGGCCCCGAGTGTGGTTGCTTACGGCGTGAAAGCTGCCAGTTCATCGCGCAGCCGTTCGACGGGCAATCCCACCACGTTTGAGTATGAGCCTTCGATTCTTGCCACAATTTTGTCGCCATGCTCTTGAATCGCGTACGCGCCAGCTTTGTCGAGCGGGTTGATGAGCGTGAGGTAATCCGTGATTTGATCCGCGCGCAACGGCTTGAATTTCACGCGCGTGGTCACGGAGAAAAGTTTCTGCCGATGACGGCGTAGGTGAAGGAGGCACACGCCGGTGATGACCAGATGCTCGCGTCCCGCCAAGTCCGCCACCATCGCGTGAGCGTCGGCGAAGTCGCGCGGCTTGCCAAAAATGCGCCGCCCCAAAACGACTTCCGTGTCCGCGCCGATGACGAGCGCGTCGGGAAACTTCTTCGCGATGACGCGCGCCTTGCGATACGCGTTCAGCAGCCCGGCTTCGGCGGGTGAGAGATACTCGGGCTGAAATTCCTCGGCGTGGCCCGGAATCACCTGGAACTCCGCGACGATCTCGCGCAGCAGTTCCGCGCGGCGTGGCGAGGCGGAGGCGAGGATGATAGGCGGAAGATTCATTCAGTGTGCCGCCAGCGTCTCGCTGGCCGGTTCGCCAGCAAGATGCTGGCGGCACGTTGCGAGCGCGGCGCGAAATTTTTCCAACTGTTCAACGAAAGCCGCTTCGCCCAGCACCGGCTGCGCGCCGCTTGTGGCGACCACTTCACCGAGATCAATCCACGATTTGCACCCGCCGAACCCCGCGCGCATCGGCAGTTCGACGGCTTGCGGCAGGCGGAACACGCGCACGGCCATCGCGTAGATGCTCTTGGTCTTCCCCCAGTCGAAACGCTCGCGGATCACTTCCTCGCGCCAGACGTGCTGGCCGACGAGCCGTTGCGCGTCCGCGAGGGAGTCGAGAAATTTCCAGTCCACGACTTCGGCGAAGTATTCGAGTCGCAACGTTTCAGCGGACAAGCTGGGCGCAATCAAATCATAGCGCCGTTGCGCGGCGGGCAGCACTGACTCGCGCTGCTGATGAAAAAGCGTGGGGAAAAGCAGGAACCGCTCGTGCTCGATCTGAAATCCGCCCAGGCCCTCGCTGATGCCGCCTTTGCGAAGAATGATAATTTGCTCGCCGCCGCCCAGCGCGTCAACGATCGCGGCCCATTCTTTGAAGGCGATTTGCACGCGGGCAGGGTAGGGAACGTGAGTGGGCGGGGAAAGTAATCAGTAAGTCAGTCATGAGTAAATCAGTCGCCAGTCGCGAGCGGCGCAATGTTTTACTGATGACTGACTTACTGATTACTTTCCTCGCCGTGACGCGAGCTTGCCTCCCCTCCGTCCGTCTGCCTACGCTCCGCGTCAATCGCCTATGAACAACTCCATTCGCAACAAACTTTTTCTGATGATGGTGCTCGAAATCGCCATCTGGGGAGCGTGGCAGATCAAAATTTTCCCCTACATGGGCATGCTCGGTTTCACGGGCGGGCAGCAGGCGTGGGTGGGCAGCGTGTTCGGCATCGCGTCGCTGGTCGGCATGTTTTTTAGCAACCAGTTCGCCGACCGGAATTTCGCCGCGCAGAAGTTTCTCGCCTTCAGTCATTTCGTCGGCGGCCTCGCGTTGATCGCCACCGCGTTCACGACCAGCTTCCCGGCGTTCTTCGGATTGTTCCTGCTCTACGGACTGCTCTACGTGCCGACGCTGTCGGTGACGAACTCGCTGGCCTTCGCGAACTTGAAAGACCCGGCAAAAGATTTCGGCTTCGTCCGCATGGGCGGCACGGTCGGCTGGATTGTGGTAAGCTGGCCGTTCATCTTTTTGCTCGGGGACAAGGCGGATGCGAAGCAGACCAGCATGGTTTTCATCGTCGCGGGCATCATCTCGTTCCTGCTCGCGGCCTACTGCCTGACGCTGCCGCACACGCCGCCGAACAAGAGCGCGCAAGGCCTGAACAAGCTCGCCTGGCTGCGCGCGGCCAAGCTGCTGGGGCTGCCCTTCGTGTTCGTGCTTTTCGTCGTCACGCTGATTGATTCCACGATTCACAACGGCTACTTCGTGGTCATTGACGGCTTTCTCACCATGGTCGGCGTCTCGGCCAAGATGACAATGGTGGTCAGCAGCATCGGGCAAGTTGCGGAAATCGTGACCATGCTCGCGCTCGGCACGGTGCTTCGGAAGCTCGGTTGGAAGTGGACGATGATCATCGGCATCCTCGGCCACGCGGCGCGCTACGGCGTCTTCGCGTTTTTCGGCACGGAAGACTGGCAGTGGCTCATCATCCTGATTCAGGTGCTGCACGGCATCTGCTACGCCTTCTTCTTCGCGACGGTTTACATTTTTGTGGACGCGGTGTTTCCGAAGGACGTGCGCTCCAGCGCGCAGGGCTTGTTCAACCTGCTCATCCTCGGCGTGGGCATGGTGGTGGCGAGCCAGGTGTTCCCGCGTTTGATGACGGTGTATTCAACCATCGGAGCGGACGGCAAAGCCGTGGTGGATTATCACAAACTGTTCCTCGTGCCGACAGGGCTGGCGATTCTCGGCATCCTGATGCTGGCGCTTTTCTTTAAGCCGCCGACGGATCGTCCGCAGGAAGTGGGCGCGGCGGCGACGCCGCATTGATGGTGCGCCACGCCGGGAATTGCCAAGCCCGCGCGCCGCGCCTAGACTCGCCAGCATGAACCGTTTGCTCTGCCTGTTTGCCGGGATCGTCCTCGCGTGCGCTGTCGCGCGCGCGCAAGGACCGGATGAGCAATACGTGCGCATCTATCAGTCGATTCAGGAGGCTGACCGCCTGAACGACATGGGCGACCAGCGCGCCGCAGCCTTGCGCTACGCCGAGGCGCAGCAGGGCCTCACCCGCTTCCGCACGATCTTCCCCGGCTGGAACGAGCGCGTGATCAATTACCGGTTGAACTACGTCGCCACCAAGCTTGCGCCCATCACCGCCGCGCTCGCGGCGAAGAGCCAGCCTGCGCCCGCCGGCACCACGACCACGCCGCCGCCAGAAACGGGCCTGCTGCCGAAGCGGACGAACAGTTTGCCGCCCAGCACTGCGCTTCCGATGTCGGCGGAGTTTGATCAAGTGCGCGAGTTGCAGACGGAAATTGAGCGGCTGAAGCAGGACAACAAAACTCTCGGCGCGAAATTAAAGGAAGCCCTCTCCGCCCAGCCCGCGATGGTGGACCCGCGCGACTTGGCGAAGGCCGAAGAGCGCATCCGCTCGTTGCTGAAAGAAAACGAACTCATCAAGGCCCAGGTCGCCGCCCAGAAAAGCATGCAGACGAATGCACCCGCGCCGCCTGATTTCACGGACAAACTCAAGGAGCAGAACGACACAATCCTCGCGCTCCGCACCGAGAACGACGTGTTGAAAAAACAGACCGCAGAGTGGCGCGACAAATACGCCGCGCTCTCCACCACCGCCAACGCCGCCCGCGCGCAATACACCACGCAAGCTGCCGAGAGCGACGCGGCGATGCGAAGGCTCTCTGGCGAATCGCTTGGCCTCCAGAAGCAGTTGGAGTTGTGGAAGCAGGTCGCGCAGCAGAACCAGCGACAGAGCGCGCTCGCGCCCATCCCGGCCATGCCGCCGGACGCGCAACGCGAGTTGCTCACCCTCCGCGCGCGGGTGCAGTCGCTGGAAGCCAAGCCCACGCCATACTCGTCGGATGAACTCGCGCTCTTCAACCGCCCGCCCGCCGCGCTCGTCGCCAACGTCGCCGTGCCATCCGCCGCCGTGCCGTTCGCCGGCGTTGCGCCCATTGAGAAGGAGCGGCCCAAGGTTTCGCGCGGCGTGCCGCCCGGAGCCGGTCCGTTGCTGCGTGCCGCCGAGCGCGCTTTTGCCACCGCGCAATTTGCCGAGGCGGAAAAAAATTATCTCGAAGTGCTGCATCAAGACGAAAACAACGTGACCACGCTCGGCAACCTCGCGTCCGCGCAAGTCGAGCTGAACAATTACGAGGGCGCGGAAAAGTCCGTGACCAAGGCGCTCACCCTCGACCCGGACGACTACTTCAGTCTCTACGTGCTGGGCCGCATCCGTTTCCGCGAAAACAAAATGGACCAGGCGCTCGACGCCCTGAGCCGTTCCGCGCAATCGAATCCTGATTACGCGGACGTACAAAATTATCTTGGCATCGTCTTGAGCGAGAAGGGGCAGCGCGGACCGGCTGAGGCGGCTCTGCGGCGCGCGATTCAACTCCAGCCGAACAACGCCGTGGCCCACAACAACCTCGCCGTGGTCTATGCCACGCAGACGCCGCCCGCGCTGGCGCTGGCGCGCTGGCATTACCAGAAGGCGCGCGACGGCGGGCATCCGCGCAACGCGCAGTTGGAGAAGATGCTCGACATCAAGCCGTAGGTTTCCGCCCATGCTGCGCCAGTCCCAGCACGAGATCACCATCGCCACGCGCGGGCGCGCGTTTCACGATTTCACCGGGGAAGTTTCCGCGCGGTTGCACGCCACGAAAATCCAAACCGGCCAGGTGACGTTGCATCTCCAGCACACTTCGGCCTCGCTGCTGATTCAGGAGAACGCCGACCTGGACGTGCGCGTGGATTTCGATTCCTTCTTCGCGCGCCTCGTGCCAGACGGTGACGGTATTTTCATCCACACCGCCGAAGGTGAGGACGACATGTCCGCCCACATCCGCACCGCGCTCACAGCGGTGAACCTGACCATCCCCATCACACGCGGCGAACTCGCGCTCGGGACTTGGCAGGGAATTTATCTCTGGGAACACCGCACGCACGCGCATCGCCGTCGCGTGGTCGTGCATTTTATCGGGGAATAGAGCGCAAACCTCCCGGTGCCGGATGGCTACTGTCCCATCGTCACCGCCGTCGAAAATTCTTCGCCCTCGCGCGCCAATTCCACGCGCGTCGCGGCCTTCGCCACGATGCGGACGTTCGGCACGACCAGCGGCTTGCCTGCCGTTTCCACGCGCAAAGTGAACACGCCTTCCGGCACGGCGGCAGCCGTGCGACTCGTGGTGCCGCGATAGACTTCCGCGCCGACCGCATCGAGCAATTGAAAGGGCAGGGCGAGCGACTCCTCCACGACCGAGCGTTCCATCGCATCGCGCAAACTTGCAGCGCTGCCCGCGTCGTAAAAATTCCCGCCCGTCATCTCGGCGATGGTCTGCATCTGCTGTTTGCTCTCGCGGTCGGCGAGGGCGAAGCCGACCACGTTGAGGCGAAACTTGAAGCCGCTCTCCAGCAACTCGCGCACAACCTTCACCGGATCGCCGCCCGCTTCCTCGCGCCCGTCCGTCACGAGGACAATGGTTTTGTCGCCCGGCACGTTCGCGAAATCTTGCGGCAACTGCTGGAGAGAAAAGGCAATCGGCGTGGTGCCGCGAGTGGGCAGGACCAGAATCGCGTTCTTCAATTTCTCCTTGTCCACGGTGCCGAGCGGCAGGACGAGTTCGGAGTCCGTGCGCGCGCCGGGCCGCTGCGAATCAATCCGATGCCCATAGACGCGGAGCGCGATCTGCTGGTTGGCCGGCATCGCGTCGATGATCTGCGGGATGACCTGCTTCATGATTTCAATCTTCCGCCGCTCGCCGAGTTTTTCCCGCATCGAGCCGGACGCATCGAAGATAATTTCCATCGGCGTGTGCGCGTTGGTCACCACGCGGGTGCCGGCCAGCGCGTTCACCGTCAGCGCGCCGTCGCCCGCGCTGGGTTTTACGGTGAACTGGTATTGCGAGATGGAGCGCAGTTCGCTGGAAATTTCCTCGTAGAGATTGAGCAACTGCCCGGCGTTCTCCGTGAAGAAGAAACGTCCATTCGACGCCTCGGCGTAATGCGCCAGCGCGCGCTTCGACGTGTTGCCCGTCTTGTCCATGAACCGCGTCAGCTCCTTGCCCAGCCCGATGGTGTAGAGGCGGATGCGTTGGTCCGCGAGCGTCTGCCAGAACGCGGCGGGCGCGGTCTTGCTCTGCGTGTCCGCGCCGTCGGTCATCACCACGATGGCGCGGTTGCCCGGCACGCCTTCGAGCAGTTGCGCGCCCTTTTGCACCGCGTCGAAAAAGGCGGTGCCGCTCGTGAGTTTGTAGCTCTTCTTGAACAGCGCGAGCAGCGCCACCGAGTCGCTGGAAAAGTTCGTGGTCAACACTTCGACCTTGCTGCTGAACTGGATCAGATGCACGCGGTCGGGTGCCTTGACGCGCGCGATGAACGCTTCCACCCCGCGCTGCAACGCCGCCTCGTTGCCCCTCATGCTCGTGCTGGAATCCCAGATCAGCACCAGGCTCACCGGCGGTTCCGTCAGGCGCACCGTGTGTTCGCCCGGATCGACGAGCCACGACAAATCCGCGCGCTCCACGACCGCCTTGCTCGGATCAAATTCTTTCACCGTCTGCCCGTCGCGTTGCAGCGCGATGGATGTGCGGATGTTCGGCTCGCCCGCGAGGCTCATCGTCACCACGCGTGAACCGGCAGGCTGCGTGAAAGAGAAAAAGTCGAACTCGCCGGGCGGATTGATGCTCCCCGACGACGTCTGACCGAAGACAATCTTTGTCGCCGCGCTCGCGGAATCGTTCGGCTCGTTCAGATCTTTTTGCAGCAGCGCCGCCTCCGCATTCGTGCGCGGAGTGCGCAGGGTAAGCGGACGTTGTAACACCGAGACGTAGCCCGGCTCGGTGCCTTCGTAGGCTTTCACTTCGCCGAGGCTGAGGTGCGTGCCGCCGAAGTTTTCGATGACGCGGAGCTTCAGATATTTTGCGCGCTTGTTGATGGCGAGTTCCTGCTGCGTCGCCTCCTGCTCCAGACTGAGTACGCCCGCCTCCTCGAAGCCTTCCAACGGATTCCTCGTGCTCACGAGCACGCTCACGCGCTTGGCCCAGTTGGTTTTCCCCGTGCGCGCGTCGGGCTTGATGGCCACGCGTTCGATCAGCGCCTCCGCGTCGTCGCGAAAGGCGAAGACAATCTCCTGCGGAAATTTCCCTTCACTGGACGGCGGCGGATTGCGCTTCGACGCATCAATCAGTCCGATGACATTTGTGTGCGAGGCCGTGAAGCGCACGATGGCCCCGCCGTTCGTGGGCGAAAGGAGATTGGAGGAAATAATCTGCGCGTGCGCCGCCGGGAGCAGCAGACACAGCGCGAGCAGGGCGCGAAAGGCTGGGTTGGTCATGCACCGTGACGTTAGGAAGCCCGCTTCCGAGCGTCAAGTGACGGGACGGTGAATCGCGGGTGAAACTTGGCTGAGGTGCGAGCAAGTTTCTCGCGCGATTCCGATTTCAGCGCGGCGCGCATGAGGACATGCGCCCCACCGTGGCATCAACGACTCCCCGCGTGCATTGCGCGGAGGTTGCTGTTACGAAACGCCGCACATGCGACTGATTGGGCATCTTGATAACGACAAGGACGCGCGGACGTTCGGTGACTTCCTTTACGTGCAGGAGATTGAGACCGACTTCGAGCACGAGGGAAATCAATGGGCCATCTGGGTGCGTTCGGATGATCACGTCGCGACCGCCACGCAACTGCTCGCCGAGTTCCGCGCGAATCCACACGACGCGAAATATCAGGCCGGCTCGCCCGCTGCGAAGTTGCGCGCCGAGGCCCAAGCCGGGGACGCGGCGTACCGCAAGCGCGTGGTGAGCGGGAAGAAATTGCTCCCCGGCCTGACCAGCCACGGCTTCGGCGTGGTGACGTATGCGTTGATCTTCGCGTGCGTGGGCGTCTTTCTCATTTCCAAGTTTGGCGCGGATTTGGAGCGTCTATCCATTTTGTTTGTCGCGCCCATCGAGGTGAACGGCGACAGCGTTCAGTGGACGCGTGGCTGGGGTGCACTGCGCAGCGGCGAAGTGTGGCGGCTGGTCACGCCCATCTTCATTCACTTTCCGACCGGCGGCATTCTCATCGGTCACATCCTGTTCAACATGATGTGGCTGCAACGAACCGGCAGCCTGTTCGAGGCGCGGCTGGGTTCAATTTACTTCGCGGCCTTCGTGCTGTTCGCGGGCGCGTGTTCGAATGCGGCGCAGTATTGGGTGAGCGGCAGCCCGCTTTTCGGCGGCATGTCCGGCGTGAACTACGCGCTCATCGGCTACTGCTGGGTGCGCGGGAGATTTGATCCTGCGGCCGGCCTCGCGCTGGATCGGCAGAGCGTGATCTGGGCGATGATTTGGTTCGGTGCCTGTTTCACGGGTTTCTTCGGGCCCATCGCCAACACCGCGCACACCTCCGGTCTGTTGCTCGGCGCGGCGTGGGCCTTCGTGGACAGCAAGCGGCGGTGAGAGGTCACACCGCGCGGATTCCACAATCGGAGACACGCGGTCAGTTCAACCTTTGGCCCGCGCGCGTGGAAAAAGTTCGCGCGGAAAAACTTTTCTCGCCCGGCAATAGGCCCGCAGGCCCGAGAGCAAATGGGCGTGGGTCAATTTTCCCGCGACCGACAGTCCCTCGGACAGGCGGCGCAGATTGGCGGCGGCCTCGCCGGGCGTGACGGTGGTGACGAATTTCAAACCGTCCAAATCAATCAGGTGCGGAACGCCCGCGCGGAAAAGAATGTTCGTCTCCTTCAAGTCGCGGTGGGTGAAACCTTCGTGGTGCAAGCGCGCGATGAGCCGGGCCAGGCTCATCAGTTCGGGCGCGCTGGCGTGGGCGGCATCGTGGGCGTCGGGGATTTCCTCCATCAGCACGAAGCTGCGCGGCGGCAGGCCCAGCACGCGATGATCCGCCGTGGCCAGCACGCGCGCGGTGGGGAGTCCGCACAATTCGAGGTGATAACCTTTGAGAAAATCGCGCCGCCCGCGTGAGCCGCGCGCCAGGTCTTTCGCGAGGTTGAGCGGCTTCTTGAAGTTGTGACGTTTGAGCACCAGTCCGTCCGCCGCGCCCACCGTGGAACTGCGCCCGGCCTTGAGGACGCGCGCGCGGGCGAGAAAGGCGTCGGGATCGCGCAGCACCGCCTCCACTTCCGGTGTCAGCGCGGCCCGGCGCAACTGCCAGGAAAAATTGCCAAACTTGCGGCGGACGAAATCGCGATTGGTTTTGAGACACCGTCGCGCGCGCGTGGCGAGCTGCTGCTTTCGCAAAGCGAGCGCGCGCCGCGTGTCGACTGCGTCCGTCGGCAGCGGCAGAGTGACTCCGAGCTGGGCCAGTAGCGCGGCGCGGATTTGCGCCGGTGTTTCCGACTTGGTCACGCGCGCGCCGTACAAATCAATCAGGCGGATTTCCCCCGTGGCCTCGCGAAGCAGCAAGTTGGCGGGATGAAAATCATCATGCGCCACGCCAGCATTTGCCATCTGCTCCACCAGGGCGATGAGGCGAGGAAAAATATTTTCATGTCGCGGCTCGATGGGCACGCCGTCGAACGCTTCGGTGATGAGGACGCTTTCCACGAGTCCGCGCGCCGTCCAGCGTTCGCCGAGCGCGACGTGGCGCACGATGGGGACACCCCGCTTTTCCAGCGCCTCCGCCAACCGCCACTCCTGCGCGGCTTGCGAGCGTTTGAAAAAAAACTTCGCCGGACGCAGGGCGAACGCGCCGTGCCGGTAGCGTTTCACGTAAAAGGCGCGGCCGTTGATTTCGTGGCGTGCGACGAATTTCGCGCGGTCGTCCTTTACGACTGCGGAGGGTTTGGCGCGCAGCAGTTCGCCCAGCAATGGCGCGAAGTCATCGGCCAGTTGCCAGCGGAAATCTTGGAGCGATGGTCGTGTCACGCGCGCACGAGTTATGCCCGGCCCGTGCGTCGAGCGAAATGGAAAAGTCCCGGTGCTCTGTCCGGGCCGTGCCACCGCAGGCGTGGAAGAGACTGGGGGCCGTGAACCAGGCGCGGTTTCAAAATTATCCACAGCTCCATCAGCCCTGAAAATCTCGTTGTCCCGACGCGTGCTTCCCGGCAATGTCCACCGCTTCATGCGACAGGTCAGGCTGGCAATTATTGGTGGTGGAACGGTGGGCGGAGGCGTCGTGCAGGCGCTTCAGCGCAACGGCGCGCTCATGTCGTCCCGTCTGGGCGTCGAACTGCAAGTGGCGCGCGTGGTGGTGCGCGATTTGCGCAAGGCACGTCCGGTTAAAATTTCCAAAAAGCTTCTCACCACGGATTGGCGAAGCGTGGTGGCCGATCCGCAAATTGATCTGGTCGCGGAACTCATCGGCGGCACCACGACCGCGCGCAAGGTCGTGCTTGCGGCGTTGAAGCACGGTAAGCCGGTGGTCACGGCGAACAAGGCGCTGCTCTCGGCGCACGGCGAGGAACTGTTCGCCACGGCGCAGCAGCACGGGACGAATCTTTATTACGAGGCGAGCGTCGCGGGCGGCATTCCCATCATCAAGGTCGTGCGCGAGGCGCTGATCGGGAACCGCATCACGCGCCTCTACGGGATCGTCAACGGAACGTGCAATTACATCCTCACGCGCATGAAGCTGGAGGGCGCGGACTTCGCCGACGTGCTCGCCGACGCGCAGCGCCTGAGCTACGCTGAGACGCCGCCCGACCTCGACGTGGACGGTCACGACGCTTCGCACAAGACGGGCATTCTCGCCTCGCTCGCGCACGGTTTTTGGGTGAACCCGAAACAGATTTACACCGAGGGCATCCGGCACATTACGAAGCTGGACATCCAGTTTGCCGAGAAGCTCGGTTACACAATCAAGCTGCTGGGCATTGTCAAAAAAGCAGAAAGCAGAAAGCAGAAGGCAGAAACGAACTATTGCCCGATTCAGGTTTCTGTCTATCCCGCGCTCGTGCCGAACGCGCATGTGCTCGCCAGCGTGAACCACGTTTTCAACGCCATCCTCGTGCGCGGCGATATTGTGGGCGACACGCTTTACTACGGGCGCGGCGCGGGGCAGGACGCGACGGCGAGCGCAGTGTTGAGCGATCTCGCGGACGCGGCGCTCGACTTAAAGCTCGGCACGAAGAGCCGCATTCCGCCGTTCGTTCCGCATGAGCGCGAGGGTGCGGTCTTGCCCATCAGTGACGTTGTTTCTCGCTACTACGTGCGGCTGAGCGTGGCCGACCGGCCCGGCACGATGGCGAAAGTGGCGACGATTCTGGGCGACGCGAAGATTGGCATCTCTTCAGTCATTCAGCCGGAAGGACATGTGGGCGAAATAGTGCCGTTGATTTTGATGATTCACGACGCGACGAACGCGGCGATGAACCAGGCCCTGGTAAAAATTGCCCGGCTGTCGGTGATCAAAGGAAAGCCGGTGATGATCCGGGTCGAGAGTTTTGAGTAAGCCGCGCGACGAGCGCCCAACAATTTTATGACTTCGAATGCAAACTGGCCCGGCGTCATCCGCCGCTATGCTGAATATCTGCCCGTCACGGCGGAGACCCCCATCGTCACGCTCAACGAGGGCAACACGCCGCTCATCGCCGCGCCGAATTTCGTCGAGGCCATCGGCGGGAAGTTTTCGCTCTTCCTCAAATACGAAGGACTGAACCCGACGTGCTCGTTCAAGGATCGTGGCATGACGCTCGCCGTGTCGAAGGCCAAAGAGCGCGGCGCGGAAGTCGTCATCTGCGCCAGCACGGGTAATACCTCGGCATCCGCCGCCGCCTACGCCGCGCGTGCGAAGATGAAGTGCGTTGTGTTGCTCCCACACGGGAAAATTGCGCTCGGCAAACTCGCGCAAGCCTTGATGTACGGCGCGACGACCATTTCCATCGAAGGCAATTTCGACGAAGCGCTCCGCATCGTGCGTGAACTGGGTGAGACGGGAAAAGCGGAGGTCGTGAACAGCATCAACCCCTTCCGCATCGAGGGCCAGAAGACGGCGGCGTTTGAAATCTGCGACGCGCTCGGTGACGCGCCGGACTTCCATTTTCTCCCCGTGGGCAATGCGGGAAACATCACGGCCTACTGGAAGGGCTACAAAGAATATCACGCGGCGGAGAAGGCCGACACCTTGCCGCGCATGTTTGGTTTTCAGGCGGCGGGTGCCGCGCCCATCGTGGATGGCCATGTCATTGCCGACCCGCAGACGGTGGCGACGGCCATTCGCATCGGCAATCCCGCGAGCTGGCAGGGCGCGAAGGACGCGATTCAGGAATCCACCGGCCACATTGACAAGGTGACGGACGAGGAAATCCTGCACGCCTACAAACTCATCGCGCGCACCGAAGGCATCTTCGTGGAACCCGCGTGCGCCGCGCCGTTGGCCGGTTTGATCAAGTGCGTGCAGGCCGGAATGATTCCCGAGGGCAGCCTCATCACCGCCACGATGACGGGCCACGGTTTGAAAGACCCGGACACCGCCATCAGCACCGCCGGCTTCGCCCCGACCGTGGTGCCGGCGACGAAGGAAGCGGTGATGAAGGTGATTGGGTTGTAAGGCGACAGCCATGGAGCGCGGGTTTTCAACCCGCAGCCATGTTCGCATGCTGATGGTGTTGGAACTTGCGAACAGGTTTCTTCATTTCACATTGCTGCGGGTTAAAAACCCGCGCTCCGGGTGCGCTGTGTCATCAGCGAGCTTGACGCTTCGCGCTGGCCGCTTCATAGCAACGCCCAACGGCTTGGCTCGCTCCGGTAAATTCTCAAATGGTCGCCGTCCTGACGCACAACAAACCAATGAAAGGAACCATGACCTCGATTCGTTTTTCTCTTTTCGCCTTGGGCCTGCTGGCCGCTCTCCTCCTCCCCGCTCGCGCCGCCGAGCCGAAGGAAGACCCGCTCGTCGCCAGCAAGGTCAAGTGGACGCACGGACCGGCCCCGGTCAGCATCGGGTCGCAGGCGAATTTTGAAATTCCGGCGGGCTTTGTTTTCACCGACGGCAAGGGCGCGCGCAAACTGCTGGAGTGGTCGGGAAACATTCCCGACGGCAGCGAGCTCGCCCTGTTCGCGCCGACGAATCTGGAGTGGTTCGCCATCTTTGATTTTTCGGAAGAGGGCTACGTGAAGGATGACGACAAGGACAAGCTCGACGCCGACAAAATGCTCGCCGCGATCAAGAAGGGCAACGAGGCCGGCAACGAGGAGCGCAAGAAACGCGGCTGGCCCACGCTCCGTATCGTCGGCTGGGATCAAAAGCCCGCCTACGACAGTGAGACGCACAACCTCGGCTGGGCTATCCGCGTCGAAGGCGAGAGCGGGCAAAGCGTGAACTACAACACCCGCCTGCTCGGTCGCAAAGGCATCATGAGCGTGAACCTCGTCATTGATCCCGAGAAACTTCCGGCCACGCTGCCGGAGTTCAAACAGATGCTCGCGAAGTATGACTACAAGTCCGGCGAGCGTTACGCGGAATTCAAACCGGGCGACAAGATTGCCAAGTATGGACTCGCGGCGCTGGTCGTGGGCGGGGCGGCGGCGGGCGCGGCCAAGCTCGGACTGTTTGGCGCGCTGGCGGTGTTTCTCAAAAAAGGTTGGAAGCTCGTCGTCATCGCCGTCGTGGCCGTCGGCGCGTTCTTCAAGCGGCTCATCCTCGGGCGGAACAAGAACACCGACGCCTGACGCGCCGCAGTTCGTTTCAACACCTGCGCCACATGGGCGATCTCGAAAGCCTGCTGCTGGTGCTCGTCGCGCTCTACCTGGCCGAATGCCTGGTCTGGCTGCGGCGCGGCACGGTGGGCTTCTTCAATGTGTGGGGACTGCGGCGCACGCGCTGGTTCTTGCGCCACCCTGGCGGAACGCTGGCGAACCAGTACGGCGCGGTGACGTTCGCGAATCCACTGCCGCCGCTCGGCACGATTTTCTTCGGGCAACCTGCGCCGCTCTCGCTTTCCGCAGAAGCTGCATTCGCCTACACCGCCGCGTGTTTGAATCCAATCTGGCGACCCGCGCAGACCACGCGTCTTGTGCGCTTCGACGAGATCAAATCCATCACTCGCGAAGGGCGAAAAGTGCTGGTCAACGGTCAACTGTTTCTGAAAGCCACGTCGCCCTTCGTCGCCCGCCGCGTGGTGAAAGAGTTGCGCGAACTGAGCGATAGTCCGGCGGGACGACGCGAAGAAATTATCCACCGCGCGCTGGCCGCGAGCTTTGATGAATCCGCCGCGCGCGCACGTGTGGAGGAATTTCAAAAGCAAAGCACGACCTTGCGCGTGCTGGCGAACAGCCTGTTTCTCTTTCTCTACGTGCTCGCGCCGCTGCTCGTCTGGCGCTTCTCTTTCCTGAATGTGGTTTGGTGGCTCGCTGCCGGGTTGCTCGCGCACACCGTGAGCATCGCCTTTGTGTTTCGCCGCGCGCACGGGCGCCTGTATCCCGGCGGCCACGAGGAGCGGTTCACGCCGTTCCTCACCATGCTGCTGGCACCGCCCTCGGCCATTCGTGCGGCCGACGCTTTGGGCAAACATTTACTCGAAGATTTCTACGCACTGACCGTGGCGAAAGTGTTGCTGGTTCCGGATGATTTCCGTCTGTTTGCGCGCCGCGGGATTCTTGATCTACGCCACCCGATGTTCCCGGTTTGTCCGCTGAATGATCCACTGGCGGTGCAAGCTGAGGAATCATTCCGTGCGCTGTTGCAAAGTGAGGCGGAAAAATTTGTCCGAGGCCGCGGATTAAATCTGGAAGAACTTCTTCGCCCGCCCGCGCGCAGCGAAGCCATCCACACCGCCTACTGCCCGCGCTGCGAAGCGCAGTTCGTGACGCGGGATAGCTTCTGTGCCGACTGCGGCGGACGCCCCTCCGTGGCGTGGAAATAGTGGAGACGGCCCTCCATTACTTCTTCTTGAACAAATCCTTCACCGCGTCCTTGGCGTTGTTCAGCTTCTCGGCGGCTTGGCCGGCTGTGCCGGGCGCGTTCTCGGCCACGGCCTTCGCGGTTGCTTCCAAAATCACCGTCAGCGCGCGCTGGCCGAGTTCCTGGGGCGTGATGCCTTCCGGCCCCTGGCCCAAATTCGTAAGTTTCAATTCCGGCAAGATCACCGTGTATGGATCGAGGAGGGGAACCTGCGCGTGAACCTTTGCACCGGTGATGATGAACTCATCCACCTGCAATTTTTTTGAGGAACCGCCGCTGGAGGCCGGGGCTTTGGACTCAGGTTCGCCCGGCTTCTTCTTGCCACCGAGGTTGTCGAGAATCTTCTCCAGATTGCTCCCCGTGATCCCCGTTTTCTCAAAAGTGATCTCCGGGCCTTCGAGTCGGATGGAGCGGATGAGCACTTTGTTGCCGAGAATAGACTTCGGGACGATGGAGATGTGAGCTGTGCCGACTTTGATGGCCTCGGACGACTTGTAGCCCTCGGGATTGCCGATGACAAAATTCTTCAAGGTGCCGCTGCCGCCGAACACAGACACCGTCGCGCTGCCAAGCGTGACCGGCACCTTGGCCACGGCGGGACCGGCCTTTTCCACAGCCGACTTCACGAGGTTGCCGAGGTAGAACAGGCCGACGAGGCCAACCACGACAACAAGAACGACGAGCACAACAACGATGCGGATTAGATTTTTCATGGCGGCGCGAGCCTAGCGAGGCAAAGGCGGAAGTGAAAGCCAGGAGTTGCCGCGCGTCTCAATTGCAGCGCCCGCCCCGCTCAGGCTTGTTTTGTCGCAGCGCGATGTAGCCCACCCTAGCCGCTGATCACCGAACCAGTCGCGGGATCAACCAGGCAGAAGGATTTGGCACCAACTCGAAGTTGATTCTCGAAGCCAATGAATTGCGCGGGCGCGTCCGAGAAGCGTTGCCAGCATTCCTGCCACGGGCAGTTCAACATCTGCGCGGCGCGAAACACGCCGGCGATGGGCGTGAGCGCGGAGCCGGCGAAATTTGTCTGGCCCGGCTGGCGCACGATTTGATCCGCGCCCACTTCCACTTCCACCGCACCGAGTCGGTAGCGGCCCGGGCCTGCGCCCGCGGCGGCCATGGCGTCGGTGGTGTAATAAATTGGAATGACGAATGACGAATGACGAATGACGATCGGATTATCGTCAGGTGGCTGCTCACCGGTGTTTGGGACTTTGGAATTCATTCGGCCTTCGCCATTCGTCATTCGACATTCCCCCTGCATCAGCAGCCTGTGCAGCAACCGAAACGGCGCCGGCGAAACGTGATGACCATCGGGGATGAAACTCACGGTCAGTCCCGGCGTTTCGCACACACGCCAGAGGATGTTGTCGTGGCGGTCGAGGTCGCGCGGGCAGCCGTTGCCGAGATGCGTGAAGCCGGTCGCGCCTGCGGCCACGGCTTGCGACAACATTTCCGCGCTCGCGTCGGTGTGGCCGAGGCTCACGCGGAGGCCGAGCGACGTGGCTAGCGCCATGGCTTCCCGCGCGCCGTTGCGTTCTGGAGCCATCGTGAGCAGCACACGGTCATCGCCGGTGACGGCACGTAATTCCTCCATGTGTCGCGGTGTTGGATCGCGCATCAACGCCGGGCGGTGTGCGCCGTGGAAGCCCGGCTTCTCGGAGAGGAAGGGGCCTTCGATGTGCCAGCCGATGATCGCGGCACGCAGTTCCGCTGATTCGTCGCGCAGCTTTTTGCAATGTCGCAAGCGCGCGAGCAGGCGCGGCCATTCGTCGGTGATGAGCGTGAGGAGAAAATGCGCGCAGCCATCGCGGAGCAGGGCGCGCGTGGCGTGGAGCAGTTCTACCGTAGTCACGTCGTCGCGCTGGAAGTCCACGCCAGCGTAGCCGTTGATTTGCAAGTCCACGATTGACGGGGCGAGCCAGAGTTTTTGTTCGGGCGGATCGGTGACTTCATCCAACGTGGTGATGAGCCCGTCTCGCCACGTCCCGCGCACCGGGCGACCAGTGGCGTAATGAAAGGCATGGAGTTCGCCGGAGTTCATACCGCCAGTGTGCCGCCAGCGTCTCGCTGGCTCGGTTCGGTAGCCAGCGGGACGCTGGCAGCACGTTGTTTGGTCTCCGCGCGATACAGCACATCCACCACGTTGCGGATGTATTGCTCGTCGGCGATGCCGTCCACGGCTTCGGATGGAAACTGAACCTTTGCCTTGAAGTGATCCGCCAAATCGCCGAACAGCGTCACGCGGGCGGCGGCCTCGAATTCATCGCGGCGCACGATGGCCTGCAAGGCGGTGCTGGCTTCGAGCGGCGTCACGCGCTGGCGCAGGCGCGCGCAGAGATGCGGGTGGGCGCGGAGCGAGTTGAATTTGTCGGCGCCGAGTTTTTCCAAATCCGGCTCGGAAATTTTCGGGATGCGAATGACCACGGTGTTGGCGGCGAGATCTCCGAGGCGCTGCGCCTTGCGCGAACAGAGCGTGGCGACACCGCCGACGAGATACATGCCGGGCAGCAGATCCACCACGCGCAGCAAATTACGAATCGCCACCTGGCTGAATTGCAGTCGCAGTCCGGATGCGTCCACCACGCGCAGGCGCAGCAGACGCTTGCCCACGGTTTGGCCGCGCCAGAACCACTCCAGCCCCATGCCGTAGCCGACCGTGACGACAAATCCAAACACGACGGTCAGCGCGCTGCCCAACGCCGGGCTGACGAGCAGCACGAACGTGGTGATGATTTGCAGCACCGACATGATGAGGAGAATGCACAGCAGGTCGAACATCCATGCCAGGAAGCGCGTCACCGGCCCGGCCAGCGTCTGCGCGAAGACGACTCCTTCGGGGGTGCGGATTAGCAGGGTGTTGGCGCGGGTCATGATTTTCTCACCGTAGCGGCGTCTCGGTAGAGCGCCGGTGATCTAAATTGGAAATGATGGCGGCGCTCTGCCGAGACGCCGCTACGCCGGCACGGCCCGCGCGCGCGAGGAATAAAACCAGCAACAACAGTTCCACCGTTCCAAACGCAATCTTCGACCAGTAGGGAATCACCGGCTCGTGATATTGCGAGAGAAAGGCTTCGATCAAACCGGCCCACACGAGCATCAGCGCCACGCCGCCGATGAGCGTGACGAGATCGGGAGCCACGGCGCGGAAGCGTTGCGCGAGACGCTCCCGACTGCCCCAGCCAATCAGCGCGTTCGCCAGCACCAGACCGGTTTGTCCCGCGATGATGAAGGCAGGAATCTCGATGACACCGTGCGGCATGAGCCACGCGAGCAAAAATTTCGTCTGCCCCGCCGCCACGTAGTCCACGCTGATCACGCCGAGAATCACGCCGTTGTAGAAGAGCACGAGCAGCGTGCCGAGTCCGGCGGTCATTCCGAAGGCGAGCGCGTTGATCGCGGCGCGGATGTTGTTCGCCATCAATTGCGTGGAGAACGGCGTGAGCTGGCTGGTGGTCGGCGTGTTCCGCGACTGCTCCTCACGGCGCACGCGCTCGGCGGGATCGCCGAGGTGATTGGCAAACATCTCCGGCATCACGGCGGCTTTCGATTCGGGATCAAAGGTCACGGCGAATCCGCCGAAGGCCGCGCCGATCAGCACCGTGGCCAGAGCGAGATAAAACGCCTTCACATGGCGCCGGAACGTCTGCGGCAGCGTGCGCATGAACCACGCGACGGCTCCGAAGCGTTTGCGCCGGTCGCGCGTCTCGTGAATCTCCGAGTAGGCGCGCGCGACGAGGGCTTCGAGATAGCGGCGCAGTTCCGGCTCGGCCGAGAAGGTCACGAGCTTGGCGAGATCCGCGGACGTGCGCTCATAGAGGTAGTGCAATTGCTTCGCCTGTTCGAGGTTCAATCCGCCCGTGGGATGGTCCTCGATGCGGTCGAGAAACTTTTCCAATTCCTGCCAGACCGGGCGTTCGGTGGCGCTGAATTTGGCGAGGTCAACAATCATGGGCGACAAAGTACAAATGCCAAAATGTCTGTTGCCTCACCATTAGAACAACGAGGCTGAAAAGCCTCGCGACTTGCCGACAGGAATGTCGGCGTTACGTAGCGTCGGCTTTCCAGCCGGCAGGTTGCGAAACTTTCCAGTTTCGCGTTCTTGTTGGGGTCACGATAAAAACACCACGCCAGCTTGGTGCTTTGGAGTTTGGGAATCGTTTGAGATTTGGGGATTGGAATGTGGAATTTCACAACACCTGCCTTTGTTTCACGTTCACGTATTGCGACACCAAGTCCACGGCGAGCCGTTCGCTTTGCAGCATCGAGAGCCGCACGCCGCGTCGCTGCAACACTTTCTCCAGTTCGCGCAGGCCGTGCCAGCGCAGGTGGCCGGCGAGTTCGCCGTAGATCTCCTGCGCGCTGCCCACGGATTCATTTGAGAACAGGGGACGCACGCCGGGCGGTTGGAGCAGATTCACGAGCACGAGATGCTGGCGGCAGAGCAGGTTCATGTTCCGCACGAACGACTCCGCCGCGACCGGGTCGTCGAGCGAGGTGAGGAAAATCAGCAGCGCACGACGGCGCAGGCGCAGGCGGATGAAGGTGCTGAGTTCATCAAAGTCCGGCGCTACCTCGCGGGCCTGCAAGGTGTAGAGCGCATCGCGGCAGGCGTGGTAATGCGCCTTGCCATTACGCGCGCGGATGAAGGTTTCAATTTTGTCGCTGAAGGTGAGTAGGCCGAAGTGGTCGCCCTGTTGCTCGGCGGCGAGACCGAGGACGAGGGCGGCGGTGATGAAACGCTCCAGGGTGGTCGAGGGGCGAGGGTCGAGAGTCGAGGGCAGTGCGCCTTCCGGCTCTCGACCCTCGACCCTCGACTCTCGACCAACTGAGCGTCCGCTCAGTCGCGACGCATCTAGAATTACGTACACCTCCTGGGTGCGCTCGATTTGATAGACCTTGGTCACGGGATGGCCGCGCTTGGCCGTGGCCTTCCAGTGGATGTCCTCAAGGCTGTCGCCGGGAATGTATTCGCGCAGCTTCTCGAAATCGCGCCCGCGCCCGATCTGGCGCTGGGCGTGGATGCCGAACGCGCCGCGATTCAGGAAGAGCGCGGCGAGGCTGTTGCGATCCTTGGCGAGATTCGGATAAACGCGCACTTCACTGGCGACAGGCAAGGTCTGCCAGCGCGACCAGAAGCCGAGTGGCGAAGCCGCTTCCACGCGCGCGGCGGTGATGCGGAATTTCCCGCGCACGCTCCCGGAGCAACTCCAGTTGAATGACGACCATTCGCTTTCCGCCGGAAGCTGCGTGGTGATTTCATCCACGGACGGAATCAACTGAGGCGGGAATGCGAGCGCGATGCGCAGGGTGCGCGCGCGTTGGGACGGATTCCGCACGAGCACCGCGAGGGTGAACATGCGTCCCTGCGTGGCGCGAATCAGCGGCGTGAGGTTCAGCGCCACGCCCTCCAGCAGACGAACCGCGCGCCACGCATCCGTGGCTAGGACGAGGGCGAAGAGCGCCATAGCCGCCAAGGCCACTGGCGTGGTCCCCGGCACCAGTCCCGCCAGTGTGGCAAACGGCACCACGAGCATGGCGAACCAGATCAGCAGCCGTGTGCGGGGGATGATCATCTGAAGCTGCCATCCCGGAGAACTTGTCGAACCTCATCATGGTCGCCGATAAAGCAGATCAGAAGCTGTCCCGGCAGGTCTTGGAAAAGAATCCGCAGATGAATGGTGCCACGGCATTCAAAGAGCGACGGCCCAAGTTTACGAATGCTCAGTCCGGTGTGCAGGTGAGGCCGCCCGAATATTTCCAGCAGGCCGAAGATCGCAAGCTGGCAGGCGGTGCGCTGGTCTTTGGGCAGACCAGCCAGACGGGTCAGCACCGTCGGGTCAATGACGAGCGGCTTTTTCAACAAGCTCCTTCAATTCAGCGGGCGTGACTTCGATCAGTTTGCCCTGGCGTTTTGCGGTCTGATGACGCTTCTGGACGAAGCCGTCGAACGTGGCCACCTGTTCCTGCGTCACGCCATACTCCCGCCACGCGTAGTCATCGGAATGCACGCCGACCTTGCGGAGGGCGATGATGTCCGCGCCGGAGACGATGCCGATGTCTTCGCCGCGCGCGGCGGATTGCAGGAGCCGGCTCAGGTTCTTCTTGGCGTCCGTGATCGTTAAGGTCTTCATAGGGTCTTTTTAGCGTCCATTTGGAGATTCGTCAAAAGTCTTATCGCGGCACCGCAATCTCCTGAAGAATCCGTTCAATCACTTCGCCCACCGCGAGTCCTTCAATCTCAAACTCCGGGCGCAGGATTAGCCGGTGCTCCAGGACCGGCACGGCCATCGCCTTGATGTCGTCGGGCGTCACGAAGTCGTTCCCGCTCATGGCGGCGTGGGCGCGGGCGGCGAGCAGGAGACTCTGCGTGGCGCGCGGGCCGGCCCCGACGAGCACGCTCTCGTGCTGACGCGTGGCGCGCACGATGTCCACGATGTAGCCGACGAGTTCCTCGCGCAGCGTGATGCCTTGTAGGCTTTGGCGCAGCGCCATCAATTCCTCCGCCTGGATGACCGGTTGCACGGTGCCGCGCCCGAGCGTGGCTTCCGGCGAATCGTCACCGAGCATCCGTTGCGCGAGGATGAGTTCCTCGTCGCGCCCCGGCGCGGTCATGGTGATCTTCAACATGAAGCGATCCTTCTGCGCCTCGGGCAACGGATAGGTGCCTTCGTACTCAATCGGATTCTGCGTCGCGAACACGGTGAAGTTTTGCGGCAGCGCGTGGGTCTCGCGGTCAATGGTCACGGTTCGTTCCTGCATGGCTTGCAGCAGCGCGGACTGCGTCTTGGCGGGCGCGCGGTTGATTTCATCGGCCAGCAGAAACGAGGTGAAGACCGGCCCGCGCAGGAGCGTGAACTCATTGCGCTGAAGGTTGAAGACGTTCGTGCCGGTGATGTCGGCGGGCATCAGGTCGGGCGTGAACTGGATGCGCGAGAAGTTCGTGCCGAGGACGTGCGCGAGCGTGCGGACGAGCAGCGTCTTCGCCACGCCGGGCACGCCCTCGATGAGTGCGTGCTGGCCGGTGAAGATGGCGATGAGCGCGCGGTCCACCACGGTGGTCTGGCCGATGATGACTTTGGCGACTTCGTGCCGCGCCTGGTTGAGAACTTCTTTGAGGCGATCAGTGTTGGTCATAAATGGAAATTCAGAATGACGAGTGATGAACGACGAAGCCGGTGCGTGAAAGGTAGGGCGTCGCTGTCCTCAGCGCGCCGGAGCGCGGCGTGGGCAAGTTCCAAGACGTCCTGCCGATTCCAGCGCGGCGCGGTGAGGACACCGCGCCCTACCCGAGCCTCCGCCAATTCCGATCTGGTTTTCATTTCTTGCGATTCAAAATGCGCGTCACTTCCCGGTACGTCTCCACCAGGTTGGGTTTCTCGGCGGCGTTGAAAGCCTCGACCACGGCGCGAATTCTTTCCCGTCGCGCGGGCGTGACGCGGGCGTCGAGACGCGAGGACTTGTGCCATTCGTCGAGCGCGGTCTGGAGAAGATTTTTCGGCGCGATGCCCCGGCGCAGGAGGTTCTCGAAGCCCGCCGCCGATTCGCGGCCCAGCACCGGCGCGGCCTCGAAGGCGGTTTGATCACGCGGCAGAAAGCTCGCGGAACTTTTCCAGATGAACAGCACCGCGAGCGCGAGCAGGGCGACTGCGCCGCCCTGCAAACCGTAACGCCGTGCGAGCGTCGCGATGCCGGGATTCTGCTGCACGCCGAGATGCGTTTCATCGAACAAGACTTCGCGTCCCTCGCCCGGCAGCCAGGCGAGCAAGTCCGCCGCGCGTTCCTTGCGCAGCGCCTCGTTGCTCACAAAATAGGAATCGGTGGCGACGATGATCGCGCCGCGGCCGAGCGTCCGTTCCATCATCACCGGGTCGGTGCCGCGCGCGTAGAGCACGCGCCAGGCGAGATCAAGATTCGTGAAGACCAGCGCGCTGTGCCAGGTGAGGTTGACCGGGTAAGGACCAGGGGCAATGCGCCGCGCTTCGACGGGAGTGAAAATCATCTGCTTGCGCGGCGCGGGGACGTGTTCGTAGCCGAAGCCCCACTTGGCGCGCAGGCTGATTTGTTCCGCGCCTTCATCGTCCGCCGCCTTCTTAAAAGTCGGGCGGTTGGTGCCGAAGCCGGAGGTGAAGGTGCGCGGACGTCCGAGTTCAGGATACAACGTCACGACCAGACGCCCGCCTTCGCGGACAAAATTGTCCATCGCTTTGAACTCGTTGGGCGACGCGGACATTTCATCCCAAGCCAGCCCGAAGATGAACAAGGTGGTCTCGCGTCCATGCGGAAGTTTTCCCACGGGCTGAACGAAACGCCGCACGCCAGCCCCGCCGAGTTGTTCCAGGCTCTCGTAATAAACACGGCTGCCCAGCGGGTCCGCGCGCAGCGACGAGTAGGGCGGATAAACATCGCCGTGAGCAAAGCGCAGGTTGAAAAGCTGGACGAGTCCGTAGCCGAACGCGACGAGCAGGACGAGGAGGGCGAGGAGCAGCGTGGCGCGACGGTTCAGCATCGCGGCCTCCGGTTGTGGCGCGCGGGCTTTCCAGCCCGCAGCAATGTTCGAACTTCGAGAGCGTCAGTTTGGAAACACGCCTCGTTGTTGACGCGCGTTGCTGCGGGCTGGAAAGCCCGCGCTCCGGCCTGCGGCCACGATGCGGTTCCTTCGCCATCCGTCATTCGGAATTCGTCCTTCACGTTCAGCATTCGCGAATCCTTTCCACGTTGCCTCGGAACTGCTGGATCAAGTCGGCGTCAATCGCGTGCCGGCCGTACCAGACGCGGTCGAAGATCGAGACGTTGTCCGAGAAGCTGGCGGTCAGGTTGGGCAGCGCGTGGCTGCGGCGGAGCAGTTCGCGCTCGTAGTCGCGGTTGCTTTTGAACTTCGCAATGTTGACGAGGCTGCGCGTGGCAAGATGCGCGAGACTGGAGAAATAAAACGCGCGCATGGCGAGCCGCAGTTCGCCGCGCTCCAGCAATTCCAGCGCGAGCGCGGTCCAGCCGTCCACGGGGAGTTCGTCGCCGGCGACGTCGTCGCTGTTCAAATCCGGCAGCGGCGTGGCGGGCGTGGCTTCCAGGCCGATGCGGGTGGCGCGGGAGTAACTGCGGACGATATACCAAATCAGCAGAACAATAATGATCACGACCGCGGCGATGAGAATGAAAACAAAGCCTTGGGAGGAGAGTCGAAGATTTCCCCACCCGCCCGGCAGGCCGCGATTTTTTTTGAAGAGGCTGTCGAGCCAGTCGCCAAAGGCGCGCGAGGTTTTCTTCATCCACGCTTTCACGCGCAGCCACAGTGCGGATTCCGTGTCGTCTTGGGCGCTGACGTTTTTCCCGCGCGGCTCGCGCCAGGTGTATTCGGGGCGTTGCAGCACTTCATCAATGGAACGGTCAAGCTGCGTGCCGGAGGCGGTGGCGGCAGGAGAAATCTTCTGCGCCGCGTCTGCGCCGTGAGTGTTCGCGGGTGAAAAACAGACGAGCAAGAATAGCGCGACGGCGAGCGCGGGCGTCTGGAAGGTCCGCAGGGTCACGCGCAAATCTTCGCCCGTGGTGCGCGCTTCGCCGTGGAAACAGCGCAGGGCGAAAACGGTTTTGAAGATCGGGTCCACGCACAGGTAGGTCACGCCCGCCGCCGCCGCGAGGAAGGTGGTGTTGAATCCGCTCATCACGCTCAGGGCAAAATCCGTCTCCACGCCGAACAGCATTTTCAGCAGGTGCGGCCCGCCGATGATGGCGATACCGATGTTGAGAAAAACAAAGACGCTGAACAGCCCAAGCGTGGCGAGCGCCGCGTGGCCCTGGCCCACCGCCCAGCAAGCCTGTTTCCAACTGCGGCGCGCGAGCGCGCCGAGCGCCGGTTCGCGCAGGCCGAGGACGGTGACGTTCTGATAAAACCCGAAGGCCCAGATGGTGGGCACGAGCAGATTCAGCGCGACGGGCAGCACGAACAGGCCGGTGGCGTGCAGCAAGGTTTGCGATGCGAGCGCGCGGATGATTAAACCGGAGGAAAGCGGCGGCGCGGGATGGCGGGCGATCTGCGCGGAGATTTTCAACGCGAAGAGCGATTGCCAGAGTTTCATCCACACGAAGAGCGCGGTGAGTCCGAGCGCGCCGCCGACGAGATGCCCACTTGCCAGTCCGCTGCGGCTCATTTCGGAGAAGAACCAGAGCGCGCCGAGCACGAACGGCGCGGCCCCGAGATAGTAGCAGAGCAGGGTGCCGGGCGAGGCGAGGCGCAGCGTGTGGACGGCCTGCTCGATCAGGTCGAGTCCGCCGAAGGTGTCGCTGAAGCGGCGGCGTTTCATGCGAGGCGGGCGGACTGCGGCTGCCGACACGAGACTGGAAAGTCTCGCAACCTGCCGGCTGGAAAGCCGGCGCTACGTAACGCCGACATTCTTGTCGGCAGGTTACGAGGCTTTTCAGCCTCGCGTGGTTGAGGAACGACGAGGGGCAAGTGTCTTTCGTGGTGCATCGTCATTCTCCCTTCCACCATTTTTCCACCCACACTTCGCCTTCGTGGAACGAGGACGGAATGGAGAGCAGGGCCGCGCCAAAGAAATAAAAGAACAGCCACACGAGGGTCACGCCGAGTGAGAGTTGAAAGAGCGGCGGCACCCACGCGAACGACACGCGCTTCGGTTCCGCAACGACGGCGAGCTTCCGCAAACACGTCGCGCAAATGACGCGGTCGTCGTGCTCGGTGATGCATTCGCGGCAGTAGCAGTGCTGGCACTCAGGACAAATCGCCACGGCCTCGCGGAGCGAATGGTGGAAGCAGCGTTGCGTGGAGAGCGTGTTCACGGCGCGGGTGATTCTGGCGGACTGGCCGGCAGGAGGGGTGAAACTTCATCAGCCGGTTCCGCCTCCGTGGCTGGCATCGGCCCTTGCGCGACGGTGATGAGCGGGGCGAGTTCAGCGAGAATTTTTTCCGCGCGACGCAGGCGGTTCAGGCTGGGCAGTTTTTCCGTCTGCACGGCGGTGCGCACGAGGCACCGGCACGTCGGGCCGCGCAAGCCCACGACCAAAGCCAGCACGAGGAACAGCGCGGCAAAACCGCCGAGCACCACGGAACCCACGGAATCTCCCACGCCCACCGCCAATCCGGTCAGGAGCAGGGCCAGCAGCAGCAACAGTCCGATAAAAATTAACCACTCCTTCGTGCGGACGACGATGAACGCCTGGATGTCGCGGAAATAAAACCGCTTGTAGCCTTCGCTGAAGGTCACGGACGAGACTTGCAGCAGATGATCCACGCCGCGATAGAGCCGCGTGTAGCTCCCGAGTTGATGGCCGACGCCGGGCAGTTTTGTGTATGAGTTGGGAAGTGCGCTCATGGTTTCACATTGGCCCAGAAAATCTCTGCGACTGGCCGGGGACACCGGGCCGGTGCGAACGTCGGAAAGCGGCGCTGAAGCGACCG
>JAYVQC010000090.1:0-8243 GCA_043757045.1 Akkermansia sp. | reverse complement strand
AGCGCGGCGTTCACGCCGCTTCACTATCGCTGGGCGGGAAGGCACTGGAAGTTCTGAAACCCTCGGTCGGCTAGACGTTGAAGCGGCCTGAAGGCCGCCCTCCTGCCCGCCACTTCTAATCACACCCCCGCGCACCGCTTGAGTTGCTTTCCCCTCCCTCCTCAGAGACTGTTCCGTCGTAATTCCCAACACACATGAAATTTTGCCCTTTGCCACGCCTCGCTCTCGCCGTGTTGCTCTGCTGCGCCCCGCCTGCGGCACGCGCCCAATCGAACGCCGTCCTCCGCGAAGTCTTTCGCGACATCCCCGGCGGCACTGTCTTTGACCTGACGAACTCCGCCAAGTTCATCAACAACACGCCCGACGCGGAAAACCTTCTCACCTCGCTGTTCGAAGCGCCGACCGACGTGCTCGAAAATTACGGCCAACGCCTCCGCGCGCTCCTCACCGCGCCGGCCTCGGGGTCATACACGTTCTGGATCGCCTCTGACGATGCCTCGGATCTCTACCTCTCAAGTGACGCCACCCCCGCGAACAAAACGCGCATCGCCTACGTTGCGGCGTGGACGGCCTCGCGCGAGTGGATCAAGGAAGTGAACCAGCAGTCCGCGCCCATCGCCCTCGCGGCGGGGCAGAAGTATTACATCGAGGCGCTGATGAAAGAAGGCGGCGGCGGCGACAACCTCGCGGTGCGCTGGCTGCGTCCCGGCGGCATTGATGAAGCGCCGATCAATCTCACCAACTGCACGCCCTTCGGTCTCGGCCCGCCGGTGATCACGACCCAGCCGGCCAATCAAAATGTCGTCGAGGGCGGCACGGCGAACTTCAGCGTCACGCTCGCCCGCGCCATCGGCGCGACGTATCAGTGGCACAGCAACGGCGTGCGCGTGGTCGGCGCCACCAATGCCACGTTGACCATTTCGCCTGCCGCGCTGGCCGCGTCCGGCGGCACGTTCCTCGTCGGCGTCACGAACACCTACGGGGGCACCAACTCGATCAGCGCCACGCTCACCGTCACGCCCGACACCACGCGCCCGATCATCGCCACCGTCAGCGCGCTCGACCCGAATGTTCTCACCGTCCTCTACTCCGAGTCGGTCGAGGCGGCCACGGCCACGAACGCGGCGAACTACGCGATCAACAACGGCATCACCATCGTCGGCGCGCGCTTCGGGCCGGACACGCGCACCATCATCCTCACCATTTCCACGCTCGCGAACGGCGTCACCTACACGCTCACGGTCAACAACGTGCGCGACCGCGCGACCACGCCGAACACCATCCTCGCCAACTCCACGGGCACCTTCTCGCTCAACTCACAGCCGCTGCCCGTCAGCTTCCTGTTCCCGGGCGCGGAACAACTCGGCCCGAGCCGCCGCCGTTCGCCGCTCGTGATTTCGGAAGTGATGTTTAACCCCACGAACCGCGCCGACCTCCGCAACCTCGAGTTCATCGAAGTCTTCAATTCGCAGCAATGGGCGGAGGACATCAGCGGCTACGAGATCAGCGGCGAAGTGAATTTCACCTTCCCTTCGAACACGGTAATGGGCGCGCGCAGCTATCTCCTGGTCGCGGGAAATCCGGCCGACTTCGTGGCGGCTTACAGTGGCGCGACACCGCTCGGACCGTTCGTGAACTCGAACAAGTTGAACAACGCCTCGGGCACGCTGCGGCTGAAGAATGATCGCGGCGCGGTGCTGATTGATTTCGAGTATCGCGACGATCCGCCGTGGCCCATCGCGGCGGCGGGCGGCGGACATTCGATGGTGCTGGCGCGTCCCAGCTATGGCGACGACGACGCGCGGGCCTGGGCCGCGAGCGTGAATCCCGGCGGCTCGCCGCGCGTGGCGGAACCGGCGGCCATCGCGACTTACAACACGATTTTGATCAACGAACTCCTCGCGCATACGGACCTGCCGCAGGTGGATTACATCGAGCTGTTCAACTACGGCACGGCGGCGATTAACATCGGCGGACTCGCGCTCACGGATGATCCGGACACGAACAAGTTTGTCATCCCCGGCGGCACGCTGATCGCGCCGCGCAGCTTCCTCGCGTTCACCGAGTTTCAATTGGGCTTCGCACTGAGCAGTGCGGGCGAGTCCGTGTTCCTGCGCTCGGGCACGCGGGTGATTGATGTGGTGAAATTCGAGGGCCAGGAGAATGGCAAGCCGTGGGGCCGTTTCCCGGACGGCACGCCCGCGTTCTCCACGCTGCGCCAGGCCACGCCCGCGACCAACAACGCGGCGTTCTACGTGAATGACATCGTGATCAACGAAATCATGTTCGCGCCCGCGAGCGGCAGTGACAGCGACGAGTTCATCGAGTTGAAGAACAAAGGCACGAACGTCGTGAGCCTCGGCGGTTGGAAGTTCACGGATGGCATCAACTTCACCTTCCCCGCCGGACTCTCGCTCGCGCCGAATGGCCTGCTCGTGGTGGCGAAGAATGCGGCGCGGCTCCGCACAAACTACGCCGGGCTGACGACGGTGAACTGCCTCGGCGATTACGGCGGCTCGCTCGGCAACGGCGGCGAGCGCGTGGCGTTGAGCTTTCCCGACGACGTGGCGGAGACGAACCAGTTCGGCCAATGGATCACGAACAAGATTTGGATTCTGGCCGACGAGGTGACGTATCGCGACGGCGGACGCTGGGGCCGCGCGAGCGATGGCGGCGGCAGCTCGCTGGAGCTGATTGATGCGCGCGCCGACAACCGCCTCGCGGGAAACTGGCGCGACTCCGACGAGTCGCAGAAAAGCCCATGGGTCACGCTCGAATGGACCGGCACGCTCGACAACGGCAACGGCGGACTCGACCGCGTGCAACTCTTCCTGCTCGGTGAAGGCGAGGCGCTGGTGGACAACGTGGAGGCGATTCAAGGCGGCACGGATCGCGTGAGCAACGGGAGCTTCGAGAGCGGTGCGAACGGCTGGACCTGGCAGGGCACGCACGCCAAGAGCTTCATTGAAAACTCCGGCGGCTTCGGCGGTGGCAAGTGCCTGCACGTCGTGGCCTCCGCGCGCGGCGACACGGGCGCGAACCGCATCTGGACGGCGACCACTTCGGCCTTCGCGGGCGGGCAGCCGGGCACGTTGCGCGCGAAGGTGAGATTTCTGCGCGGTCATCCCGAGCTGTTGCTCCGCATCAAAGGCGCGTGGCTGGAGGCGACGACCAATCATCTCGCGACGAAATCCTTCGGCACACCCGGCGCGAACAACACCGCCACGCTCGCCGCGAACAACAACGCCGGTCCGGCCATCGCCGACGTAAAACACACGCCGGTTCTTCCGGTCGCCAGCACAGCGGTCACGGTCTCCGCGCAGGTGAATGATCCCGACGGCCTGTCCTCGCTGCTCCTCTTTTACCGCGTGGACCCCGCGACGAATTACGCCTCGGTGGCCATGACCAACAACGGCGCGGGTTACTACAGCGCGCCGATTCCGGGGCAGGCCAATGGCACGATGGTCGCGTTCTACATTCAGGCGGCAGACAACGGTTCACCGCTCGGCGTCACGCTGTTCCCGAGCGATCCGCCGCTGCGCGAATGCCTCGTCCGCTGGGGCGAACCGCAGCCCGGCGGCACGCTCGGCCAGTATCATCTCTGGATCACCGCCGCGACGGAGAGCTACTGGAACGCGCGCGAAAAAAATTCCAACGAGCCGCTCGACTGCACGTTCGTGTATGGCACGAACCGCGTCATCTACAACGGCCGGACGCTTTACGCGGGCAGCCCGTGGCACGCGCCCGGTTTCAGCGGGCCGCTCGGTGGCATCTGCGATTACGTCTTCCGCGCGCCGGATGATGATGCGTTGCTGGGCCACGATGATTTCGCCATCGCCTCGCCGGGCAACTTGAACAGCGACCCGGCTTACATGCGCGAGCAGATGGCGTTCTTCGTCCTCCGCAAACTCGGTGAGCCGTTTCTCTATCGCCGTTTCTTCCGCCTCTACGTGAACGGCCAGCCGCGCGGCACGCTTTACGAGGACACGCAGCAACCAGGCGGCGACTGGGCCGAGCAATGGTTCCCCGACGATCCGGACGGCGACCTGCACAAGATCGAGGACTGGTTCGAGTTCGATGACACGGGGAACGCGTTCAACTTCAACGTGGACGCCACGCTGCAAAACTTCACCACTGACGGCGGCGTGAAGAAGCTCGCGCGCTACCGCTGGAACTGGCGCAAGCGCGCGGTGCGGGACTCGGCGAACAATTACACGAACCTTTTCAGCCTCGTGAACGCGCTGAACTCCACGTCGCCCACCTACGACACGCTGGTGCCGCAGTGGGTGGACCTCGCCAACTGGGCGCGCGTCTGCGTCGCGCAGCGCATCGCGGGCAATTGGGACAGCTACACCATGGGGCGCGGAAAAAATTGCTACGCCTTCAAGCCGGATGACGTGGACCGCCCGTGGAAGCTCTGCCCGTGGGACATTGATTTCGTCTTCGACAACGGCGGCAACGCGGCGACCGACGCGCTGTTCGGCGCGGGCGATCCGACGATCAACACGCTGCAAAGCTGGGCACCGTTTCGTCGCCAGATGTATTCGGCCTACGACGAGGCGGCGAATTTCGTGCTCACGCCCGCCGTCTTCGATGCGCGCGCGGATGCGATTTACAATGGCCTCGTGAGCGAAGGCATCGCGCTCGACAACGCCGCGGGCATGAAGAGCTACATCGCCACGCGGCGCGCGACGATTCAGGGCGACCTCGCCGCGAACGCCACCGCGCCGATGAACATCACGTTGAACAGCGGCGCGGATTTCTCGACCAACCGCAACCTCATCCAGATCACCGGCACCGCGCCCGTGGCCGTGGACGACCTCCGCATCAACGGCATCAAGCAGACCGTGACGTGGACAGGCGTGAACACCTGGACGCTGTTCTACACGCTGAACTCCGGCGTGAACGCCCTGAACATCACGGGCGAGGACCGTTTCAACACCGTCTTCACCAACGACACCATCAGCATCACCTACACCGGCCCGGCCGAGACGCCGCAGGACAAGCTGGTCATCAACGAGATCATGTACAACCCGCTCGCGCCGAACGCGTCGTTCATCGAGTTGTGGAACCGCTCGGTGTCGAACGCGTTCGACCTCTCAAACTGGAAGCTGGATGGCGTGGACTTCACGTTCCCCGACGGCACGTTCATCGAGGCGGGCCAATACAAAGTGGTGGTCGCGAGCACGCTGGGATTTCAGTCGGTTTACGGCGCGAGCATTGTGCCCATCGGCGAATGGAATGGCACGTTGGACAACGGCGGTGAGACGCTCACGCTCCGGCAATGGCTCGTGACGACCAACGCGACGAACTACGTGCTGGTGGATCAAGTGGCCTTCGACGACGTGACGCCCTGGCCGCTGACGGCGGACGGCGCCGGGCCGTCGCTGCAATTGATTGACGCGAGCCGCGACAACCGCCGCGTGGCGAACTGGGCGGCGGCCACGACGAACGTCTCCGCCGTGGTGACGCAGACGCTCGTGCGCTTCACCAACTTGTGGCGCTACAACCAGACGCTCGAACTCTCCGCCGTGAACTGGACGGCGACGAACTTCAACGACAGCGCGTGGCCGCAGGGACTCGGGCTGCTCTACAACGAAATCGCCGCGCTCCCTGAGCCGAAGAACACGCTGCTCACGTTGGGCAAGACGAATTACCATTTCCGCGCGCGTTTCAATTTCACCGGCACGCCCGCGCAGTATCAGTTGAAGCTGCGCCAGATCGTAGATGATGGCGTGGTCGTGTATTTGAACGGCAAGCAGCAGCACCGCCTGGGCGTGCCGGCCGGGCAGAACGATCACACGTTCGCGAATCGCATCATCGGCGACGCGAGCTACGAAGGGCCGTTCTTCTACGGCGCGAGCAACCTGGTCGCAGGCACAAACGTGATCGCGGTCGAGGTGCATCAAGCGGCCTTCAACAGTTCGGACATTGTGATGGGGCTCGAATTGATCGCCGAGCCGTTGAGCGCAGGGGCCATTCCGTTGTTCACACCCGCCACCGCCAATTCCGTCGCCGCCGCGCGCCCGGATTTCTCCGGCGTGTGGATCAACGAGTTCCAGGCTTACAACGTGAGCGGGCCGATGGATCAATTCGGCGATCGCGAGCCGTGGGTGGAACTCTTCAACGCGGGCACGAACACCGTGGACCTCGGCGGATATTTTCTCACGGACAGTTATACGAACCTCACGCGCTGGGCCTTCCCCGCGAACACGCTGCTCGCGCCCGGCGCGTTCCGCGTGGTGTGGCTGGACGCCGAGCCGGCCGAGTCCGTGAACGGCGAACTGCACGCGAGCTTCCGCGCGCCGCTGACCAACGGCTCCCTCGCGCTGGCCACGCTCTACAACGGCACGAACACGGTCATGGATTTCCTCAACTGGGATTTCTCCAGCCCCAACCGCAGCGTCGGCAGCATCCCGGACGGCAATCCCTGCCAGCGCCGCTCGCTCGCCATCGTCACGCTGGGCGCGACGAACAATCCCGCGCTACCGCCGGTCAGCGTGTTCATCAACGAATGGATGGCGCAGAATTTTTCCACGCTCGCCGATCCCGTGGACGGCCAGTTCGAGGATTGGATCGAACTCTACAACGCAGAGAACAGCCCGGTGGATTTGGGCGATTACTACCTGACGGACTCGCTCACGAACAAAACGAAGTGGAAGATTCCCGACAACACGATCATTCCGGCGAAGGGTTTCCTGCTCGTGTGGGCGGACAACGAGAACGATCAGAACAACGGCACGAACTCGGATCGTCACGCGAACTTCTCGCTCGCGGCGGGCGGCGAAGAAATCGGTTTGTTCACCGACACGGGCTTGCAGGTAGACGCCGTGGTCTTCGGCCCGCAGTTCAGTGACATCAGCCAGGGACGTTACGCGGACGGCGGCGGGGCGATTTATTTTATGACCAACCGCACGCCGCGCGCGGCGAACAACATCGGTCAGGTGAACGGAGCGCCGGTGCTCGGAGCCATCGGCCCGCGCGTGGCGGTTGAAGGGCAGACGCTGAACTTCACGGCCACGGCCAGCGATCCGAATCCCGGTGACGCACTCATGTTCTCACTTGATGCGGGCGCACCGGTGGGCGCGGGCATCTCGGCGGGCGGCTTGTTTTCGTGGGCGCCGATGGAGGCGCAGGGCGGTTCGAATTATTCCGTGACCGTGCGCGTGACGGACAACGCCTCGCCCGCGCTGAGTGACTTCGAGACCTTCAGCATCAACGTGTTGAAGACGAATTCGCCGCCCGTGCTGAACACGATCAACAACCAGTTCGTGTGGGAGCAGACGCCGCTGTCGTTCACCGCCACGGCGAGTGACCCGGACGTGCCCGCGCAAAGTTTCACCTTTTCGCTCGATGCCGGAGCGCCGTCGGGCGCGAGCATCACGGGGGGCGGAGTGTTCACCTGGACACCGACTGAGGCGCAGGGGACGAACCAGTTTCCCATCGTCGTGCGCGTCACGGACAATGGCGAACCGGCGCGCAGCACGTTTCAAGTGGTGGTGATTTTCGTCGGGGAATCAAACCAACCCCCGGTGCTGCCCATCATCGCCGACCGTTCCACCGTGCCGGGTGATTTGATCACGTTCACCAACACCGCCACGGACGCCGATTTTCCCGCGAACATTTTGAGCTACAGCCTCGGCGCGGGCGCTCCGCCCTCGGCGACCATTGCGACGAACACCGGCGTCTTCTCATGGCCGGTGCCGGTGAACCAGCCGGCCGGCCCGAACGCCGTCACCGTCATCGTGCGCGACAGCGGCGTGCCGCAAGGCAGCCACTCGCGGACGTTCCAGATCGTGGTCGGCGCACCGCTGGCCATCAAAAGCTACGTGGACGCGGGCGGCATGGTGAAAATCACCGCGCCCGCGATCCTTGGACGCCGTTACACGCTGACGGCCAAAGGCGACCTCGCCGCGCCCGGTTCGTGGCCGACCCTGGGCTCGCCGCTGACCGCCACGAACACGACGGTAATTTTCTCCGTGCCGGCGACGAACGCGCAGTTCTTCTACCGCGTGCTGCTGCTGCCTTGAGTGCAACGGGTTGCTGGAAGTCAGTTCAGATGATGATTGAGGAGCGTCTCTCCCAAACTCGGCTTCCACTCATGCCATTGTTTGACGGGTGCATCCGAACCCTTTTTTGGGTAGGGCGTCGTCGCTCCGCGCGCGCCGGGGTGAGTCTCTAGCATGTTCCGCAAGGCTTCTCCGCTGCCAGGCCCGGCGCGCGCGGAGCGACGCGTCCTACCA
>JAYVQC010000089.1:0-8279 GCA_043757045.1 Akkermansia sp. | reverse complement strand
TCCGTCGTGACTTCCATGTAGAGGTTTTGCTCGGGCGGGAATTCATCCGCGCCAATCTTGAGCTTGAGCGGGCTGAGCGCGACGTCCGTATTGAGGTAACAGCGGTCGGCCAGTTCAAGGCGCGTCGCGTGGAAACGGATCGCGTCGGACTTGCGGTAAAAAATATCTTCGTAGGGCATTTCCTTGTCCGGCAGCACGACACCGGTTTCCCCAAAGAAAATTTTTGTCGGGCCGTCGAGCGCAACTTTCATTTTACCAAAGGCGAGTTTGCCGAGTTGCCGCACGGCTTCGATGATCAACCCGCCGGCCACGATGCCGAGGAAGCTCAGTTTCAAACTTTCAAACCGGCTCATTGTTCCGTGCAGTGCAGGCACGGCGAACGAGCAGAGAAATCCCACGACCGCGCCGCCGATGGTGACTTCATCCGGGATGATAAAGTGCGCGAGGTCAATGAACGTGGCGGTGATCAGCCCCGCCATCACGAGGCACAGCACCAGCGCCACGGCGGCGGAGTCGCCTCCGTAAAGCAGCCAGCAGGCGAGGAACATCAGGCCCGTGAGCAGTTCGACGAGGAAGTAGCGGATGGAGATTGGCTCGCGGCAGTTCGCGCACTTGCCGCGCAAGGTCAGCCACGTCACCAGCGGCACGTTGAGGTAGAACGGGATCGAGTATTTGCAGTTCGGGCAATGCGACGGCGGCGAGATGATGCTCTGGCCGAGGGGCATCCGGTGGATGCACACGTTGAGAAAACTGCCGACCATGCAGCCAAACCAGAAGACAACGACGGACCAGAAATGGGGAGGCACTTTGGCCCAGATGGCGGGGTCAAACATCGCAGTGGTCCAGGTTCCAAGGTCCAAGGTCCAAGGTCGGGAAAAGCCGCCGCGACCACAGTGGGCGCGACGTTGGACGTTGGACGTTGGACGTTGGACTATTTCGCGCCATAGACATTCTCTTCAAGAGCACGACGCATCGCGTCCAGCGGCGCGGTCTGGCCACTCCAAATTTCCAGCGCCTTCGCACCCTGATGCAGCAACATGCCGAGGCCATTAGCTACGCGGCAGCCTTCGAGCTGGCCGGCTTTCAGCAACGGAGTTTCTGCCGGGCGATAAATCATGTCGTAAATGGCGTCCACCATTCGCAGGGGAAACGCCTGTACATCCAGCGGCAAAGAATCGTCGGGCTTGAGTCCGAGCGAAGTGGCGTTGAGCAGCAACTCCACGGGCGTCTCGGGGTAGCCGACGCTCACGCGCACTTCGGGGCATTGCTGGCGGATGTCGCGCGCCACTTCCTCGGCCTTCGACGGCGTGCGGTTCACGAGATGCAGTTCGTCCACGCCCTCGTGCGCGAGCTTGAGCGCCGCCGCGCGTCCGGCCCCGCCCGCGCCGAGCAGCAGCACGCGTGCGCCTCGCAATTCGATCTGCAAATCCTCGCGGATGGATAAGGCGATGGCATCGGCGTCGGTGTTGAAGCCGTGGGTGCGGATATCGTCCGGCACGTCGGTGAACTCGCGCAACGGTTTCCACTCACCGGCGGCGTCGCGAGCCTCTAAGCGAATCGTGTTGACCGCGCCCCAGCGCCGGGCGGATTCATGCAGCACGTCCACCATGTCGAGTGCGAGCAGCTTGTGCGGGACGGTAAGATTGAGGCCGACGAATTTCATAGCCTTCGCGCCGGCGATGGCCGCGCGGAGATTTTCCGGGTGAACATCAAACGCCACGTAACGCCAGTCGAGACCGAGCGCGGCAAGTCCCGCGTTCTGCATCGCCGGCGAGGCGGAATGCTTTACGGGATGGCCATAGACCGCGCAAAAGCGCGTGGCGGCGGAGATATTTTTTGGGGACAGACCGGACACGCGGCGCGTTATACGGGAGGAAAGTGGAAAGCGGAAAGCGGAAACACGGTGGCGGCGCGCTGGTTTTCCAGCCGCAGCAATGTTCGTAAGCCGAGGGCGGAAGAATTTGCGGAGGCCATTCTCCATTCCACATTGCTGCGGGTGGAAAACTTGCGCGCCGTTCCCTACCGCGCCTCCAGCGATTTCCCCGCGCGCACCTCGGCGATGCGCTTGTCAATTTCTTCCGGGTGCGGCGAGGCCTTGCGGACCAGTTGCAGCCAGGACACCGCCTTTTCAGGCTGGCCCGAGCGGTCCTCCACGACCGCGAGGTTGTTTAAGATTTGCAGCACGGCAAAAATGTTCTGCTGTGCACCGGGCTTGCTGTTCTCCTGCTCGCGCCAGCGGCGAAAACCCATTTCGAGGACATTCCGCGCGCGCACATAATCACGCCCGGCCACGTAGCCACGCCCCAGTTCCAGCAGGATTTCGTAGCTCTCAGGATTGTGCCGCAAACCCTCACGCAAGAACTGCTCGGCCTCGGCGTCCTTCTTGATGTCGCGCAGCCAGAACGCACCCACCGTGTAGCTCTCGATTTTGTTCGGGTCGAGCTTTGCCGCCAACTTGATCCATGGAAGAATTTCCTTGGCCGCGTTCGTACCTTTCTCGGTCAGGTGCGTGTGCTTGGAGACGAAGAAATGTCTGGAGAAGCCATCAAAGTAGTCTTTGGGTTGGCCGAGAAAATCCTGCTCCTCCGCGCCGTGATTGCAGTGCGCGCCATGCACATGCTCGGCCTCCTCGTGGTCGTCATGGTCCGCCTTTTTGGCAGCTTGTGCTGGCTCCTTGTGCTCTGCGTCCTCAGCCTTGGCCCCAGCGGCGAGATGGTTTTCCTTCACTTTGCCCTGGTCAAAAATGCTCGGGTAATAGCCGCTGTGAAAATAAACATCCGAGCGCGTGAAAAAATGATCCGCAAAAAGTTTCCGACTGTCGCCCAGCATGTTGCCCATCACGCCCGCGTCCGCGCCGCGCCGTGACTGGGTGGCCTCGAAACGGGGACCCACCCACGTCGCAAGGCTGAAGCAGCTCACCACCAGCAATAGCAGCGAAAGAATCGGCGCGCTCATGTTCAGCAAATCAGGTGGTCAACGCGCGGCGGCGGAAAATCATCCAGGCCGCCAGAATCAACAGCGCCGAGTAGCCGCCGTAAAACACCAGCGCCTGCGCCCAGACCATGAAGCCCGGCATCGGATCGTGGAAAATGAGAAACTGGCGCACGCTGAACGCCCAGTCCAGCCGCGGCAGCAGAAAGTAAATTGCGTAAGTGATTTTTCCGGTCACGCCGTCGAGATGCAGCGCCACCGTGTTCAAATGGCGGGCGAGAAAAAGAATTCCCAGGGCCACGATGAAGCAGATCGTGCCATTCGACGACGGCGCGGCAAACACCACCGAGCCGAGCAGCGCCATCGCCACCACCACGGCCAGCGCGCCCCAGTGCAGGAGAAACGCCACGGTGTAAGCGCCCACGTCGAGCGTGTGCTCGCGCGACCCCGCCACGATGCCGAGGAACAGGTAGAACACGAACAGCGACAGACCGCACGCGATCCAGCAGCCGGCGAACTTCCCAATCAGCAGTTGCGCGCGCGACACCGGCTTGGCGAGCAGCGGGAAAATCGTCCGCAGTTCTTTCTCCGCGTGCAGTTGCCGCGCGGTCGTGGTGATGGCCATGACCAGCGAACTGATCCAGACCAGCAGCAGCGCGAGTTCCTTCAGATAGCCCGCGATGCTTGAGTCGTTGAAGATGTTGATTGAACCCATCAGCAGCGTGATCAGCGCGGTGAGGATGAACAGGACGTAGAAGTCCTTGCGCCGGATCATTTCCTTGAGCACGACGATGGCGATGGCTTGGATGGTGTTCATTTTAGAAATTTCAAATAGCGAATGACGAATGGACTTTTCTCATGCGGCTTTGGTTTGAGGAACGCTATCCGCAGCTTGCGGCACGAAGCCGATGATGCGGAGAAAGGCCTGTTCGAGGTCACAGTTGTATTCGCGGACAATGTCTGCGACGCGGCCTTCGCGCTTGAGTTCGCCTTGGTGCAGAATCGCCACGCGGTCGCAAATCGTCTCGACCTCGCCCAGTTCGTGCGAGGAGAAGAACACGGTTTTGCCCTCGTTCTTTAGGCGCTGGATGATCTCGCGCACCTTCATGCGGCCAATCGGATCGAGGCCGCTCGTTGGCTCGTCGAGGATGAGCAGGTCAGGGTTATTGATCAGCGCCTGGGCGAGACCGGCGCGCTGCTGCATTCCCTTCGAGTAAGTTTTGATCTGCCGCTTCCGCGCGTGGTCGAGTTCCACCAGCTTCAGCACGGCATCAATCCGCTTTTCGCGCTCGGCCTTCGGGATGTTGAAAATGCGCGCGTAGAAGCGCAGCAACTCTTCGGCGGTCAGAAATTTGTAGTAGTAGGTCAGCTCCGGCAGGTAGCCGATGCGCTGGCGCGCGATGGGTTCGCGCACGTTCTCGCCGAACAGGAAAGCGTCGCCGCCGGTGGCGTTCACGAAACCGAGCAGGACGTTCATGGTGGTGGTCTTGCCCGCGCCGTTCGGTCCAACAAAGCCAAACGTCTCGCCGGGGAACACGGAGAGATTCAAACCTTGGAGCGCGACTTTCACGCCGCCGGGCGCGTCCTTCGAGCGGAACTCCACGCGAAGGTTCTCCGTTTTCAAAATAGGCTGCACAACGTTCACGGGCGAAATATCGGCAGGCAGGCGGGAAAATTTAGCCCGTCCTCGGCGCGCGGGCTTTCCAGCCCACAGCAATATCCATGCGCCCACCGCGTCAGAATCTGAAGAAACCTCCCTTCCCCACCCGTTGCTGCGGACTGGAAAGTCCGCACGCCACCGCCAGATTTCCACTTTGCCACACTCCGTTTCCCCACTAGCCTCCGCGCCACTTATGGCACTCGACGACATTTTGCTGGAAGCGGAAGAGAAGATGGAAAAGACCGAACAGGTCGTGCATCAGGAATTTGCCGGCGTGCGCACGGGCAAGGCGTCCCCTGCCCTCGTCGAAAACATTATGGTCGAAGTCTATGGCACGCACTCGCGCATCCGCGAGCTGGCCGGCATCACCACGCCGGAGTCGCGCATGATTCTCATCCAGCCGTGGGACGCCAGCACCACGGGAGCCATCGAGAAGGCGATTCAGAAGGCCAACATCGGCATCAACCCCACCGTGCAGGGCAAACTGATCCGCATCGTCCTGCCCGACCTCAGCACCGAGCGCCGTCAGGAGATGGTGAAGATCGCGCGCAAGATGTCCGAGGACGGTCGCGTCGCCATCCGCCACGTCCGCCGCGACGCGATGGAAGGGATCAAGAAGGAGTCGAAGAACGGCGGTGTCTCCGAGGAAGACGTGGAGAACGCCAACGCCGAAGTGCAGAAGCTGACCGACGCCTACATCGGGAAAATAGATTCCCACCTCATGGCGAAGGAGAAGGAAATCCTTACGGTGTGAGCAAGGCTCCGCGTCGCTCGTAGCGGCGTCTCGGGAGAGCGCCGTCATATTGGTTTCAGTTGGCGGCGCTCTGCCGAGACGCCGCTACGGGGTAGATTGCAACTCCCACTTCTCACCGAAGAATCCCGCGTCCACCACTTTGCCCGGCCAGCGCGAGTTCGGCGGCGTGTTCACGTCCACCACGGCCCAGTCCGGCAGCTTCGGCACCTGGCGCGCGTTGTTCAGGTAGTCGTATTCGCGGAAGGTGACGCCGCTGTTCAGCACCACGTAGCGCGCCGGGTTCAGCGGGTTCGGATGAATCAGCAGCGGCACATGGTTCGCCGACGGATAAGTTTTCGTGCCCACGGTCACGTTCTGCGCGGTCCAGGACACCGGCAGCTTGTCCTGCAATTTAGCCAGCAACTGATTGCTCTCCGCGTCGCCCCAGAGAATCAAACTGTGCGCCGCGAGGTCGTTGGTCGTCACGGCCGTATCGTCTTTAACGCGCGTGTCGCCGCGGAAGTGCCGCCGCCATTCGTTCGTGAAGTGCGCCATCTCGCTGGCGACCCACGCACTGACTTTTTCGTTGGAAGATTTTCCCGTCGGACGCACCACGAGGAAGCTCTGCATGAAGGCGTCATCAATCGGGCCTTGCAGCGCGTGGCGTTTGCGCAAGGTGTTTTCCGGCAACGACCCGGCCAGCCATCGGCCGTCGGCGAGATTGAACTTCGCCTCCCACGAACGATCCGATCCCGGCTTCGGCCCCGCCAGTTCTTTGCCATTGAGAATCACCTTCACCGCTTCACGCGGATCGAAGGGCGCGAGTCCCGACGGCATCGCGAGACTCAGCGCGGCCACGTTCTCCGCATCCACGCGCACGGTGTTGCCCGCGAGGATGGACGCGCTCACCCGCGCCCGTTTCCAGTGCTGCTCCAGCGCGTCCACGGTCAGCCACGCGGAATTGTTGTAGCGCAGCGTCCAGGTCGTGAAGCGAATCTCCTTCGGCAACGGATCGCGCCCCGCCTCCACGATGCGATCAATGCGCCGGCTGATTTCCTGCTTCGCCACTGGATGATACGCGTGCTTCGTTCCCGGCCCGATGATGTGCGTGAGTTCCAGTCCCTCGGCGCGCATCGCTTTCGCCATCATGTCGGCGGCTTGTTTCTGTCCGTCAATCTCGCCGCTGTAGGCGACGAGCGGGAGGTTGAAAAAGTTCAGCGCGTAATCTGTGGCGTCGTATTGATGCCAGAGAGCCTGCTCGTACCAAGTCGGTTGAACTTTCTCGTTCTGGAATACTTTCAAGAAATCCGCCGTTTCGGAAAAGCCCGCGCCCGGTGCCGCCGCCGCCCAGCGTCCCGGATAATGCGCCGCGATGTGCCAGGCCGCCGCGCCACCGAGCGAGAAACCGCGAATCACGATCCTGTTCTCATCAATCGCGTAACGCTTCTGCACGTCCGCCAGCGCCTCGAAGACGTCGCTCTCGCCCGCGAGCTTCTGGCCGTTGCAGAAGCGGCTGTAAGTGTGCAGCACAATGGCGTTGCGCGGCGTAAAGTCGCCGTTGGACTTCATGCGTCCTGAAAGAAAACTCAGTTCACTCAACGTCTCGCCACGTCCGTGAAACCAGAAATCCAGCCGCCACTCGTGGGGTGAGTTCGGCGTATAACTCGCCGGCACCACCAGCCCGTACGGCTGCACCGAGCCATCTAGCACCGACACGTAACCGCGCACCACGAGTCCAGTGGCCGAGACCCACGCGGGCTGCCCCTCACGCAACTGCACCACGCGTTCCATCCCTTGCTTGAGCAAGGTGCGCGCGTCGCGGACTTCATTCGTGGGGTTGAAAATCTCGTCGTATTGCACCGCCCAGCGCACGGCCTTCTCGAAGATTTGGATGTCCGGCAGCAGCGCGAGCGCGTTGGATTTGCCTTTGAACTCGCCGCGCAACTTTTCGATCTCGGCGTTGAGCGCACCAGCGCCGTCGAGCAGTTCCGCCCGCACCTCACGAGAAATCTTCGCGCCCGGCGGCGGCACGAGACGGACTTTCTCGACCACATTGTCCGCCGGACCGTCGGCGAACAACGCGATCGTGGACAACAAACCGCACAGCCATATGGTGGAACGCATGGACGCGATGAAACCATCAATCGCAAAAAGCGAAACCAGAAAATCAGCGCATTCTGCTACCGATAAATGTCCACAAGGAAAATCACGGCCTCGCCCTTGCCGGTGTTGACGATGGCGTGCGGCACGTCGGCGCGGTAGCTGGCCGAGTCACCGGGATTGAGCGTCTCCTGGTCGGCGGCTGATTCCACACGCACCTGGCCTTTTTGCACGGTGAGAAATTCACGCGTGCCGGCAAAGTGCGCCGCGCTGCGGAGCGCGCCACCGGGTTGCAACTGCACTTCGTAAAACTCCACGTCCTTTTCCAGCTTGAGCGGAGAGAGCGTGCGGATGCGGCAGAACTTGTCCGAGCGGTAGTGGAACGCGTGGTCTTCTGCGCGAATGACCGAGACGGCGGAAGTCGCGCCGGGCATCTCGATGAGGTCGCCGAGGTTCATGGCGAAGGCCTGCGCGATGCGGAGCGTGACGGCCAGCGTGGGGTTGGCCTCCTCGCGTTCGATCTGGCTCAACATGGACCGGCTCACGCCGCTGGCCGTGGCCAGTTGTTCCAAGGACCAGCCGCGCTCAGCGCGCAATTGCTTCACGCGTGCGCCGAGGTGTTTGCTGATGGCTTCGGCGGGTCCGGTGGAGGCGGCTTCGGTCTTTTTTTTCTGTTTGGCGCTCATGAAATTTTAGTTCGCTATACCGGAAATACTTCTTGCATACCGGAATCGAATCTCTAGTTTATCGGAACTGTTTCCAAGATACTGGATAGACGGAGGGGCTTTGGCAACACGGCATTTGGAATGATGTCGGCGCGGGGAAAAGCGGCGCTAAAGCGACCGCACTCCAAAC
>JAYVQC010000088.1:0-8294 GCA_043757045.1 Akkermansia sp. | reverse complement strand
GGGTTTCAGAACTTCCAGTGCCTTCCCGCCCAGCGATAGTGAAGCGGCGTGAACGCCGCGCTCCTGCGTGGTTTGACCGCCACTTCCAATCGCACCCGACTTCCACACGCGGGAATTTCCGTCCCTGAGCGCGACCGTTGAGTTCGGCTCGCGGCGTCGGCGGGCACGGGCGAATCCTCCACGAGTGGAAAGCCGAATTTCCTCACGAAGAAGCCAAGCACCTCGTCGCAATCGCGAAAGACGATGGCGAGGGATTATCTCATGACCGCGAGCGCGCCGCGCTCACGGCTCCGTGGCCACGCGGAAGTAGCGGAAGCCGGAGTTGGTGGTGCGAAATTGCACGGGGCCGCCATTGCCAGGCACGCCGGTGGCGAGGGTGCTCCAACTGCTCATCACCCCGGCGGCTTCCACACGGTAGGTGAGGCCGGTGTCGGAGAGCCAGGTGATACGGTTGGTCGTAGCGTTCTCGCGGATGATGGAGAGTTGCACGGGGCCGCCCGCGCCTTCCCACGCGCCGGCATCTGCGCCCGAGCCTTGCGGACGGGGGACGCCGCGCTGGTCGGTGGGCGGGAAATTGCCGGGGTCGGCGAAATTCAACGCGGGACTGCCCACGCGCAGGGCCATGGTCGGGGTCGGGCCGCCGTTGTTGGCGAGAGGGAGCAAGCGCGCATCGGTGTTGCTCAAGCTCGTGCCGGAAGTCCACGCGGGGGTGGCGTCGGAGGAAAGGCTGTGGCCGAGGTCGGTGATGGGGCCGCTGATGTTGCTCATGGGGGTTGAGTTGATGGAGTTGCCCTGCAGGATGGAATTTTTGATCTGGGCGGAAGCACCGCTCAAAAAGCAGCCGCTGCCTTCAGAGGTGGATTTGGCATTGCTGATGCGATTGTTGGCCACAGTGCAGCTCTCAATGGTCGCAGGCACGCCCAAAGCGGCTAGCGCCCCACCTCGACCGTTGTTAGCGGTCCCGGGCGAAAGAGAGTTCAGTGTCGCGGTGCAGTTGGTCAGGTTGAGCCATCCTGATTGGGCATGGATGGCGCCGCCCTGCGTGGTAGCGAAGTTTTCAGCCAGAGTGCAGCGAGAGAAACGGCCGGTACTGGCGACGTGGGCGAAGGCACCGCCGTAAGCCTCGCCGATCACAGAAGGGTCGAAAATGCCGCCCGTTTGCCGAAACGTCGTGCCGGTGAATCCGGCGTTGGCTGAGTTGTATTTAAATGTGCAGTCGAAGAGGGTGATGGACGAGTTCGTTCCATAGATGGCTGCGCCGGAAGCGAGACCAGCGAAGCCGCCATGGACAGGTGATGTGGTATCGGCCCCCTTTCCTCCCTGCACCGAGCAATTTTGAAAAACACAGGAGCGGGCCGTGAAGGCGGCGTTGGAAACGAGAACACCGCCCCCTTCAGCGGATCCACCCGTGAAACCAAAGGTGGCTCCGCTAAAGGATCCAGGATTGGCATTCGTTCCGGCGACGCGGCCGTTGGCGATGGTAACCCCGATCAATTGCAGCTTCCGGCCGGCGTGGACATTGAACAGGCGGTTGCTGCCGCCGCCGCTGAGCACGACGGAATGGCCGGTGGCATCGATCGTCACATCGGAAAAAACCTGCAAAGTGTTGGTCAGGTGGATGACGCAATCGGTGTCAAAACGCACCACGTTGTTTGTGATGATGGCCTGACGCAATTCGATGTCCGAACAGGTGGAAACCACAAAGCCTTCCGGCGACGTGACGGCGAAAATCTGGTCGGCGGTGGCAGCGATTCCGTCCTGGGAAGTTATGACGACACGGAAATGATACTGGCCCACGGCGAGCCCGCCGATGCTTCGGGAGACTGGAACGGCGGCCGAACCAGCGGCCAGCGCCTGCGTGGAAGTGCTGTTGCCATAGGCGGCCGTCGGCCCCCACTCGAAATGGACGCCGGTAGGCAGGCCGTTTGGATTCACCAGGCAGTTGAGCGTGACCAGGTTGCTCGTGACCGTGCCAGGCTGGATGGTGACGGTAGGGATGTGCAAAGTGCTGCAGGCCTGGTCCGCACTGTAGAAATCTTCTCCGGTGTTGATTCTTCTGAACCTCATGCGGAAGTGATAGACCGTGCCCGGAACCAGTCCGGTGGCCGTCGTTTCGAGAAGGGTGGACGAAAACCCGTTCGGTGGGCCGGTCTGAATGAGGGTGATCTGTCCGTAGTTGGTGGTCAGCCCATATTGATAAGCGAAATCGGTGATGCTTCCGTTGATCGAGTTGGGAGTGACGATGCCTTTCATTTTCGCCGTGGTTTCGGTGAGGTTGGTCGCCCGCAAAATCTGGATGTCCGCCGGCATGGAGCCGGTGATGAATTGACCATCGTTGCCAAGGACCACCACGCTGTTGGTTTCGACCACGAGGCGGTAGTAGTACTGCCGGGAATCAGTCAGGTTCGTGATGGTTGCAGCGACCTGAACGACGCCAGTGCTGCCGAATGGCTGGGTCGGAGTTTGGACGCCCGGCTGATTCACGCCGTTAAGCATGAGGCCGTATTGGAAGTACCATACACTGGTCACGCCCGGAGCAGAGTAGGCCTGACCATTCAGAGTCGCACTGAACGGTCCCACGTTGCTGTCTTCAAGAGTGGTGGCGATGACCGGCGGTTCCGTGGTGAACACGGCGTCCGGCCCGTAAGTAATGCCCCACTGGTTCGAGGCCACGCCCCGGAAGTGATAGGGGGTGGAAGGCGCGAGACCAACAACCGGTCCGCTTGCCTCGATGGCCTCAAACACGGCATTGCTAAAAACCTGCGTGGGCGTGGTGTTTCCATAACTGGCGGTCAACCCCCACTGCCAGAAGGCCACGGAAGGAGATCCATAAGAATTCATACCGGTGTAAAACCGCGCGCTGGTGGACGACAAGACGCTGAGCGCGCTGCTCCCAACCTGCGGCGGGATGTTTGCGGTCGTGAACGTGGCGTTGGTGCCGGTCACGATGCCGCTCGAATTGCTTGCCACCACTCGGAAATAATAGCTCGTGAAGGCCGCGAGACCGGTCAGCGGCGTCTGGACCAGCAGCGCGCTGCTGCCGCTGCCGATGTTCTGCGTGGCCGTGTAGTTGCCAAAATTCGTCGTCAGCCCCCACTGGAAATACACCCGCGTCGTGGCCGAGTGCGGATTGACAGAGGCCGAGAGCGTGGCCCCGCCGGTGGTGATGTTGCTGGCGTTCAACGTCGTTGCGCTCGGAGCCGCCGCATGGGCGGCGAGGGTCGAAGCAAGCGAGCCGATGGTGAGGCTTTTGACCAGCAGACGAAGAGTTTTCATAGCAGCAGTCCCTTTCTTTGGAGCGACACTATTCGTAACCTCCCACCCTGAGTTTTGGGAAGCACGAATTCAGCTTGCGAATGAATCTTGAACTGGCGGCGGCGGAACGCGGAACCTCCGCGCCGCGCAACATGTCGTCACCCGAACCGCTGCGGACCACTCCACGGTCGTTTCGCGTCCCGGGCGTTTGACGGTGGCGCGGTCTCTCCCCTAGCGTCGCGGTCATGATTGGGAAATTGCTCGGCCCGGAACTCCAAGCCTACATCGAGGCGCGCAATTTCACGGCCTTGCGCGAGGTGCTCTGCCAGTTCGCCGCGCCGGACATCGCAGAAATTCTCACGGACCTGAGCGCGGCGGACAAGGCGCTGCTGCTGCGCATTCTGCCCAAGCAACTGGCCGCCGATGTCTTCGAGTATCTCTCGCTCGCCACGCAGGAGGAACTGGTGCAGGCGCTCGGCCAGGAGGAACTCATCCACATCTTGAACGAGATGGCGGCGGATGATCGCACGGCGTTGCTGGAGGAGTTGCCGGCCCCGGTGGTCACGCGCCTGTTGAAGTTGCTGGCCCCGCAGGAGCGGGTCATCGCGCAGACGCTGCTGAATTATCCCGAGCACAGCGTGGGCCGCCTGATGACGCCGGACTTCATCGCCATTCAGGAGGAGTGGACGGTGCAGCAGGTGCTCGATCACGTCCGGCAACACGGGCAGGACAGCGAAACTCTGAACGTGCTTTACATCGTGGATGACCGGGGCCGGTTGCTGGATGACGTGCGTATCCGGGAATTTCTGTTGCGCCCGCTGACCACGCGCGTGAGTGAGATGCGCGACCAGCATTTCGTGTCGTTGAAGGTGACGGACGACAAGCACGAGGTGGTGGCGCTCTTCCGCAAGTATGACCGGACGGTGCTGCCGGTCGTGGATTCGCAGGGCGTGCTGGTCGGGGTGGTGACGGTGGATGACGTGCTGGACCTCGCCGAGCGCAAAGCGACGCAGGAGATGCAACGGCTGGGCGGCATGGAGACGCTGAACACGCCGTATCTGCAAACGAACCTGCTCTCGATGATCAAGAAACGCGCGACGTGGCTGTCGGTGTTGTTTCTCGGCGAAACGCTCACCGCCTCGGCGATGGGATACTTCGAAGGCGAAATTGAGAAGGCGGTGGTGCTGTCGCTCTTCATCCCGCTGATCATTTCGAGCGGCGGCAATTCCGGCTCGCAGGCCACGTCGCTGATCATCCGTTCGCTCGCTTTGGGGGACGTGAAGTTGCGGGACTGGTGGCGGGTGTTTCTCCGGGAAATGGTTTCCGGTCTGGCGCTCGGCCTCGTGCTCGCGACGGTGGGCACGGTGCGCATCCTTCTCTGGCAGCAACTGGGCTGGAAGGATTACGGCATCCACTACGGTCTGATCATGATGGCGGTGTCGTGCAGTCTGATCGGCGTGGTGCTCTTCGGAAGCCTAGTCGGGGCGATGCTGCCGTTTGTGTTGCGCCGGGTGGGTTTTGATCCCGCCGTATCATCAGCACCGTTTGTGGCTACGCTCGTGGATGTCACGGGTCTCGTGATTTATTTCAGCGTCGCCTACCTGTTCTTGCACGGCACCCTGCTGTGAGAGAACGGCCAGCCGAGAGGATCTGCGTCGCATTTTTTGCCGGCGCGAGCTGCAAGGATGCAGGTTCGGAACTTTGAACCTTGAACACGGAGCGGTTGAACCTTGAACCTCGTTTTCGCGCAACATGTCGTCACCCGAACCACAGCTCACGCCGATGATGGCGCAGTACCGCCGCATCAAGGGCGAACTGCCGAAGGATGCGCTGCTGTTCTTCCGCCTCGGGGACTTCTACGAAATGTTTTTCGAGGACGCGCAGATCGGCGCGCAGTTGCTCAACGTGTCGCTGACCAAGCGCGGGGTGGTGCCCATGTGCGGCATCCCGCATCACGCGCTCCAGAGCTACATCGGGCGGCTCTTGCGCGCGGGCAAGAAGGTGGCGCTCTGCGAGCAGACGGAGGAGGCGCGCCCCGGCCAGCTCGTCGAGCGCGCGGTGACGCAGATTCTTTCCCCCGGCACGCATTTCGACGAGCGGATGCTGCAGGCGGAGCGGAATAATTATCTGGTGGCGGTGGCACCGGGCGGGAAACAGCGTGCCGCCAGCGTCCCGCTGGCCGGTGCTTCCGCGCCGAACGCCAGCGAGACGCTGGCGGCACGCTACGGTCTTGCCGTTGTTGATCTCACGACAGGCGGCTTCAAAACGACCGAGTGCGTGGGCGAGGCGGCGTTGCTCGCGGAGATGGATCGCCTGCGCCCGGCGGAGATTGTGTTGCCAGCGGAAGACGGCGCGCTGGCGGCGTTGCTCGCGCCGGTGTGCCGCGCGTTGCAACCGTATGACGACTGGGTGTTCGCGCCGGAGACGGCGGTGTTCACGGTGCGGGAACATTTCAAGGTGGCGTCGCTGGACGGGTTCGGGCTGAGGAACCGTCATGCGGCGGTCGGCGCGGCGGGCGCGGTGCTGCATTATCTCACGCAACATTTGCGGCGCGACCTGGCGCATCTGACGTCGTGTTCGTTTTACGAGACGAGTTCTTTCCTCAAGCTGGACACGACCACGCTGCGGCATCTGGAGATCCTCGAACCCGTCCACAAAGACGCGCCGCGAAACGCCACGCTCTACGGCGCGCTGCACAAAACCGTGACGCCAATGGGCGCGCGGTGTCTGCGCGACTGGCTTTCGCAGCCGCTCTCGAACGTGGCGGATATCACGCGGCGGCAGGAGGCGGTGCAAAGTTTTCTGGCAGATGCGGCGACGCTGGAGGCGTTGCGCGCGCAGCTCGCGGAGGTGCGCGATTTGGAGCGGACGATTGGGAGGCTGAGTCTGGGCAGCGGGAACGGGCGTGACTTGCAGGCGCTGCGCGTGGGGCTGGAGCAGGTGCCGAGGTTGCAACAGACGCTTCGCACGCTGGCGATGGCCGCGGGCGAAAGTTCCATTTTCTTGCGCGAGGAGGCCGCGCCCGAGCCGTGCGGTCACGGGGATCATGGCCCGATGTTCGATCAATTTCGCGGACGCGGACGCGAGGCTGTCGCGTGGTTGCAGCAATTGAAAACCGGCGAAGCTCTCGGCGCATTGTTTCATCCGCAGGTCGGCGAGATTGATTTGATCTGGGGCGACATCGGAACGACGCCGGGGCGCGGCTACGGGCTGGCCAAGCTCGTCGCGTATCACCCGGAGGTGCTGGAGGATTTGCCGGCGTTGTTGCTGGCGATGTCGGTCACGGGGATCACAGCGAATAGCGTGCAGTTGGACTCGGAGCATTATCACGCGCTCATCCGGCTGAACTGGAAGGGAAATCCCAAGCGCTGGCTGCTGACGGCGTTTGAAAAAAAGGACCCGGCTCAGGCTGGCAGGACGATGGACGTTGCCAGCGCTCCGGCAGAACCGGAGTCGGCGGGGACGACACAGCTCCCCCCACCGCAAGACGGGTCGGGCGAGACGCTACGCGAGGAGGCGGGGAGCGTCAAACCTGCGAATGCTCTCTCAGAACTGCTCACGCTGACCACGGCGCTGCCCCATGTCGTCGAGTTGATCGCGCGCGCCATCGTGGACGAGCCGCCGCTCGCGGTGAAGGAAGGTGGATTGATCCGCACCGGCTTCGACACATCGCTCGACGAACTGCACAACGCGCGGCGCGACGGGACGGATTGGATCGCGAAACTTCAGCAGGACGAAATCGCGAACACGGGCATCACATCGCTGAAGGTGCGGTTCAATTCCGTGTTCGGCTATTACATCGAGGTCACGAAGTCGAACCTCGACAAGGTGCCGGCGCATTACACGCGCAAGCAGACCATCGCCAACGGCGAGCGGTTCATCACGCCGGAACTGAAGGCGATGGAGGGAAAAATCCTCGGCGCGGAAGAGCGCAGCGTGAAGCTGGAATACGAACTGTTCCAGCGCGTGCGCGAGGAGGTGTTGGGGAACTTGAAGGCCATGCAGCAGACCGCGCAGGCCTTGGCGCAACTGGACGTGCTGGCGAGTTTTGCGGAAACGGCGCGGTTGTTTGATTACGTTCGTCCTCGAGTGAGCGACGAGGGCGTGCTGGTGATTCGTGACGGGCGGCATCCGGTGCTCGAACAGAGCGTGGTGGATGAGCGCTTCGTGCCGAATGATGTGGAGTTAAACGGGGGAGCAATGGCTTCGAGCGTTGCACCGCAAATCGCGCTCATCACCGGGCCGAACATGGCGGGCAAATCCACTTACATCCGGCAGGTCGCGCTGCTCACCTTGCTCGCGCACACGGGTTCGTTTGTTCCCGCAAAGGAAGCGCGTATCGATCTCGTGGACCGCATCTTCACACGCATCGGCGCGAGCGATGATCTTTCACGCGGACAGTCCACCTTCATGGTCGAGATGAGCGAGACCGCGAACATCCTGAACAACGCCACGGCGCGGAGCTTGATCGTGCTGGATGAAATCGGCCGCGGCACGAGCACGTTCGACGGCTTGTCGCTGGCGTGGAGCATCGTCGAGCATCTGCACAATCAGGTCGGTGCGAAGACACTGTTCGCCACGCACTATCACGAACTCACCGAACTGGCCGCGCGTCTGCCGCGCCTGAAAAATTTCAACGTCGCCGTGCGCGAGTGGAACGATCAGATCGTCTTCCTCCGCAAGATCGTGGAGGGCGGCACGGACAAGAGCTACGGCATCCAAGTCGCGCGCCTCGCCGGCGTGCCGAAGCCGGTGTTGGAGCGCGCGAAAGAAATTCTCCGCAACCTCGAAGATTCCGAACTCACGCCCGAAGGCAACGTCCGCCGCGCCGCCCCGCAGCGCGAGCGCGACAAACTCAAGCAACTCACGCCCACGCCGCAGATGGATTTGTTCGGGTGATGCGAACGGCCAAAGTGCTGCGAGGGCATCTGGACACCGTTCTTGATCAGCTCCGGGCGTGGGTGGGGCGTCGTCGCTCCGCGCGCGCCGGGCCAGCAGCGGAGGAGGCGTGTGGAACTGTCTGGAGCCTCACCCCGGCG
>JAYVQC010000087.1:0-30273 GCA_043757045.1 Akkermansia sp. | reverse complement strand
CCGCCGGCAGCCGGGCCACTTCGATCCGCTTCTGCGCCACGATGGTGTCGAGAATGTTCATCCTAGAAACCTGAATTGGAAGTAACCTCAAAGAACACAAAGAACACAGCGTGAAAAAGCGACGACCGAGAAATTCAGGACCCGCGACTCTCTAATGAGGGGGGAATTCAAAATTGCACTCCGGTGTGCCAAACCTCTGATTTTGTGTTCTTTGTGTTCTCGGCGTTGAATCAACTCGCGTTTTCACGTTCATCGGTCCAATCCCAACTCGTCCTTAAAATTTCCGGCCGTTCGCCCGTTCGCCGCCGGCGGTTCCTAATCCTCCTCATCCTTCAATCCCGGGATGCGTTTCAGCGGGCAACCAGCCCGCAGCCAGCCGTTCACATAAGGGTCCAACGCCCCGTCCATCACGCCCTGCACGTCGCTGGTCTGCACGCCGGTGCGCAGATCCTTCACCATGCGATACGGCTGGAACACGTAGCTGCGAATCTGGTTGCCCCAGCTCACGCTGCCTTTGTCGCCGTAGAATCGCTCCATGTCGCCCTTCGCTTCGTCGAGCTTCAGCGCGTAGAGCTTCGAGATGAGCATGGCCATCGCGGTGGCCTCGTTCTGCACCTGGCTGCGCTGGGCTTGCGACGCGGCGACGAGGCCGGTCGGGATGTGGGTCAAGCGCACGGCCGTCTCCACCTTGTTCACGTTCTGGCCGCCCTTGCCGCCGGAGCGATACGTGTCCCGCCGAATCTCGACCTTCGGGATTACGATGTCCGTCTCCATGATGTCGCTCAACTCCGCGATCACATCCACGCTGGCGAAACTCGTGTGCCGCCGGTCATTGGAATCGAACGGCGAAATGCGGACGAGCCGATGCACCCCGCGTTCGGCTTTGGCGAAGCCATACGCGTTCTCCCCCTCCACGCGGAACGTCACGCTCTTCAGCCCCGCTGAATCCCCCTGCAACGCATCCGTCACCTCCCACTTCCAGCCCCGCGAGTCAAACCACCGCCCGTACATCCGCGAGAGCATCTCCGCCCAGTCCTGCGCCTCCGTGCCGCCCGCGCCGGCCTGGATGCTGAAGATGGCGTTGCGCGCGTCATGCGGCCCGTTGAGAAAGACCTTCAACTCCAGCGCCTCCAAGTCCCGATCCAGCCGCGCGAGATCGCGTTCGAGTTCCTGGAGGTAAGGGAGTTGTTGGGCGACGGGTTCGGACTCGGCGAGTTCCACCATCACGCGGAAATCCTCGACCACCTTCTCGGCGGAGAGCAGCGGGTCGATGCGTTTGCGGAGGCGGGTCCCCTCGTCCACCAGCTTCTGGGCCTGCTCGCGCTGGTTCCAGAAGGACTCCGCGCTCATCAGCGACTCCAGTTCGCTCAGGCGTTTCTGCGCGCTGGCGACGTCAAAGAAACCTCCGCAACTGGGCCGTCTTGGCGGCGGTGGCGTCGATCTGGGCGCGAATCGGGTCAAACATGTGGAGGGACCGTAGAGCAGAGAGCAGAAAGCAGAAAGCAGAAATAGGGGAAGGGTCAGGTGGAGTGGCGGGTGCTCGCACCGGGCCGCGCCCCTTCCCAACCCCAAAGGGGTTGCCGCACCGAAGCCCAGGGTTGCGACGCAGGAGCTACCCTGGGGGACGGTCGGAAAATGATTCTTCAACCCTGAAAGGGTTGTCTCGCGGGTCGCCGAGGGGTGAGGCAACCCTTACAGGGTTGTCACCATTCTGACGCACGACCCAGGGTAGCGCCTCCGTCGCAACCCTGGGCTTTGGTGAGACAACCCCTTTGGGGTAGCGCCCTGCGGAGCCTCCGGGAACCGCTGCGGACCCCTCCGGCGTGAACTCAGAACGCCCCGGCGTCCCCCCGCGCCGCTCCGAAGCCGGGAGCCGGGCCAAGAGAAACTTGCGTGCGATTCTGGAAAAAGGTTCTACTCCCCCCCATGCCGCCCCGGAATATCCAGAACCCACGCCAGAAGACGTTCGGGCTAATCACATGTTAGGCCGCTATGCACGCGTCGCTCTCCATGATTCGAAACATCACATCGATCACCCTCATGTTCGGTGTTCCGGTTTTGGTTTTTCTCCCCCGTTTGAAACCGGGCATCGGTGCTCTTATTACCCGCGTTTTCATCAGCACAGTGGTGACGTGGCTCACGCTCGCTCTTTTTTTCTGGTTTATTGGCTTACCCATTTCGCGAGCCATCGGAGAGACGCGAAGCGACGCTCATGAGCGACTCGCGCGATTATGGATCGTTTTTTACGGATGCATCCCAGCGTTCGTCGGGACGATGATTACGGCAGCGGCGTTTTCATTGATTAGGTATGCCCGGAAGAAGCATCACACAACGGCCTCCTGACAAACTAGCCGCATAAGCCCTTGATTTCATGGGGTGGGGACGAGTTGGCAGTTCAGGGCGGCGGCGAGGTTCTGGAGGCATCGGGCGGTTTGGCCGGAGTGCTGTCGAAGGCTTTGGCTTCGTCGTAGGGTTGGCCCCTGACCACCATCGAACGGCGGCTGGCCATCGCAGTTGCCATCGGCGCGCCTCGGGCCCGGCGCCAGCGTTCGCCCACGCCGGACTGGACATCGCGAAATCGAATCGCCACGCTCCGGCGTCTCCCGATTTCCACGACGCATGAATAGCGCCGCGCCTTTCGGGCGTCTGACAAAAGCGTTTTAACCCATAGCTTATGCATAAAATCATTACAGCCTCCCAGGCTTTCACGCGCCGGAGTTTTCTCTCCAGTGCTTCCAAAACTGTCGCCGGTGCCGCTGCGCTCAGCGCGCTGCCCATTGAACGCTTCGCCTTCGGCGCGGTCTCGCCCGGCGACACGCTCAAGGTCGCGCTCGTCGGTTGCGGCGGTCGCGGTTCCGGCGCGGCCAACCAAGCCCTCAGCACCAGCGAGAGTGTGAAGCTCGTCGCCGTCGCGGACGTGCACAGGGACAAGATGGACGGCAGTCTCAAAGGCCTCGCCCAGCAGCACAAAGACAAAGTCGAAGTGCCGGAAGACCACAAGTTCGTGGGCTTCGATGCTTACAAGCAGGCCATCGCGCTGGCCGACGTGGTGATTCTCGCCACGCCGCCCGGCTTCCGCCCCATGCAGTTCGAGGAAGCGGTGCGCCAGGGCAAACACGTCTTCACCGAGAAACCCGTGGCCGTGGATGGCGCGGGCGTGCGCAAATTTCTCGCGGCGGCGGAAGAGGCGAAGAAGAAGAATCTGAAAGTCGGCGTCGGTCTTCAGCGCCATCATCACGCGGGTCACATCGAATGCGTGAAGCGTTTGCAGGACGGACAAATCGGCGACATCGTCGCGATGCGGGCCTACTGGAACGGCAACACGCCCTGGGTGCAAAAGCGCGCGGACCTCGAAGCCAAAGCCGGACGCAAGCTCACCGAAATGGAGTATCAGATGCGCAATTGGTATTACTTCGTCTGGCTTTGCGGCGACCACATCAACGAGCAGCACATCCACAACCTCGACATGATCAACTGGCTCAAGGGCGGCCCGCCCGTGAGCGCCCGCGGCAACGGCGGCTGCGAAACCCGCAAGGGACCGGACTACGGCGAAATCTTCGACCACCACGTCGTCGAGTACACGTATCCCGACGGCTCGGTTTGCTTCAGCCAATGCCGCCATCAGCTCGGCTGTTGGAATGATGTGTCGCAATCCGCCATCGGCACCAAGGGCAAGAGCAACTTCGAGCGCAACGAAATCACCGGCGCGACGCCGTGGCGTTTCCAAGGCCGCACGAAAGATCCGTATCAGCAGGAGCACGACGACTGGTTCGATGCCATCCGCAACGACAAGCCCTACAACGAAGCCTTCAACGGTGCTCACAGCACGCTCACGGCGATCCTCGGGCGCATGTCCACTTACACCGGCAAGGAAGTGACGTGGGAACAGGCCATGAATTCCAAGCTCGATACGATGCCGAAGAATCTCTCGTGGGATTCGGAGACGCCGACCAAGCCCGGGCCCGACGGCCTGTATCAACTGCCCGTCCCCGGCAAGACCCGCGTGGATCAAGTGTAAGCCGACTGGCTCACAGGAATCTACCAACCCGCGCCTTGGGAACGAGGCGCGGGTTTTGTTTTTGGAACGCGGACCGCCGAGTCCGCGTGTTCCTGCGCTTGTCAATGGGCGGACATTTTTCGCAGTCATTGGATCGCGCGGACTCGGCGGTCCGCGCTCCGTCATCACCGCGTGAGAAATGTTCGGAAACACTCCGACTCGCGCACTTCGATTCGCTCCGCCGGCTGGCGCGTGATGCGCGCGCACACGCCCTTCGCTCCGGCGTAGTTCAGCGCGCGTTCCGGACCGAGCAGGCCGGCGCTCGTAGAAACAGAGTTCGCCGTCTGACAATCCTTCGCGATGACCACGACTAGGCTATGATCCGTCAGGCCCATGCCCGTGCGCGGGTTCACGATGTGCGAGTAGCGCACGCCGTTGATTTCGACGTGTTGAAAAAGATCGCCGCTCGTCGCGAGAGCCTGATTTCGCAGCAGCACGAACTCCGTCGCGGGCGCGTTCGTGGCGTCGAGCGGCGCGAGTTCAATGCGCCAACCGCGTTGGCCGGGCGGCGCTTCGCTCACCGCCATGTCACCCGATCCGGCAACCAGCGCGGCGCGAATGCCGTGGTCCCGCAACACGCGCAGCGCCTCATCCACGGCGTAGGGTTTCGCAAGCGAACCCAAATCCAGCCGCATGTACGGCACGAGCAATTCCGCCGTGTGGTTCTTGGGATCGAGCCGCAACTTCTCGTAGCCGACGGCGCGCAACGCCTCGGTGAGTTTCGCCGGACCGGGAAGCTGTTTTTCGCGCCGTGCCTTGCGCCATAAACTGATCACGGGGCCGCAGGTGATGTCGAACGCGCCGTCCGTCTCCCGCGCGACTTGCTGCGAGAGTTCCAGCATGTGCCACAAATCCGCGCCCACCGGCACCGCGCGGCCCGAGCCGGAGGTCTGCGACAGTCGGCTCAATTCGCTGTCCGTGTCGTAGTCACTGAGGATGTCGTTGAGCTGTTGGATGCGCGCGTAAGCCGCTTCCGCCGCCGCGTCAGCGGAAGTTTTGTCCGGCGCGTAGAGCACGATGCGGAAGGGCAGGCCCATCTGCGGGCGCGTGTATTCGTAGCGACGTGAGGCGCGTTCGGAGGAGACGCAGCCGCAGAACGCGAAGGCCAGCGCCGTGAGAAGAATTCGTGTCAGCACGGGGCAAGGTTAGCAAAAGACGGGACGACGGCGAGCTTCGGGGCGTGAACGCAAATGGATCACGCGCGTCCTGCGGATATCTGGGAGCAACCGAAATGTTCAGACTGATTCCCAAGCTCGACGCCGCGGGTCGACCCCAGAAAACACCGCTTGCCACTCGTCGGGCTGATTTGCAAATTCGCGGCCATGATGTTCGCCGCCGTAAATGCCAAAGCCGCCTTTGATAAAATCAAGCAAACCATTGATGCCAATCAGGATCTCATTGCCCGGAAGACGATAGACTATGGGCCGAAGGTTTTGACGGCGCTGGTCATGCTCGTGATTGGCGTCGTCGTGGCGCGATGGGTCGGCCGGGGCACGATGCGGCAGCTGCAAAAGCGCGAGATGGAACCGCCTGTTCGCATGATCCTGGTGCGTCTGGTCAAGCTGCTCGTCCTCGCGCTGACGCTGCTGGTCATCGCGGATAATCTGGAAATCAAACTCCTGCCGCTCCTCGCCGGCCTGGGCGTGATTGGCGTGGGCATCGGACTCGCGATGCAGGGCGTGCTCAGTAATCTGGTCGCGGGCCTGACGATCATTTTCGTGAAAAGTTTTCGCGTTGGCGAATACATCGAGATCGCGGGCGCGCATGGGCAGGTCGATCAGATTGAACTGTTCTCGACCACGCTGATTCATCCCGACCTCTCGCGCGTGGTGGTGCCGAACCGGAAAATCGTCGGCGAGATCATTCACAACTACGGCAAACTCCGGCAGGCCAATCTCAACGTGGGCGTGGCCTATGACACGGATTTGAACCGCGCGCTCGAAATCATCAGCCGCGTGCTCGACGCGAATCCGCGCGTGCTGAAAAGTCCTGCGCCCATCATCGGCACCGAGAAGCTCGGCGACTCCGCCGTGGTGCTCGCGATCAAGCCGTGGGCCGCGCTGGCGGACTTCGGGGCGATGCAGATCGAGGTGAACAAGGCCGTCCTCGAGGCGTTGCGCGCGGCGAACATTTCCATTCCCTTCCCACAGCAAGAAATCCGCGTGCTCTCCGGCCCGGATTTCAAGTCGGTGGCCTGAAGCGGCACGCGTCGTCGGACTTTTTCCTGCTCACCCTGGTCCGAGCACATCGTGACCGCCGGCCCGGCGGGTGTTCCGGATCGCGTTCGTGACGTAGCGCTTCGCCAGTTCCACCGCGCGCGGCAGTTTTTCTCCGCGCGCCAGATGCGCGGCGATGGCGGCGGAAAAGGTGCAGCCCGTGCCATGCGTTTTCACCCCAGACACGCGCGGACTGCTCAACAGCCACTCGTTCACGCCATCAAAAAAAATGTCCACGGACTCGCGCCCGCCGCGCAGGTGGCCGCCTTTCACCAACGCTGCCACGCCGAAGCGCGCGTGCAGACGGCGGGCGGCGGCGCGCAATTCTTCCGGTGATTGAATCTTCACCCCGAGCAGCGCCTCCGCCTCGGGGACGTTCGGCGTAATGAGCGCTGCGAGTGGAAATAATTTTTCCGTCAGCGCGCGGATGGCGTCCGGTTGGAGCAACTGCGCGCCGCTCGTCGCCACCATCACCGGGTCCACGACCAGCGGACATGGGCGCCCGCGCCAGGCGCGCGCGACCTCGCGAATCAGCGCGGCGGAGAAGAGCATTCCGGTCTTGGCCGCGCGCGGCGGCAGTTCTGTCAAAACGGCCTCGATTTGCGCGCGCAGCATCTTCGGAGAACACGCCTCGATGCCGGTGACGCGCCGGGGGTTCTGCGCCGTGAGGCAGGTCAGGGCGCACGTCCCATGCACGCCGAGTGCGGTGAACGCCTTCAGGTCCGCCTGCGCGCCTGCGCCGCCCCCGCTGTCCGAGCCGGCGATGGTGAGCGCGATGGGAATTACTTTTCGTTTCCGCACGGGCGCAGTGAAGCACGAACCGGAGGCCGCGAACAATGCCGCCATTCGGACTAGGGCAGAATCGCGCGGTAGAAGCGGTTGCTCACCGGCGCGGGCGTGGCGAAGTCCACGCGGCCCGTGGCGTTCGTGAGGCTGGCGAAGGACGACCAGTTCGTAAGGTCGCCGGAAATTTCCAGCGACCAGACGCCGAGCGGGCCGCCCGTGACGGTGAGGGAAATGTTCCCCGGTACGCTGGCGTTGATGGAGGAGAAAACAAATCCGCCGGTGTAAGCGGCTTGCGTCACGAGCAGCGACTGTCCGGCGACCGTCACGGTGCCGGTGCGGGCGGTGTTCAAGTTGGCGAGCAGGGTGTAGTTGAAACTCCCGTGGCCGATGCCGTTCGTCGGCGAGGTGAATTGAATCCAATCATTCGTGGTCCGCACGGTCCACGCGCAGCTCGCGCCGGTGACGATGCTCACGGAGCCGGTGCCGCCGGCGGAACTGTGGGCCGCATTCGTGGGCGTGAGCGCGTAAGTGCAGGTGATTCCCGATTGTGTGACGGTGAAAGTCTGTCCGGCGATGGCCACCGCGCCGGTGCGACCAGTCAGGTTGGGATTCGCGTCCACGAGAAAATTCACCGTGGCGCTGCCCGTGCCGTTCGTGGCGGAGGTGATGGTGATCCACGGGTTCGTGTTGACCAGCGTCCACGCGCAGACGGCGTTGCTGGCGGTGAGGCTCACGAAAACGCCGCCGCCGGTATCGGAGAAATTCGCCGCGCTGGAACCGAGAGAAAAACCGCACTGCAAAACCACGGACACGCTGGAACCGACGTAGGTGGCGGACAGCTCGCTGGCATTCGGATCAGAAATTTCCGTGACGCCCGGCTCGTTCGTGAAGGTGATGGCGCTCACGCCGCCGGTCACGCCCGCCGCCGGCGTGAAGAAGATGTCGGCGATGAAGTTCGTGCCGGCGGGAAAAGTGTTCGTGGTGAACAAGTCGAGGCTCAGGGTCACGCCAAGGCGTCCGAGGTTGGTCTGGTTGGGATTCGAACTGAGCGCCGCGCCCACGGTCACGGAGTCCGCGCCCGCCGCCGCATTCACGAACCGCAGCACCGCCGGGTTGTAACCGAGGTTGAAGCCGAGCGCCTTTTCATCGCCCAGACTTTCCAGCACCACGCGCACGCGCTTCGTCTCGCCGGGTGCCAGGGTCGTTCCTTCGACGCGGACGACGCGACTTGCCGCGTGGCTCGTTGACATCAACAACAGGACCATCAGCACCGCGCCCATTTTCCAACCGTTCTCCAACCACTTCATGAATCAGTATTCCAGGATTTGATAAAACCGCGTGCGTCCGGCGGGCAGGTCTTCCACGGTGGCGTGATAAACATCCGAGCGCACCTTGCCGTCCACCTCGCTCCACTTCGCCAGCACCTCGCCGTCGAGCCGCGTCCATTCGGCATCGGCCAGATCGTCCTTGTAAAAAACCTCGTAGCTCTTGCGGGTCTGCGCGGTCCATTCGAGGCGCACGGCGTTTGCCAAAATGGACAGGCGCGGCGTGATGGCTCCGGTCGCCAGGACTTTCGGCGCGGGCGCGAAGGCGCCGTCCGGCGTGAAGCTGACTTGATCCAGCCAGCCGCGATCCGTGCCCGCCGTGCCGGTGGCATTTTTGAAATACGTCCAGTCCACAAACTGCGGTCCCGCCGACAGCGCGACGGTGATTTCCTGCCAGTCGGATTCGCCGGAGATCAGCGCCGCCGTCTGGCCGTTCACGGCGAAGACCAGCACGTCCGCGTTCGTCTCCGACGACACGCGCCACCAGAAGTGCAGCGCGCCCGGGCCATCAATGATCGTTTGCAACGTCGAGCTTTGGCCGTCGCTCACCATACCGCTGCGCGCGGCGTGCTGGCCGTCGTGCGTGACGACGGTGTGGCCTTCCCAGAGCGCGTTGCCGTCGGTGAGCAAGTCCCACGTCGGCTGGTCAATCGCCTCGGCCAGCGAAAGCACGGGGTTCACGGTGAGCCGCGCGACGAGGCTGGTGATGGAACCGGCGGCGTTGCTCAAGATCACCGAGTAGTCGCCGCCTTGCGTGAGCAGCGTGTTGAAGAGCGTGAGATTCACCGTGGTCGCGCCGCCGATGTTGCCGCCGTCGGCGAGCCGGTTCGTGGTGTTGAACAGCCAGCGATAATTCAGCGGCCCGGTTCCGCTCGCGGCCACGCTGAAGTCCGTGGTCGCGCCCTCGTCCACGGTCAGGCTGCTGGGCTGGATTTGAATCGAAGGCGGCGTCCCCACCACCACCGGCCCGCCCGTGCTGAATGCCACCTGGTCGAGCCAGCCGCGATCCTGCCCGGCCGCGCCGGTGGAATTGTGCGAGAAGCGCCACTGCATTTCATGCGCGCCGGACGGCACCGCGTAGGTGATTTGCGTCCAGTCCACCTCGCCGGAGATGCGCGTCTGGTCGATCGCGTCCACCATGAAGCGCAGCCAGTCGTGATCGGCCTCCGAGGAAACTTTCCACCAGAACGTGAGCGTGCCGGGTCCGGTGACGTTGGCTTTGATGAAAGTGTAAGTGCTGTCGCCCAGCACGCCGGTTTGCGCGGCGTCCTGGCCGTCGGATGAAACCCCCGTCTGGCCCATCCACGAGCCGGCCGTGCCGCCGGGCGTGAAGGTGAGGGCGAAATTATCCAACGCCTCGGAGAGCGTGACCGGCAGCGTGAGCGCCAGCGCGGCGTTGGTGCTGATCACCGTGCCGAGCGCGTTGCTGACGAGGACGGAATAATTGCCAAGCCAGTTCGACTGCACGTTCGCCACCGTAAGCGTGGGCGTGGCGGAGCCGCTGATGCCGAGGCCATCGGCAAGCGGCAAGCCGTTGAAGCGCCAGCGATACGTGAGCGTCGCGCTGCCGACGGCAGTGGCGTTGAAGCTGGCGTTCGCGCCCGCGCTGCCGACGCGGTTCGTGGGCTGCGCGGTGATGACCGGCGCGAGCGGGCCGACCACGACTTGATCCACCCATGCGCGGTCGAGTCCGCCGTTGACGCTGCCGTTCTTCACGTACTCCCAGCGCAACGCGTGGCTGCCAGCGGCGATGTTGAACACACGCCACTGCCAGTCCACTTCGCCGGAAATGTTCTGCTGTTCGTTGCCATCAATGAGGAAACGCAAACGGTCATTCGCCGGCTCGCTGGAAACTTTCCACCAGAAGCTCACCGTGTTCATTCCGGTCACGGTGGTCTGGAACCACGCGGACGCGCTGGGCGCGAGCGCCGGGCTGCGTGCGGCGTCCACGCCGTCGTGCGTCATCGCGCCGTTGCCGATCCAGGTCACCGCGCCGTTCGTTGTCCACGGCAGGCCCGTGGTGTCGAGTGCGAGCGCGAGACTGAGATTGGTGAAGACCGCGAGCGTGGCGATGGAACTGGGCACCGAGCCAGCCGGGTTGCTGACGATGACGCGGTAACTGCCCGCGCTGGCGAGCGGGACGTTGGTGAGCACAAGGTTGGAACTGGTCACGCCGCTGATGCCGCCGCTGTTCGCGAGCGGCACACCGTTGTAGAGCCATTGATAGGTGAAGGGCGGCGTGCCGTCGGGCGTGACGCGGAAGCTGGCCGTCGCGCCGAGGTCCACGTTTTGATCCACGGGCTGCTCCGCGATGCTCGGGGCTTGCGCGCTGAAGGAAACTTCATCGAGCCACGCGCGATCCTGTCCGCCCGTGAGCGTGGCGTTCTTCAAATACACCCAGCGGCAGGTCTGGCTGCCCGAGCCGAGGAGGAACGATTTCTGTTCCCAATTCACCTCGCCGGAAATGCGCGCCTGCTCGACGCCGTTGATGGTGAAGATCAGTTTGTCGTTGTTCGTCTCGCTGGAAACTTTCCACCAGAAGCCGAGTCCACCCGGACCAACGAGGATCGTCTGCACCATGTTCGAGCCGTTGTTGGCGTTCGTGCCGGTGCGCGCGGCGTCGGTGCCGTCGTGCGTCACGACCTGCTGGCCGACCCACGGCGAACTGGTGTTCGTGGCCCACACGAGACCCGCGCCGTCGAGGGCGGCGGCGAGCGACACGAGCGGCGTGACGCCCAGGAGTGCGCCCGCGCTGGTGTCGAAGCCGGAACTGTTGCTGACGACGAGGGCGTAGGTGCCGCTCTGTGCGACTTGCGCGTTCGAGACCACGAGCGTGGTCGTATTCGCGCCGGTGACGCCGGGTCCATTGGTCACGACCGCGCCATTGAACAGCCAGGCGTAGGTCAGCGGCGGCGTGCCGATGGCCGCGCCGGTGAAGGTGACGCGCGTTCCCACTTCCACGTTCTGCCCGACCGGATGCGCGACGATGGACGGGAACTGCGGCGTGAACGAAAACTCATCCACCCAGCCACGATCCTGGCCGGACTTGCCGGAAGCATTTTTCTGATACGTGAACTTCACGGTCTGGCTGCTCGCGCCCACGAGGAACGAGCGCTGCTCCCAGTTCATTTCGCCGGAGAGGCGCGCCTGCTCGGCGTTGTTCACGAAGAGAATGAGCGCGTCGCCGTTCGTCTCGCTCGAAGACTTCCACCAGAAATTGATCGTGCCAGGCCCGGTGATCGTGGTCTGCATGACGGCGGACTGGTGGTCGTTCACCGTCTGGTTGCGCGCGGCGTCCACGAGGTCGTGTTTGACGATGGGCTGGCCAATCCAGCCCGGCGAACCCGTGACCCAGGTGAGGCCCGTGGTGTCGAGCGCGTCCGCGAGCGGCAGCACCGGCGTGAAGGTCAGCACCGTGTTGGAACTCGTGGCCGTTCCGCCGAGATTTGTGACGAGCAGCGAATACGTCCCTGCGCGGTTCGACGACATGTTGGTGATGCGGAGAATCATGTTCGTCGCGCCGCTGATGTCGCCGCCGTCCAGGAGCGGCAGGCCGTTGAAGCGCCAGCGGTACTTGAGGCCGATGCCGCCCGTGACCAGCGGCGTGAAGGTGACGGTGGAACCCGACTCCGCATCATGCGACACCGGCTGCACGAGGAAACTCGGCGGCGCGGGTATGAAGCTCACGTCATCCACCCAGACGCGATCCGAGCCGTTGGTCAGCGCGAAGTCCTTTGCATATTCCCACTGCACCACGGTTGGGCCGGGCGGGATGGTGACGACTTGCTGCTGCCAGCTCACGTTGCCGGAAATTTGCACCTGCATCACGCCGTTCATCAGGAAGCGCAGGAAGTCCGCGTTCGGCTGCGTCGAGGTGCGCCACCAATAGCGCAGCGTGCCGGGGCCGACGACCGTCGTTCGCATCCATGTCGAGTGGCCGTTGTCCACGTAGCCGTTGCGCACGGACTGGTTGTCGTTGTGGCTGTCGTCCGTCGTGCCGACGAACCACGAGAAGCCGCCCGTCTCCCAGACCAGGTTGGTGGCATTCACCGCCGGGCCGATGGGCGCGGCGGGGAGGACGCGCAAATACAGGTTGCCGCTGACGTCCACGCCGGACTGGTTGCCGACCTGGCAGGTGTAAAAGCCCGTCTGGTTTGGCTGCGCGTTGGAGACGATCAGCTTCGAAGTGTTCACGCCGATGACCTTCGCGCTGGGCAGAAGATTCGTCCCCCCGTAGCGCCACTGATACGCCAGCGGCTGCGTGCCCGAGGCTTCCACCTTGAACCGCGCGGTCGTGCCCTGGTCCACGATGTTCGTGTCGGGCGCGCTGTTCGTGATGAGCGGCGAGATGTGGAGCGTTTCGATCTTGTCAACCCAGCCGCGATCCAGTCCCGCGCTGCCGCTGGCGTTCTTGTTGTATTCCCAACGCACGACGGCGCTGAGATTCGTCAGCGCGAAGGAGCGGCGCTGCCAGCCGACTTCGCCGGAAATGTTCGCGGCCTCCACGCCGTCAATCATGAAGCGCAGCCGGTCCGCGTTGGCCTCCGAGGAAACTTTCCACCAGAACGCGATGGCCAGCGGGCCGCCGTCAATCGTCGTCTGAATCCAGTTCGATGAGCTGTGGCCCACGGGCGAGCTTTGCGCGGCGTCGAGCTGGTCGTAACTCGTCGCGGTCTGGCCGCGCCATTGCGAGAAGCCGCCCGAGCGCCAGAAGAAATTCGTGTGGTCGGTGTCGAGCGCGACGTTCAGCGGCACGGTGGTGGCGACGTTGACCAGCACCTGGTCGCTGTTCGCCAGGCCGTAGTTGTTTCGCACCGTGCAGTCATACTGGCCGCTCTGCGCCGGAGTCGCGTTGAACAGGCGCAGCGTCGGCGAATTCGCACCGAGGGTGTCCCCGCCATCGGAAATGGTCTGGCCCTCGAAGCGCCACTGGTAGATGAGCGGCGCCGTGCCGAGCGCCTCGACCCCGAGCGTCACCGTCGCGCCGGGGGCCACATCGAGGTCCGTGGGCTGCGTGAGAATGACGGGGATGGCCGGGGCACTGTTCGGCACGAAGTCGAACTCGTCGAGCCACGCGCGGTCGAGTCCGGCGATGACGTTGGAATTTTTCGCGTAGGTCCAGCGCAGCGGAATCGCGCCGGGCGGCAGGTTGAAGGAAAGTTTCTGCCAATCCTGCTCGCCGGATATTTGCGCCCACTCCGCGTTGCCAACGAAGAACTTCAAAGTGTCCGCGTTGGTTTGCGAGGAAACCTTCCACCAGAAACGAACCGTGCCGGGTCCGGTCACCGTCGTCTCCAACGACGTTTCGTTGGCGTGGCCGATGAAGCCGCTCTGCGCCGCCGCCTCGCCGTCGTGCGAGACGTTGGTCTGCACGAACCAGCCGTTGGTCGGCGTGAGCCACTGGAGATACGGCGCGTTCACGGACTCGGCGAGCGTGAGCGGCGGAATGATTTCGAGGAACACGTTCGTGCTGACGGCCACGCCCGCGACGTTGCTGACGATCACTGAGTAGAAGCCGGACTGCTCCGGCTGCGCGTTGCTCAACGTGATCGCGGTGGTGTTCGCGCCGAGCACGCCGGAGCCGTTCACGACGTTCGAGCCATCGCGCTGCCATTGGTAACTGAGCGGGAAGGTGCCGGTCGCGCCCACGGTCAGCGCCACGGTCCGGCCTTGCGGCACGCTCTGCGCCGTGGGTTGCACCACGATGCTCGGCGGCACGAGGACGCTGAGCGTCGCGTTGGAACTCACCACGACGCCCACGGCGTTCGCGATCAGCACAGAGTAAACACCGGCGGCAGCGGGCTGGAGATTGGCGCGGACCAGAGTGGGGCTGGTTGCACCGGATATTCCGCCGCCGTCGGTGAAAGGGAGGCCATTGAAGCGCCACTGGTAGGTGAGCGGCGCGCTGCCGTTCGCGCTCACGCTGAACGTGGCGCTCTGACCCGCGACACCGGTCCGGCTCGCGGGATGGCTGCTGATGGCCGGCGGCGCACTGATGATGAGCGTCGCCAGGACGCTCGTGACGCTGCCGAAAGAATTGCTGACGACCACCGCGTAATCACCGGCCTGCGCGGCGGTGACGGCGGTGAGGCGAAGGTTCGTGGTCGTGACGCCGCTGAGGTTGCCGGCGTTGAGAAGATTCGTGCCGTCGCGCCGCCATTGGTAACTGAGCGCCGGCGTGCCGAGCGCGCTGACGAAGAAATTCACGGTGGAACTTTGCGCCGCGTTCAGGCTCGCGGGCTGCGCGACAATGATCGGCGCAGTGATGACAGCGAGTGTCGCGACCGCGCTGGTCGCGCTGCCGGAAGCGTTCGTGACCACGGCGGAATAATTTCCTGCCCGCGCGTCGCTCGTCGTGGCAAGCGCGAGGTTCGTGGTGGTCGCGCCGCTGATGCCGTTGCCGTTCGTGAGGAGCGTGCCGTTGAAGAACCATTGCCAGGCCAGCGGCGAAGAGCCGGTGGCGGAAGCGGCGAAGACCGTGCCAGTCGGAGCGACCACGATCCGGTTCGTCGGCTGAATGGCGATCATCGGCGCGGTCGGCGTGGCGTTTGGCACGAAGAGGAATTGATCCACCCAGCCGCGATCCTGGCCCGCCGAGAGGCTGCTGTTCTTCACGTAGCGCCACTCGATGATCTGGTTGCCGTTGCTGACGGCGAGCGCGCGCCACGTCCAGTCCACCTCACCCGCGAGGCTCAACTGCTGCGAGCCGTTGATGTAGAGGCGGAGCTGGTCGCTCGATTCACTGGAAACCTTCCACCAGAAACTCACGGTGCCGGGACCGACGACGGTCGTTTGGAAGGAAGTCGTCTGGCTGTCCCCGATGCGGCCGCTGCGCGCGGCGTCCACGCCGTCGTGCGAGACGGCGGTCTGGCCGGCCCACGGCGGCGTGCCGCTCGTGGTCCAGGTGAACGCGGCGGTGTCGAGCGCGGTGGCGAGCGGGACGAGGGTGTTGACCTGAAGCAAGGCGTTGGAACTGGCCACGCCGCCCGCGAGGTTGTTCACGAGCACGGAGTAGCCGCCGCCCTGCGCGACGGACACGTTGGAGAGCGTGAGCGTGGCGTTGGTCACGCCGCGCACCAGCGCGCTCGCGATCAAGTTCGTGCCGTTCATCTGCCATTGATAACTGAACGGCGGCGCTCCCTCGGCGGTGACGGCGAAGAATGCCGTTGAACCTTCATCCACGATTTGCGCGAGCGGCTGCGCGGTGATGCTCACGGGCAGCGGCGCGAACTCGACGCGATCCACCCACGCGCGATCCGCGCCGAGCGAGACGCTGGAACTCTTGGTGTAACTCCAGCGCAAAGTCTGCGCGCCATTCGTGATGATGAACGTGCGCTGGCTCCATTCCACCTCGCCGGAGATGCGCGCCTGCTCGGTGCCGTTCACGAAGAAGGCCACGCGGTCGTTGTTCGTTTCGCAGGAAACTTTCCACCAGAAACTGATCGTGCCCGGGCCTTGCACCCTCGTTTCAAAACTCGTGGTCTGGCCGTGTGTGATGTTCCCGCTGCGCGCGGCGTCGAAACCGTCGAGCGTGATCACGGGCTGGCCAAACCACGCGGCCCCGACACCGGCTGTCGGGGTGATCCAGGTGAGTTGCGGCGCGTCGAGCGCCTCGCCGAGCGGCACGGCGGGCGTGACGGTGAGCGTGGCGTTCGCGCTCAGGAGATTGCCGCCGATGTTCGCGACGACGACGGAATAGCCTCCCGCCTGCGACGGCTGCACGTTCGACAAACTCAGCGTGGCACTGCGCGCGCCGCGAATATCGCCGGCGTTGTTCAGCGCGAGTCCGTTGAACAGCCATTGATACGTGAACGGTCCCTGGCCGGCCCCGCCGACGGTGAAGGTCGCGACCGTGCCCTCGTCCACAAGCTGACTCGCGGGCTGGCTGGTGACGGTTGGCGGCAGCGGCGTGAAAACAATTTCATCGAGCCACGCACGATCGGAACCGCCCACGGTGTCGGTGTTCTTCGAGTAGCGCCAGCGAAGGTCGTGCGTCCCGACCGTGAGGTTGAAGGTGCGGAACTCCCAGTCCACTTCGCCGGAGATGCGAAGCTGCTCGATGCCGTCGAGATAGAAGCGCAGGCGATCACTGTCGGGCTGGCTGGAAACCTTCCACCAGAAGTTCAACACGCCGGGACCGGTCACGGTCGTTTCGAGCAGCGCCTCGCCGCTGTGCGGCGTCACGCCGCTGACTGCCGCGTCCGCGAGGTCGTGCGTGTCGTTGGTCTGGCAGCTCCAGCCGGAGCCGCTGACGATGAAATTCAGATTGGTGTTGTCGAGCGACTCGGCGAGCGAGCAGAGGCCGAAGATGTTGACGAGTCCGTCGTGGAAGCTCGCGGGTAGCGCGGTGCCTGCCGTGTTCTTCAACTGCCGCACAACCGGCGTGTCGCAGAGCGCGAGCGTGGTGACGGGACGGCCAAAGACGTTGAGCGCGCGGAAGCAGGCGCGCAGTTGCGGCGCGAAGCCGGGCGTCATGGTCTGGCCCACGGGCATCGCGAGAGTGAAACCGACGCGCCCGAGCAACACCTGTTGCGTGCTGATGGTGAGCGTGGCGTTCGCAGAGTTCGATTGCAGCGCGGCGCTGGTGAACGCGATCAGGTTGGTGTCGAAGCAGAGCGAGAACGCGACCGAGTTCTCGCCGCCCTTTGCATCAATGGTGATGGCGAGGCAGTTCGTCTGGCCGCTGCTGATCGCGAACGGCAGCACCGTGATGTCGCGCACCGCGCTGGCCTGCACGACGTAAAAGTCCTGGCCGCCGACGGTGAACGTGGTACTGCGGACCGCGCCGGTGTTTGGGCTGACGGCGTAAGCCACAAGACCCGTCGCCTCGCCGCTGCCGCCGCTCGTGACACTGATCCACGGCGGCAAATTGGCCACCGACCAGAAGCAGCTCGGCTCGGCCCGGATGACGACCGCGCCCGTGCCACCGGCGAAGGGGAACGACGCTTCATCCGCCACCAGTTCGTAGAGGCACGGCTTGCCCGTCTGCTCGATGCGGAACGCGAAGCCCGCAACTTGGAACGTCGCCGTGCGCGGATTGCTGGTGGGATTCGCGGTGAGGACATACTTCAACGTCTGGCTGCCGGAGGTGACCGGCGGCGGGAGCAGAGTGATCCACGGGTTCGTGTTGCTCACCGTCCACGCGCAAACCGCGCCGGCCGTCACCACGACCGTGCCGGTCTGCGCAAGATAGGTGTGGAGGCGGTTCGACACCGCGAGGCTGTAGGAGCACGCGCCTTGCGAGATGGCATAGACCTGCGCGCCGAGCGTGAGGTTGCCGGTGCGCGGAACGGTCGTGACGTTCTCGCCGACGAGATACGTGAAGCTGCCGCTGTTCGTGCCGCGATCCAGCGTGGTGACGAGAATCCAGTCGTTCGTGTTGATGACTTGCCAGGTGCAGCCGCCCGCCGTGGTGACGTTGACCGTGCCGAACTCCGGCGACTCGCTGTGCGAACGCCCGTTCGCGCTCAATGTCACTTCGCAGTTCGTGCCCCATTGCGTCACGGTGTACTGCTCGCCCTGCACGTTGAGGTGACCGACGCGTTTGACGAAGGTGCGGTTCGCCGTCAGCGCGTAAAACACATTCCCCGTCGCCACGCCGCTCGCGCCCGCCGTGATCGTGATCCACGAGTTGGTGTTGATGACGTGCCACGCGCAGTCCGCCTTGGACGTGACTTTGAAACTGTTCGTGCCGAGGCCGAAGCCGTGGAAACGGTTCGGGGGCGAGAGCGAGTAATTGCAATCCAGCGGATGCTGACGCACGAGAAACACATTGTCGCCGATGCTCAGGTAGCCGTTGCGCTCGGCAAAAATCGGATTGGGCAGCACCTGATAATTCACCACGCCGGGGCCGGAGCCGGACGCGCCCGAGTTGATCGTCACCCAGTCGTTGGTGTTGACCACGCTCCACTCGCACTTCGGGCCGACCTCGACTTCAATCGTGCCGGCGCTGCCTCCGAAACCGTGGAAGCGCGTGAGCGGCGAGAGCGCGGTGAGGCAGACGGTGACGTTCACGGCGATGGGCGCGGACACGGCGGTCGCGCCCGCCGGGTCGGTGACGCGCGCGCGCACGAGGCGGCTGCCGATGGTGAAGTAACGGTTCGTCACCACGAGGTCGGTCGTGGGCACGGTGTCGTAATTGCCGTCGCCATCGAAGTCCCACTGGATTTCCAACAGGTTCGCGCTGAACTCCGGATCGAAGGTGGCCGAGGCGTTGAACACGATGTCCTGCCCGAGTCCCGCGACGATGGGCAGCGCGGAGATGAAAGGCTGCGGCGAGCGGTTGAGCGTGGCCTGCGGGAGAATCGTCGTCTCCGCCGTGTGTCGCAGTCCCTGCTGGTCGAAGACCGTGAGGCGGTAGCGATTCGTGCGCTCGGCGTTGAAATAGGGAATCAAGAAACTCGACTGGACGCTCGTGCCGGTGAGCGGAAGCTCGTCCGCTATCACGAAGCCTTCGTCCGTCTCCCACGTCAGCAGCGCGGCGTGCAACGCCTGGTTATCCGTGGCGAGGAAATCAATTTGCAGCAGTCCGTTGAACGGCGCGATGTCGCCGCTGGTTTGAATTTCAACGTGCGGCGCGACCAGATCCGTGACGGGGCGGCCCGCGTTGAAGAACGGATTCACGTCCAGCGCGAGCGCCGAGGCGTAAGAAAGGCCGCACGAGTTGTACGGATAAATTTTCGGATAGAACATACCGCGCAGTCCGCGGAAGCCGAAGCCCATGAGGTTGCCGTTGAAATTTTCGTCGTTGCGGAAATCCAGATTGAGTCCGAACGCCTCGCCGAAATTGTGCAGTCCCAGACCGAGCGCGGACGAACTGAGGCCGCTGAACGTCTCGCCCTCGAACCACGGGAACGACACATCCTGCGCGAGCGGGAACGGCCCGATGTCGGGCACTACGAGACCGTCGTAGTAGGCGGCGTTCGTGTGGAAGGTGGACGCGAAGAGCGCGAGCCGGTCGCTGCCGCTGATGGCCCAGCCGCCCGCCGTGCCAATCGTCGCTTCGTAATGACCAAAGCCGAAGCCGCCGCTGATTGCGCCGTCCGGCTGCTCGCGATGCGTCTCGGGAATGAGCCACCACATCTGCCCGGCCGCACCGACGGGCAGCCCCGCCGCCTGCACCGCGCTGATGACGCGCCCGCCATAAATATCCGCGCGCAGAAACGCATCGGTCTCGGAAAGTTGCAGTTCATGAATGAACGGCGTGACGCCATCCGGCTCGGTCTCGAAGACGAACGTCTTCCGCCCGAAGCCGTTCACTTCCATCTGGTCGGCGAACCATTGCTGGTAGCGCACGAGCAGTTGCTGCAAGGACGCGATGGCGTGCGCCTGCCCGGTGCGATTCTGCGGCACGAGATACGCGACGCGGACGAGCGCGTTGCTGGAGAGCGCGCCGACATCAATGAGAACGCGATTGGTCAGCGTGGCGTAAGTCGCGCTATCAGCCGGCGTGAAAATGACGGAGAGCCACTGCGCGTTGCCGACGGGCAGCACGGTGCCGACGGGCGGCGTGTAGGCGAAGGTGCCGGGGACATTCGCCGTGGCGTTCAACTGCAACGCGCCAAGCGGGCTGCCGGAAAGCACCGGCGCGGGCGCGGGCCAGGTGAGGAGCGGCACGGTCTTGCCGCCGAGGCGGACGTTGAGAAAATTCGTGCGCGTGACGGGGAGGAAGTTCGCCAGGTCATCCGGCGTGAACGTGACGACGAGCGGCTGCGCGGGCTGCGCGGTGAGAATTGCGTTTGTCGTCGGCGTGTAAGCGAACGTGCCGGAGACGCTTGCGGTGGCGTTCAATTGCGCGCCACTGAGCGGCGTGCCTTGTTCGATGGGCGCGGGCGCGGGCCACGTCACGACGGGCGCGGAACGGGTGATGTTGAGGAAGACGGTGCGGCTGGCGGGCAGGAAGTTGTTCGTGTTTTCTGGCGTAAAGAAGACGGTGAGCGGCTGGCCATTCGTCACGCTCAACACCGTACCGGCGGGCGGGATGAACTGGAACGAGCCGGAGGCGTTGACCGTGGCGTTGAGTTGCGTGGCGGAGAGCGCGGCGCCGTGGACGATGGGCGCGGGGTTCGACCAGATGATGGTCGGCGTGGCCGGAGTCACGGTGATGGTCACGGTCTGGGTGGCGATGTTGAAGCTCGCGAGATCACTCGGCGTGAAGACGACGGTGAGCACTTGCGACACGCCCGCATCGAGCACAGTTCCCGCCGCAGGGGAGTAGGCGAACATTCCCGCCGCGTTCGCGCTGGAGTTCAACTGCACCGCGCCGAGCGGCGTGCCGTAAGTAAGGCTCGCGGGATTCGCCCAGGCCAGCGCGGTGCCGGGCGCGCGCTGCCAGAGCGGGCCGACGGCATTCGCGGTGAGTGGCGGAGACGCGGGCGCGGACAGGGAGAACTGATCCGCGCCGATGTCCTTCAACGCCGGGCGCGCGTCGCCTTCCATGTCCTGCGTCACGTAAGCGTACAGGCCCGCCGCCGCGCCGAGCGCGGGGCTGTTCGTGGCCGGCCGCCAGAGCGCGTCCGCGAGATTGGTCACGAGCAGCGGGTCCGCGCGCAACGTGCCGCTGTTCGTCGCCATGCCCAGCGTGGTGCCAAAGAGAATGTTGCTCTCCCACGAAATGATTTCCGGTCCCGCCGTGGCCACGCGCAGGTCCACGATCCTCCCCGCCGTCTGGCGCACGACGTTGTTCGCGATCACGGAATCAATGACCGGCAGCGTGGTCGGGGAGCCGGAGACGGTGCCGGAGAGATTGATGACGAGCGAGTTGGTGCAGTTGACGAAGGTGTTGAACGCGACGGTCGCGCGCTTCACTTGGAAATAGCCGTTCAACGGACTGGCCACCAACCCTTGCATCAGGACGAGCGGCCCGCGCGAAGCGGTGCCGGCCAAGTCCTGAAAGTAGTTGTTGAAGACGCGATGATCCTCGCCGACGACGCGCACGCCGCCGGTCAGCGGGCGGCGGTTGCCGAAGAAATAATTGCCCTCGACGACGGAGCCGTTGCCGTGGCGCAAGGTCAGCGCGCCCTCGCACTCAATGAAGGTGTTGCGCCGGTAACTGTTTCCGCAGGACTTGCTGGAGATGTATTCCGCGTCGCCGTTGCACTGGAGGAAGAAGTTGTCTTCCACGACGGTTCGCGACTGGTTCATGGACTCTTCCGACGTGCCGACGCGAATGGTCTCGCCGCCGTTCGACGCTGCGGTGAGCACAGGGCGCGGGCCGAAATGATTGCGCGCGATGACGTGATGGTTCGGCGCATTCGAGGTGGAACTCACCCAGACCACGAGCGTCGCGCCGACGTTCGCCTTGCCCTTGAGATAACAATTCTCGACGCGATTGCTCACGCCGTAGAGCGAGACCCACTTGGTGTCGTTGGTGAGGTTCGGCGGGTTGTAGTCAATGACCGCGCAGTTTGTGAGCCGCGAATGGTTCGCGAAGGTCGTGGTGTTTTCGCGGAAGGCGATCACATCGCCGCCCGTTCGGTAGCCGTTGGTGAACGTGAGTCCGTCCACGACGAGATAATTTCCCGACAAGCGCAAACGCGATTGCCCGGTGAGATGCACGCGCCCGAGCGTGGCCGCGCGCAACGTGATCGGCTGCGCGGCGGTGCCGTTCGCGGAGAAGAGAACGTCTGCGTTGTTCCACACGCCGTCCTGCATGACGAGCGTGTCGCCGGGTTGCGCGAACGAGGCCACAGTGGAAATTTCCGCCGCGGTGGAGACGGAGAACTGCGCGGCGCGTGTGGTGAGGGCGGGCAACAGCAACAGAAGCGCAAACAGCCAAAAGCTGGTGGCCTTGCTGCGCGGTGACATTCGACTGGAGGCGTGTTGAATCATGGCGTGGGTGGCAATCAGTTGTTCAACGTCACCTGCCAGTCCACGACTGCCGTGGTGATTGGAGTGTCCGAAATGGTGATGAAGCCCTGCGCGTCCGCCGTGGAGCTGAACTCCACGATGTTCCGCAGGATGAGATAATCCACGCCCGGCGTGAGGTCGCCGATCTTGTAATTGATCCGTCGCGTCGTGGGGCTGGCCTGCACGCGCCAGTGCTTGTTCAAGTTGCCCGCGATGTTCCAGGCCACCATCGTTACGTTCACCGTGCCGACGTCCGGCGTGACGGTGAGGTTGTGCGTGTTGACGAACGACGCCCGGCTGATCTGCGCCGAGGCGAGCGTCATGGTGGAGCCGCCGTTCGTGCGGGTGACGGTGGGGATGCCCGATTCCTCGGGACCGAAAATCCGGTTGGCCGGGTCTTCAAACGTGATGGTGCTGAAGTCATCGAGCGCCACGGCGACCGCGGGCTGGTTCCGCACGAACGTGGAGGAAAGAAAGTCCGGAGCGCCTTGCGTTCGAATCTCCACCTCCTTGGGAATGGCGTTGCTCTCGAAACGGTTACGCAGCCCGTTCACCAGCATCAGGTCGCCGGCGTTGGCCTCGAAAATATTTCCGGCGAACAAATTATCATCCGACGTGGTGAGCAGCAGGCCGACGTTGCCGTTGTGGTGAACGTGGTTCTTCACGAAGCGATTGCGCTTGGGGTGGCCGTCCTCGCCGGGGAACGGCAGATCGCCGCCTTTGTAGAGGTAGATGCCGAAGTTCGCGCCGTTCCCGAACTCGTTGTTCTCGATCAGGTTGTCTGCCGGGCCGACGGAGAGGCGGATGCCGGCGTTGAAATTGCCGATGCACACGTTGCCGCGCACGATGGTGGTGTTGTTGTCGAAGAGCGCGACGCCCGAGTCGCCGTTGTGGAACGAGCGGTTGTTCTCGATGAGCGAGTTGTTGCAGTAGCGGTGCAGCATGATGCCGTTGCGGCCGTTGTTCCACGACACGTTGTTGCGGATGATGATGTTGTTGCAGCGTTGCGAGGCGATGATGCCGTGCCAGCCGTTGTGATGGACGTTGTTGTTCTCCACCACGAGATAGTCCGAGTCATCGTGCGGGTCGAAGCCGTAGCCGACGTTGTGATCCATCTCGTTGTCCGCGAGGTGCTGGCCGAAGGAGCCGAAGGAGTAGTGACCGAAATAATTGTGATGCACGCGGCTGTGGCGGATGTCGCCGTACACTTCCACGAAGTTGTAGAGGTTCTTCACGTCGCCGTAGAAGCGGTTCGTATTCTCAATCACCTTCCACGTCAGGCCGTACGCCTCGGCGTCGTGCGAGCCGAGGTAGCCCACGTCGCTGTCAATCACGTCCATGCGCGACTCGCGCGGCGTGTTGTCCGCCGCGAGGCTGGAGCGCACGCGGATGAACGCGCGGCGCAACGCACCGGACTCGGTGTCCGGCCCGTTCACCGCGTCGTCCCACGAAGTGATCTTCGTGCTGCGGATGTCAATGCTGCCCCAGTCGGCGGTGACGTGGACGTAGGCGTTCGGCAGGCCGTCGTTGTTGCTTTGCAGCCGCAGCTCGTTGCAGTCGCCGCCGATCTTCGTGCCGTGCAGCACGAGACGCGCGCCGTTTTCCATGACGAGATTCGCGCGCAAGTGCCATACGCCGGGCGTGACCTGCGTGACCAGCGCGTTCGGCATGCCCGCCTTGAGATCACTGAGCGTCGCCGAGCCGGGACCGGTGATGTAGATGCGATACGAACCCGCCGACCAGCGGAAGGTGACGCCGAACGCCGGCGCGAGTGAAAGGGCGAGAAAGAGAACGGCCAGCAGGCGGACGGCGAGAGTTCGCCGAAATGTGCCCCGCCCGCCACCAGACTGTAACGACGCGTCCACGCGCGGACATGGTGCCGCCGCTGATGCAAATCCGATGACCGACCGCCGTGAACATGACACGGCACCAAGAGTTTTTTCCTGCATGACCTTCGATCCCTATGATGCCCGGAGGAGCGCGTCCGATTCGTGTACGCGTACAGGCGAGGAAGCACTCACCCGACGTTTTCGCTTTCACCAACGAATTTCAGTCCCGGTCGTAGATTAACCAGAACCACTGCCTCTCCAGCATCGCCAGTGATTAAATCAGGTCCAGACGGGTGCCAGCAATTGCCTGAAACACGGAGGCGGGAAGCGGGCACTGCCCAACCGTGGCATGTGGATAGCGCGCCATTTCGGCTACGCAATTCACCGAAGCTATCTGGCCCGGAGCGCGGTCGGCAGTCCGCTTCGCCGTGAAAAATTCAAGCAGGCCGGACCAGTTCCACGCTTCCGGTCAGTGACCAAAAGAAAAGGCCGCGCTCCCACGGCGGAACTTCGTCACCATCTTGGCTGAACAAAAAAAACGAGGCCGGACTTTCGTCCGGCCTCGTCGTGGCTGTTTTTAACCTCAGTCTATTTCCTCAGGCGGAAGAACGAATTGCTGGACGTGAGTGGCACGGTGACGGTGTTCTCTGCGTTGATCAGGACGATGGGACCGTTGGAAGTCCAGGAGACCGACGGGACTACGGGACTGGATTCCAGCGTGAAGCCGGTGAATGAGGAACTCCACGAGAGCACCGCGTTCGGCGGTTCCCTGCGGATGCTCAGGCGCGGCAGGCCTATGGAGACGGTGGCGACGGTACTGGTGGTCGAGGCGCCGGGGATGAAGACGAGCGCGCGATACTGCGCCCCGTTGTCGGCCACGTTCAGCACGGCGGTGACGTAGTTTGAACTGGTCGCACCGGCCAGGTCCGTCCACGAGCCGCCGATGAAACGCTGCCATTGCCAGGCGAAGGGCGCGGCTCCGTTGACGTTCGTGCCGGTGGCGCGCACGGCGAAGGAGGCGGTCTGCCCCGGCTGAATGTTCGTGCTCGCGGGCTGTTGCGTAACATTCACGACCGCGCCCATGGGATCGGCGAGCGCGGCGAAGATGAATCCGCCGACGGGCAGGTTGCCATTCACCGGCACGGGGCCGCCCGGGGTCTGCCAACTGATCGCCATGTTGTCGCCGCCGCCGCCTTCCTTGACCAAGGACTCGAAGTAATACTGCTGGCCGGCCACGAGGCTGATGTTGGTGGAGATGTTGGCCTGCGTTCCGCCGGAAGGAGACGCGGTGGCCAGGCGGCCGCCGCCGCCCGCTTCGCCGGTCCAAGTGCGCCGGCCCGACCACACCGGCTCGCGCGCAATGTAGGAGATGCCGTTGGGATTCGAGTTGGTGCTCAACCACAGTTCGCCGTTGTCGTCCGTGCTCAGGTAGAAGACATGGTTGCCGGTCGCGGCCGGGATCAATACGCCGCTCATGCGCGCGCCGTAGTTGTCAAACTCATCAAAGGTGTTGAGTTCGGCCGTGGTGCCGTAGCGGACGAGGCTGGGCGCATTCGGGTAGTTCGGCGAACTGCGCAGTTCGGCGAGGGCCACGCCGCCGCTGAGGCCCTGGTAAAGTTCCTTGAGCACGAACCCACGGCTGTAAGTCCAGGCTTGGAATACCACATTGGTCGCCACGACCGGATTGCCCGCCGCGTCGGCAACGTTTTGAATGTTCAGATTGAAGACCGTGCCCGCCGCCTGCGGATCGGTCTGGAGCGTGACCGTCATGAGGTCGCCGCCGAGCGTGGCGGAGTTGACGGCCACGGGGACGCCGTTCGAGGTCAGGGTGTAATTGCCCGCCGTGGTTGCGCTGGCGAGGCCCATCGCCTCGTTGAAGGTGACGCGCACGGTGCTCAAAGAGCGCGTGCCGCGCACGTTCACCACTTCGGGCGCGACGTTGTCCACCGTCACGGTCAGCACGGCCACGGCGCTGGTCAGGCTGAGTCCGGGCGTGTAGGCGAGGACGCGATAGAGATCGCCATTATTGGCGAGTGTGCGGAGCGGCGTGGTGTGGCTGGAGGCGGTCGCGCCGGCGACGTCAGTGAAGCCGCCGCCGTTGTTCACCTGCCACTGGTAGGTGACGCCGTTCACAGCGTTGGTCACGGTGGCGGAGAAGGTCGCGGCGTGATTTTCCGTCGTGGCTTGATTTTGCGGCTGCTGGGCAAAGCCCGCCTGGGTCACGTTCGCGGGGTCGAAGGCGATGGCGAGCCGCTGCTGCGAGACGGGCGAGTTTGTGAAGCCAGAGGGCAGGACGACGGAGAAGCCCGCGTGGTCACCGCCGGCGAATTCGCGCACGATCAACTCATAATAGTAGCGCTGGCCCGCCGCGAGCGTGACGTCGAGCGTCGGGCCGTCGAGCAGGCCGGTGCAGCAGGCAGCGGCAAATTCAGTCGGGGTGCCGGTGTTGTCCGGGCCGGGGTATACGCGCAGCCGTGCGTCATCGTCGTGATCCGGATTGAAGCTGTGCAAACCGCTTTCCGACGCGACGTAGAGGCCGGAGAAACGCATCGCGTATTGGTCCAGGCCGTTCGGCAGCGGCGTGGTCTGCGGCCAGTAGGTCTGGTTGGTCAGGAAGCCGAAGCTCGGCGCGTTGGGATACACGGGCATGGCGGTGAACTGGTTGATGGTCTGGCCGGCGGGCAGGTTCAAATACGCTTGGAAGCGCGTGAAGCCCGGGCTGATCACCCAAGTGTGCAAGTTCGACACAACGCCATTGGGATCCCCGACGGGTGCCCCGACGGTCAGGGTCGTGTTGCCGACCAAATCCTGCTGGCCGTCCGATTCCACGCTGTAGATCGCATCCGTCGCCAGCAGCGGCACATTCAACACGATCACGTTGCCGTAATACTCGGTGGTGTCCACGATGATTTGGTTGAGTTGCGAATCGTAGATGATGAAGTTGCTCACCTCCGAGACCGGCCCGACGGCCAGGTTCTCGTCCCAGGTCAGGATGATTTTTCGGAACGTCTCGTCGCCCTTCACGCTCAACAGCACCGGCCCGTTCGTATCGTTGCTGATCGTGACGTGCGCGACCTGGCTGGTGACCGCGTTCAAGTTGTTCGTGGCGATGGCAAAGTAGTCGCCCGTATCAGCGACGGCGGTATTCGCGATGGTGAACGTACCGTTCGTCGCGCCGGAAATGGCCACCGCCGGGTTCGTGCCGCGATACCACTGAAATCGTGGCGCGCTGCCGCTCAGGCCGAACGTGAGATTCAGCACGCGGTTCTCTGTGGTGGTCACGTTGGTCGGCTGCTGCGTGATGGCCAGCGGCGTGGGAATGATCGCGAGCAGCCGCACGCCCAGAATCATGTCGCTGCTGTTGCCGCCCGTCTGGTGGACTTCAACCGCCAGCGTGTTCGTGCCTTGCACTAACGAACTGGCCTGGTTCGTGAACACGTCCCAGCCATACGCCGAAATGTCGGCGGCCGGACGGTCGCCCGGCGTTGTGAAAGTAACCACCGTGGCGGCGTTGAACGCCGGCCGCCCAATCTCCACGCCGTTCAGCCAGAACACCGCCGCGTCATCAATCAAGTTCGACGCGATCAGGGTCACGCCCGCCGGACTGTTCGTGAACACAAACTTGGTGCGGAAATAATACGTGCGCGGCTGGACCGCGTTGGTCGTGCGGTTCAGTAGCGTGGAGACGACGATGCCGTCCTGCAAAATTTCGTTGAGCGGGAAGCCCAGCGGAGCCGTCCCGGTACCCCAGCCGGGGCCGCTGTCATCGAAACCCGCCTCGCGCCAAGTCGTGCCGAGATCAATGTTTGACTGCTCAAACTTCCAAGTCTGATTGACCGGCACGACGATCAAGTTTTGCGCCGACGCGAGCCGCGCCGCGCCGAATAAGAGGAGCGCAATAAGGAACGGTGCGAACAAGACCGGTCTCGTGAATGGAGCCGGTTGCAGGGGATGTGGAGTCATGGTTTGCCTGGGTTTGGGTTGCGGTTGATTGTTCTGACGGGAAAGCGGGCGGTGGAAGTGGGTGCCAGAGCGCGGGCCGGACGAAGCGACACCAAGGATGTCGTTTGAGTTGCGCGGCCTTGCCTAGTCATCATGACAATCTCCAATTTCTTCGACACCGGGCGCGCGCCCAGATCACGGGACACGCGCGAAACGTCCTAGCGGGAACGTCGTTTGGGATGCCTGTTTATGGCGCGGCCCGTCCGTTACGCGCAACTAAAAATTTCTGGCGGAGCCGGAAAGAAGGGGGGCTGCAGGGTTCCAACTCGCCGCAACAAGACGTGGGTGGCCACCCCGGGATCGGGCGTAATTAGAAAAGGCGATCAATGCGCGAGTGGGTGAGGCTTCCAGCCTGACGGTTCGGGTGGCATCCTGCCGCCCGTGGCCAGGCCACCCTGGAGTTGCCTCCGCGCGGGACCACAAGGCCAGAGGTCCCGTGAACCGTCAGGCTAGAAGCCTCACCCACCAGTTCGGCCCGCCACTTCTCATCACACAACCCCGCGCCGCAGCCTTGCGCGCTGTCAGGAAATGTTTAGTGTGCCGACCAATGAGCAGCATGTATTCAACGATGACCCGTTCATTTCTGCCCGTGGTGTTCGTGCTGCTGGCGGGATGCCAGCCGCGCGCCGCCGCGCCCGTTCCTGTTGCCCCTATGAAATCCAACGACCCTTCCGCCACCGCCGCCGCGCCCGCCGCCGTGTCCAAAGTCGAAAAGACCGACGAGCAGTGGCGCAAGGAACTGACGCCCGAACAATACCGCGTGCTGCGGCAGGCCGGCACCGAGCGCGCGTTCGGCGCGACGTATGATGAATTCAAGAAACAGGGCGCGGGCACCTACGTGTGCGGCGGCTGCGGCGCGGAACTGTTTTCGTCGAAGGAGAAGTTTGATTCGCATTGCGGCTGGCCGTCCTTCTACGACCCGGCGAACGCGAAGAACGTCAAGACGCGCGAGGATAATTCCCTCGGCGGCCGGCGCGTGGAAGTCCTCTGCGCGCGGTGCGACGGCCACCTCGGCCACGTCTTCACCGGCGAAGGTTTCCCCACGCCGACGGACAAACGGTTCTGCATCAACGGCGTGTCGCTGAAGTTCGTGCCTGCGGGCGAGGTGAAGAAGCCTTGATCCATCAGCAGGTGGAACAGCTCGCACTGCGCGTCGTCGCACGACGCAGAGCGGGGCGTGGGATGGGCTGAGGTGCGCGGGCTGGTTTTGTCGCCGCGCCATAACGGCCACCGGATCAAGGCTTGCTCAGCCGGTAGAACTTCGTCGGCAGCACGGCGGGAACGGTGACGGGGTTGGTCGCGCCGCTGGCGGAGTTCACCCAGTTCGAGGGCGCGAGGCTGAGGGTTTCCTGCAACACGAAGCCGGGCGTGGCGGGCGTCCACGAGATCGCGGCCTGGCCGGGGGCGGCGGGGACGATGGTGAGAAATGGCGCGCCCACGGTTGCCACGGCGACGGGCAAAGCCCAGAAGCCGCCGGTGACGGAATACGTTCCGTTGGTCAACGGCCCGCCCGCGTCGGGCTGACCGATGGTGCCGCTCACGGAAAAGACGCCGCCGGTGCTGGTGCCGCCGCCGCCGGCAATTTTGGACCAGTCGATGGAGTATTGGGCCACCGCACCAAGGCAGAGAGCTGAAAACACCAAACAGAAACTCAGTGGTCTCACCGGCCACCTCCGTTCCCCTTGTGCTCGATGAGCCGTTCCAACTTCTCCAGGCGCTGCTCCAGTTCCTGGATGCGCGCGTCCTTCGATTTCACTTCGGCTTCGTGCTTCTGGTTCAGTCCCTGAATCGCGGCGAGCGCCACACCGTCGGCGTCCACGGTGGCGATGTGTTTGTCGTCCAGTCCCGTGCCGAAGGCGGCGTGGAAATCCTGCGCCATCGGGCCGATGTGCGGCGTGCCGGTCTCCTGCTTGAAATTCCAGCGCGTGATGGGCAGCGCGGCGACCTTGGCGAGAATCTCCTGCGCGGACACGGCGGTGAAATTTTCCTTCGCGTGGCGGTCGCTGGTGGGGTTGAACGACGTGGCGGAGACGTTGCCGTTGGTATCAATGAGCATCCGCGTCGCGCCCGCGCCGAGGTCGGCGAACTGCATTTTGCCGTCGTCGAGGACATGCCATTCCCACGTTTTATTCGCGGAGGAATTTTTTACGGCGATGGCGGCCGCACCGATGGCGTTGTAAGCCCCGCTGCCCTGCACGGTGAGCGAGACG
>JAYVQC010000086.1:0-30285 GCA_043757045.1 Akkermansia sp. | reverse complement strand
TGGACTAAGACAGGCGCGGGTGCCTGTCCCACTACGACGAGCCGCGCATGCGCCGCCAACTGCGGCACGATGGCTCCGATGGCGTAGCTGGGTTGCGCGCCAAGTTTCTCCATCGCGTAAGTCAGCAGCGCGGAAGTCGTGGTCTTGCCGTGCATTCCTGAAACGCAAAGACCCCGCTGCTCGTTCACGAACGCGGCGAGTAGGAGAGCACGGCGCACGATTGGCAGGTTGAGTTCGCGCGCGGCTTGCAGTTCAGGATTGTCCGCCCGCGCGGCGGGTGTGTGAACCACGAGCACGGGGTTCGCCGCGCGAAGATTGTTTCCATCGTGGCCGAGATGAATCTCCGCGCCTCGTGTGCGCAACTGACGAATCTCCGCATTCTCCACCAAATCCGAACCAACCACGCGATGGCCGGCGTCGAGCAGCAGGTGTGCGAGTCCGCTCACGCCGCAGCCGCCAATGCCCACGAGAAATACCGTGGAACCACGGCCCGCGCTTTTCAGGAGCGCGCTGATTTGTGGTGGGGAAAGTGTGCTCACCAAAAAATTCGCGGCTGAAGGAAGACAGCCTCGCTCGGCTCGGGGGCTTGTAACGTGCCGCCAGCATCCTGCTGGCAACCGGACGCCAGCGGGACGCTGGCGGCACGTTGCTGCGGGAAGCCGGGAATTTTTTTCAGCACGGCCTCGGCGATGTCGCGCGGGGCGTTGGGGCGGTGCCAATCAGCCAGCGCGGTGGCGAGACGGCGGCGTTCGACCACGCCGGTCATCAACTCCACCACCATGCGCGTAAAGTTTTCCGGGTTCGCGCGTTCTTCGCTGACCATGCGGGCCGCGCCGGTTTCGACGAAGGCGCGGGCGTTGTGGAACTGGTGATTGTCCGTGGCGGCGGGATACGGAATGAGAATTGAGGGCAGGCGCAGCGCGGCAAATTCCGCGAGCGACGACGCGCCGCTGCGGCTGACCGCCACGGTGGCGGCATTGAGCGCGAGTTCCATTTCGGTGAGGAACGGACGCACCACGGCCACCGCGCCCGCGTCGCGATACGCGGCGGAAACTTTTTCCACGTCGCGCGCGCCGGTGAGATGCAGGAATTGCACCTCGGGCATTTCGCGCCGCCATTCGGCGAGACACCGCATGACGAGTTGGTTGATGCCGCTCGCGCCCTGGCTACCGCCCATGATGAGCAGCGTGTCGCGCTGCGGTTGCAGTCCGAGTGCGACGCGCGCGGCTGCCGTGTCCGAGCGCGTGAACTGCGGGCGCACCGGCGTGCCGGTGGCGAGAATGTCTTTCGTCCGCAGCCGTTTCGCGCAGGTCGGGAAACCCACGAACGCCTGCGACACAAACCACGAGAGAAACTTATTCGCGCGTCCCGGCACGGTGTTCGACTCGTGCAGGAACGTGGCGGCGCGCAATTTTTTCCCGGCGAGCACCGGCGGCGCGCTGGTGAAGCCACCCATTGCCAGCACGGCGGCGGGCGGGCGCGCGGCGAACACGCGGCGCGCTTCGAGATACGACGCGCGGAAGCCTTGGAAGAATCCAGCAAAGTTGCCGCGCACGAGACCGACGGCGGGCAGCGTCACGATTTGCATTCCGCTCGTCGCGCGCACGGCCTGTTGATCCACTTCCTTCGGCGAGATGATCAGCATCACGTCGCAGCCGCGTTGCACCAGTTCTTCGCCGACCGCCAGTCCCGGAAAGAGATGACCGCCCGTGCCACCGCAGGCGATGGCGACGAGTGGAGTTGGGTTGGCGTGGGGCATCAGGAGACGCGAGTTGAGGGAACTTCGCGGGGATTGAAAGGATTCAGGGCGCGCGTGCGACGCACCGGTTCGTGCGCGTGCCGCGCGACGCTCAGGACGAGACCGACCCCGACCATCATCATCAAGAGACTGGAGCCACCGTAGCTGACAAACGGCAGCGGCAATCCTTTGTTCGGCAAGACCATCGTGACCACGCCGATATTGATGAACGCCTGGAGCGAAATGAGCACGGTGATCCCGAGCGCGAGCATCATGCCGAACCGATCACTGGCGTGCGCGGCGATGTAAGTGCCCGACAGCGCGATGCCGAGGAACGCGAGCACCACACCCATCGTGGCAACGAGTCCGAGTTCTTCGCCGACGATGGAGAGAATGAAGTCGGTGTGGTTCTCCGGCACGTAGCCATATTTCTGCCGGCCATCGCCGAGGCCGACGCCGAACAGACCGCCGGAGCCGAGCGCTATTTTCCCCTGATGCTGCTGGTAGGCTTTGCCCGCGAGATGTTTCTCGGGATTCAGGAACGCATCAATGCGAGTGGAGCGGTTGGGGTTGTTCTTCACCGAAAGACCGAACAAGAGCAAACCAAGCACGACCACTGGAGCAATCAACCACACGCGCGATCCGGCCACAAAGAGCAGCACGAAACTCACCGCCGCAAGCAGCGCCGTGGTGCCGTAATCCGGCTCCAGAAAAATCAGGCCGATGACCAGGCCGATGATCGCGCCGGGCCAGAGGAGTCCCTTGATGATCGCAGGCTTCCACAGCAGCGGCATGTGGCGCCCGAAGCGTTCGATGTAAGCGGCGAGCACGATGAGGAGCGTGAGCTTCGCCAGTTCGGACGGTTGAAACATCATGAAGTGAAGGTTCACCCAGCGTCGCGCGCCGCCGCGATTCACGCCCAATCCCGGTACCAACACGGCGATGAGCAGCCAGACCGTGAGTCCTAAAATGGCCCACGGGATGCGCCCGTGCTTCAGACGACGGTAATCGAAGAACGTGACCGCGCCGCAGGTGATGACACCGAGCACCTCCCACAGCATCTGCTGGTTGAAGTAGCGCGCACCGGCCGGCGCGCTGCACAGCATGACCGCGCCGAGCGCGAGCAATGCCGCCACGCAGAACAGAAAAACTGTGGTCGCCAGTTTCACGATTTAGTTCACACGCTCCAAAGTCGAACGCCGGGGTGAGGTGCCCCGGCGTTCGCGCGATTTATTGAGCGGGAGGCACCGCGCCCGCCGGAGGGGCGGACTTCGGAGGCAGCTTCAACTTTTGCCCGACCTTGATCTGCGTCGTGGTCATGTTGTTGAGCTTTTGAATTTCTTTCACGGTCGTGCCGTGCTTCGTGGCGATGCTGCCGAGCACGTCACCGGATTTCACGGTGTAGGTGTCAGCAGCGTCGGGCGCGGTTGTCGCCGTGCCAGCAAGGGCGGCGGGCGTGGCGGACTTCGCGGGAATCTTCACCACGTCGCCGATCTTCAGCTTCGTCGGCACGAGATTGGGATTCGCGTCCACGATGGACTTGAGGCTGACATGGTATTTCGCAGCCAGCGTCGAGAAGCTCTCGCCCTTGGCGATCTTGTGTTCCGTGGCCGGACCCGCGTCCAGCGGTGGCACGAAACCCGGGTTTACCGGGGGCGTGGCTCCGCCTGGCACAGTGCCGGTCGGCGGAATGAGCACCACATTCGTCGCGGGCGGAGCGCCGGTCGTCACAACGTCGGTGCCGAACGGCGGCGGCGTGAGATCATTCGTCGCGAGCGGCGGCGTGTCGGCGTGTTCCGCCGGTTTCTCCTCGCGCTTGCAGCCGAGGATCAGGAGACCGCCGAGCACGACCACGTGGACGGCGAGAATGCCGAACACGGCGATGCGGACGTGCGACTTGCGCCGGGCCTGGGATTCAAACGAGCCTTGCGGCACTAACGGACTGGGTTCATTCATTTTTTTCTTCGGCGCTCCCGGAGGAGCGTCCTTTCTGAGGTTGAGTTTTTTTCTATTTTTGTTCCGGCGTTTTCCCTCAAAAAACGCCGGGCCAAATTCTTCAATGGGTCAAAGTCAACGCCGCCTTCGGGCGGGCGGAAATCACGCCGGTCATGGGAACGACAATGCCGTTGGGCGTTACGCCACGTTCCTGGGTTGTCGTCCGCACGGAATTTCGGAGTCGTTCCACGGCTTCGCGAAACACTTCTCCCCGGTGCTGATAGTTTCGAAATTGATCGAAGCTCGAACACGCCGGCGAAAGCAAAACCACATCGCCGGGAACCGCCTCCTCCACCGCTGACGCGAATGCTTCTAGTAAACCGGGCGCGGTGCTGCAAGGAGTAAACTGGCTCCACGCGGCGCGAATTTTTCCCGCCGTTTCCCCAAACAAAAACGCGCCCTTCACACGCCGCGCCAGCACCGGTCCGACTTCGTGATAATCGAAGCCCTTGTCCTTGCCGCCGGCCAGCAGCCACACGTTCGCCTCGCGCGGGTTTTCGCCGTCCGGCATCGCGAGCAACGCCTTCGCAACCGCGTCCACGTTGGTCGCTTTCGAGTCGTTCACGAACTTCACGCCGTTCACTTCCGCGATGAATTCGCAGCGATGCGGCGCGGGTTTGTAGCTCTGGATCGCGCGCACCACGGCTTCGAGCGGGATGTGCAGCGCGCGTCCGACCGCAAGCGTGGCCATGATGTTCTCTGCGTTGTGCGGCCCGTGCAGAAGAACGTCTTCCATGTTCAAGAGCGGCCCGGTCCAGCCTTCGATGCGGCTGATGATCAACGTGCGGTCGAGATAAATGTCCGCCGTGGAATCCGTGGCGCTGAACGTGACGAGCCGCGACGGAATGCGTACGCCGAGTTTTTTCAAATACGCCAGTGCCTCGCTTTGAATGATCGCGCAGTCGAACGCCTCCTGATTCTCAAACAGCCGCGCCTTTGCGCGCACGTAATCATCCATGCTCGCGTAACGGTCGAGATGATCCGGCGTGAGATTCATCAGCACCGCGACGGCGGGGCGGAACATCTGAATCGTCTCCAGTTGAAACGAACTGACTTCGAGCGTCACGTAGTCGAGCGCGCGCGTCTCGTCGGCAATCGCGCAGAGCGGCGTGCCGATGTTGCCGGCGGTGATGGTCTTGAGATCATTCTGCGTCAGGACGCGCTCGATGAGTTCCGTGGTCGTGGTCTTGCCGTTGGTGCCGGTGATGGAAATGTTCAGCGCGAAGGACTGCTGGTAGCCGAGTTCCAGTTCTCCAATAAGCGGAATTTTTTTTGCACGCAGTTCCACGACGAGCGGGTTGTCCAGCGGCACGCCGGGACTGACGACTGCGAAATCATACGCGAGACTGGGCGGCGGAACTTTCGCCGGCTTCATGGACGCACGAACAATCGCCGGAGTGAACGGCGGCAGCTTCCGCACGCCGAGTTCCACGCGCACACCGTGCGCACGCAGCCGCGCCGCCGCCTCGCGTGAGGCCGCATTGTCCAGACTGTCCACCGCCACCACGCGCCCGCCGCGCGCGACCAGCAACTCCGCCGCCGCCACACCACTCAGGCCGAGGCCGATGACCAGCACGTTTTTGTCTTCAATCGCGAACATAAATTTTTCTTTCGTGGTGCGTGCGGCGTTTCACCCAACACGTCACCGTATTTTCAAAGTGCTCAACGCGACCACCGCGCACAGCACGCACAGGATGTAAAACCGCGTCACCACCTGCGATTCGTACCAGCCCTTCTTCTCGAAGTGATGGTGCAGCGGTGACATCAAAAAGATGCGACGGCCCGCGCCGTATTTCCGTTTGGTGTATTTGAACCAAGTGGTTTGAAGCATCACTGAGCCCGCTTCCGCAACGAACACTCCTCCCGCAATCACAAGAAGAAACGGCTGATGAATCAAGACCGCAATTATCCCGAGCGCGCCGCCGAGCGCGAGTGAGCCGGTGTCGCCCATGAAAACTTTCGCCGGATGACAGTTGAACCACAGGAAGCCGAGACCCGCGCCGATCATCGCCGCGCAGAAGACCGTCAACTCCCCTGCCCCGCTGACGTGCGGAATCTGAAGATACTTCGCCATCACCGCGTTGCCCGCGAGATACGAGACGATGAGAAAAACAATCGAGACGATGATCGTGCAGCCGATGGCCAGACCGTCGAGACCGTCGGTGAGGTTCACCGCATTGGAGCTGCCGACGATGGTGAGCATCACCACGATGGCCCCAAGCACGGCGCTGCTTGCGACGGGATATTTGTAGAACGGCACCATGATGTCCGTGACGAGGCTGCGCGTCGCGGGCAGCCAAAGAAGATAGAGCGCGATGAACAATCCGAGCATGCCTTGCACGATGAGTTTGATTCTCGCCGCCGCGCCTGCGCCCGACTGCTTCGTGATCTTCGCGTAGTCGTCGTAGAAGCCGAGTCCGGCAAACACGACCACCGAGAGCAGCGTGAGCAGCACCAAAGTATTCCACTGCGCCCACAGCACGGCCGAAATGTCCATCGCAGCGACGATCAAAATGCCGCCCATGGTCGGCGTGCCTTTCTTGCTCAACACGCGCGCGACGAGCGAGCCGCCTTCCTCCGCCTTGTCCACGTAGTCCTGGCCGAACTTCAAACGCTGGAGCCACGCGATCACTTTCGGGCCGAGCCACATGCTCAACACGAACGCCGTCAACGCCGCGCCCGCGCTGCGGAACGTGATGTATTGAACGACGCGCAGGCCGGAGAGGTTGTCCTCCCAGCTTGTGCCGCGACTCGCGTTGGTCAGGTATTGGCTCAAGTAATAAAGCATCAGCCCAGGCTCTCGCTTAGTTTTTCCAGCCCCGTCACGCGCGAAGCCTTGAGCAAAATCACGTCCCCGGCGTGCGTTGAATTCTTCAACACCGCCGCCGCCTCGCCGACGTCGCGGCATTCCGTCACGTCGCGCATTCCGGCGGCCCGCGCCGCCTGCGCGATCACGCCCGCCATCTTCCCGACGGTCACGAGGCGGCTCACGCCGAGCGCGGCGGTCTTGCGGCCCACTTCGTCGTGCGCGGCAGCGGCGTGCGCGCCGAGTTCCGCCATGTCGCCGAGCACCGCGATGCGCTGACCGCGGCAGGGGAAATCGTTCAACGTGGTGAGTGCTGCCAGCATCGAGTCAGCGTTGGCGTTGTAGGCGTCGTTGAGAATCTTCACGCCGTTCCGTTCGGAAACTTGCAGGCGCATCTTCGGCGGTTGGCACGAGGCGAGACCGCGACGAATTACTTCCGCGCTCAAGCCAAGTTCGGCACCGATGGCGATGGCCAGCGCGGCGTTCGTCGCCTGATGGCGGCCCAAAAGGTTCACACGATACTCGCCGGAGAAATACTCCAGCGGCGCGGCGAGATCAAATTCCACGCCGGTTTCATCCGTGCGGAGATTGCCAATGCGCCAGTGGCTGCCGGAACTGAAACCGACGCGCACCACCGCCGCCTTCGAGCGCGCTGCCAAGGCTTCCGCGAAACTCGTGTCGCCATTGATGAAAAGTTTGCCGTCGGTCGGCAGCAATTCAGCAAGCCAGCCTTCCTCCTCCGCGACACCGTTCACGTCGCCGAAAAATTCCAGATGCTCGCGACCGATGCTCGTGATGACGCCGAAGCGCGGCTGAATCATCGCCACCAGCGGCGCGATTTCGCCGGGATGATTCGTGCCGACTTCCAGCACCGCCGCCTCGTGATGCGACTCCAGCCGCAGCAGCGTGAGCGGCACGCCAATGTTGTTGTTGAAGCTCGCCTCGCTCCAGAGCGTGGAAAGTTTCTGGCGCAGCACCGACGCGATGAGTTCCTTCGTCGTCGTCTTGCCGTTCGAGCCGCCGACCGCGATGACGGGCAGCGTGAAATCGCGCCGGTATTCCGCCGCAAGCCGCGCCAACGCCTCGCGCGTGTCTTCCACCGCGATGAGCGCGCCGTCGAAATTTAGAGGCAGCCGCTGTCGGAGGACGACAGCGGCTGCAGCGTCTTTACCCAAGACCTCCTTTAGAAACTGATGACCGTCGTGCTTCTCGCCGGTCAGCGCGAAGAACACGTCGCCGGGCCGCACGTCCTTCGAGTTCGTGCAGACGCGCCGCGCCAGCGTTTCGGGCGAGCCGGTCAATTGCTCACCCGCGCACGCCTTCGCGACAAACTGCAGACTTCTTGAATCCATGCTCGCAACCATGTTCAAAAGACGCGCAAGGACAACCGGCGCGGCTGTAAAATTTCTTCCTCCCGGAGCGCGGGCTTTCCAGCCCGCAGCAACTCACGCAAGGAAACTGGCTCAGAAAAATTCCATTGCGCCTCGCCGCAACACGTTGCTGCGGGCTGGAAAACCCGCGCTCCGACCAGCAACTCGCGGTGCATTTTTTCCAGATGCTGCTTCACTTCCACATCCACACGCGCATTCATCGTTTGCCCCCGTGCGTCACATTCTCCAGCGCCTCGCGGGCGTGAACGCGGTCGTCGAACGGCACCACCGTGTCTTCAAATTCCTGGTAGGTCTCGTGGCCCTTGCCAGCGAGCAGCACCGTGTCGCCGGGCTTGGCCATCGCGAGAATTTCCTGGATGGCCCGCGCGCGATCCAATTCCACCGCGTAGCCCGTCGGCTTCACGGCGCGGAAACCTTCCTCGATCTGCGCCGCGATTTTCTCCGGCTGTTCCTTGCGCGGATTGTCGCTCGTGATGAGCGTGAAATCCGCGTGCTCGGCGGCGACGCGGCCCATCTTCGCGCGCTTGCCCGTGTCGCGACTGCCGCCGCAACCGAAGAGCAGCAGCACGCGGCCCTTCGTCACTTCGCGCAAGGTCGTGAGCACATTGTGGAGCGCGTCATCGGTGTGCGCGTAGTCCACGAAGACCGCAAACGGCTGCCCGCACGCCACGCTTTCGAGACGCCCCGGCACCGGCGCCATGTGCGCGAGCGCGGACTGAATTTTCTTCACCTCGATGCCGAGCGCGAAGCCCGCGCCCGTCGCCGCCAGCGCGTTGTAAATGTTGTGCCGGCCAATCAGCGGCAGCTTGCAGTCGAAGGTTTTGTCCCTGGACTCGACCGTGAAACTCGACACGTTCGCGCCGAGGTGAACCTTCGTCGCACGCAGGCTGGCCGCGCTGCGCACGCCGTAGGTCAGCTTGAGCGTCACGTCCGATTCCTGCGCCAGCCGCGCACCGCTCGCATCGTCAATGTTGATGACCACCGCGCCGCGCTTCGTGCCGCTGGACGTCTGCGTGAAGAGTTTTTGCTTGGCGAGAAAGTAGTTTTCCATGTCGCCGTGGAAGTCGAGGTGGTCCTGCGTAAGGTTCGTGAAAATGGCCACATCGAACTCCACGCCCGCGACGCGCTGCTGTTCGAGCGCGTGGGAGCTGACTTCCATCACGCACGCTTTGCAGCCGCTCGCGACCATCTGCGCCATCATCTGCTGCACGTCGGCGGACTCCGGCGTGGTGCGCGTGGCGGGAATCACACGGTCGCCGATCTCGTAGCGCACCGTGCTGAGCAAACCCGTTTTGAAACCGGCGGCTTCGAGCAATTCCTTGATCATGAACGCCACCGTCGTCTTGCCGTTCGTGCCGGTGACGCCAATGACTTGCAGCTTCGTGCTCGGGTGCTTGTAAAAGGAAGAAGCCGCGCAGGCCAAAGCCAGCCGCGCATTCGGCACTTTCACCTTCGTCGCCCGCGGTGAAGTGAATCCGTTGCGCTCACAAATGATCGCCGATGCGCCGCGCGAAATTGCGGTGTTGATGTAGTCGTGCCCGTCCACGTTCACGCCGGGGATGGCGACAAACACCATGCCGGGCGTCACGCGCCGCGAGTCGTACACGACTCCGGCGATCTCACGGTCCATCGGCCCCTCGGCCTTGTAACCGTGAACGTGTTTGAGCAGTTCCTTCAGTTGCATCGAATCAAAGTTTTTCGCGTGCGAGCAGCGCGACCGGGCGGCTTCTTTCGCCGGCCTTCGCCTCTTTCGTGGGCGCGGGTTCCACGTCGGGTTTCAAATTGAGAAAATTCGCGATGCGCTCGGCAATGCGCTTGAACACGGGCGCGGCCACCGCGCCGCCGTAATAGCCGGTCTTTTTCAACGGCTCGTCCACGGACACCGCGATGAGCAGTTCGGGATTGTCTGCCGGGAAAAATCCGATGAAGGAGGCGTAGTATTTTTCCTTGGTGTAGAAGCCGCCGACGGGCTTCTCCGCCGTGCCGGTCTTGCCGGCCACGGTGTAATTTTCCAGCCGCGCCTTTTCCGCCGTGCCGGTCTGCACCACCGTCTTCATGGCCGTGACGGAATCTTTCGCCGCTTCCGAAGTCACGACGCGGCGCACGATTTGCGGCTGGTATTTCACGACTGTCTCGCCTTTTTCATCCACGAGACTGTCCACGATCATCGGGCGCATCAGCACGCCGTCGTTGGCGATGGCCGAGAGCGCCATCGCCATTTGCAGCGGCGTCGCCGTCACGCCCTGGCCGATGGGAATGCGCGAAATGTGGATGAGCGCCCAGTCCTTCGGGCGCGGCAGCCAGCCGCCGACTTCGCCGGAAAGCGGCAGGCCGGTGCGCTGGCCGAAGCCGAAATCCCAGATGTATTTGTAGGTCCGCTCCTTGCCCATTTTGATCGCGACCTTGGCCGTGCCGATGTTCGAGGACTTGGCGATGATCTCCTCGACGGTCATCACCGGGTAGCGCTCATGGTCATGCAGAATGTGGCCCGCGAAGGAGAACGCGCCGTTCTCGCAGTCGAAGCGGTCGGAGAGCCGCACCACGCCGTCATTCAACGCGCCCGCCAGCGTCACCGTTTTGAACGTCGAGCCTGGCTCAAACATGTCGGTGATCACCCGGTTGCGACGCGCGTCGGCGGAAGTTTTCGCGGGCAGATTCGGGTTGAAATTCGGCAGCGTGGCCATCGCGAGAATTTCCCCGGTGCGCGGACGGACCACGATGGCCGACGCACTGGCCGCGTAATGTTTCGCCATCGGCGCGACAAGTTCCTCCTCCACGATCTGCTGCACGCGCGCATCAATGGTCAGCTTGACGTTCAGGCCGGGACGCGCCTCCACGTCCTGCTCGCGGAAGACAAAAATTTCCTGCTTGCGGCTCGTGGCCTCGGTCTTCACCCAGCCGCGCGCGCCGTGCAGTTTCTCGTCGAAAGTTTTTTCGATGCCCTCGACGCCGGCGGGCAGCGAATTGGTGCGCCCGTTTTTCACGACCTCGCGGTAGCCGGTGAAGCCGAGCACGTGCGCGCCAAGCGCGTTGTTCGGGTAGGTGCGGATTTGATCGTCCTCGGTGTAGATGGCGCGCGTCCAGGCGAGGTTCAGTTCGCCGAGCTGCTTCTTGGTAAATTTCTTCCCCTGCGTGATCACGGCATACTCGTTGGTCAGCGCGGAGCGAATCTTTTCCCAGTCCTCGACCGGCACGCGCTGCTTGAGCACGACGTAGCGCGCGGTCACGACCTCGCCGGTTTTGTTGAGCGTGGTGCGGCTGAACTGCTGGAGCAGCGCGGTCTCGTTCGTCTTGAGCAGCGGCGCGAGGAAGCGCGCGATCTCTTCCTCCTGTCCTTGCAACGAGAGCGGATCGGCGCACACCCGCTTGACGGGAATGCTGGTCGCGAGCGGACTGCCGCGCCGGTCGAGAATGTCACCGCGCGGCGCTTCGCGATAATAGAAGTGGTCGTGCTGATCCTCGGCGAGCCGCGCGAACTCCTCGTGCTGCAAGACCTGAAGGTCCACGAGCCGGCAGCCGAGCGTGACGAAGCAGACGCTCATCACAATGGTTAGAGCAACCATCCGGCGGCGATTTTTTTGGGCGTCCATCACTTCAGTCCTCCGTCACTGGGGCGAACACCGAATTGTGTCCTCCCGAAAACTTTGCCGGCCACCCGGTGGCGATCGGTTCCTCTCCGACGGCGTCACCGGGCAGCGGCGGCAAAAATCATTGGCGTCTCGTCCGAGCGAGCTGGTTCTCGGCAAAGAGCGGCTGGCTCTTCGGCGCGGGCGCAGTGCCCGCAGGCGTTTCCACGATGGTCAGAATTTGAGATTGGACCGGCTGGGCCAGCGGCAGTTTCCGTTCCCGCACCTGCTGTTCCAGGTACGTGGGCGACTGGAGCGTGCGCATTGAGCCTTGCAGTCGCGCATTGCCGGCCTGCAATCCCTTCAACTGCTGCTCGCTCCGCTGAATCTGCCGCCCCAGCTCGACGAGCTGATTCTTCTGATAGACGTAGCCAATCGCCGAGCCGCCGAGCAGCAGGCAAATCAACGCCGCCTTCGCACCCGGCACGAGCCAGGTCGCAGACCCATTTTTTCGGTTCCTTCCCATCTCAAGTTTTTTCCAACACTCTCAACTGTGCACTCCGGCTGCGTGGGTTGGAATCCAGCTCGGCTTCACCCGGCTGAATCCCCTTGCGTTGCACCCAGCGCAGCTCCGGCTTGCGCGGTTTCCGCAACTCCGGGACATCGACCTCGCCTTCAATGGCGTAGTCCCGCGTGCGTTCATTTCCAAACTCTCTGAACAGCCGGACTTCCAGCGAATGAAACGTAATCACCGCCATTCGCCCGCCCGGCTGCAAAATCTTTACCGCTGCGTCCAGACCCCGGCGCAGCGAGCCCAGCTCATCGTTTGTGGCAATGCGCAGCGCCTGAAAAACCTGCGTCGCTGGATGCGTGCGTTTGCCGTGTCTGGGTGCGAGCCGCTCGATGAGATCTGCCAGTTCCTTCGTCGTCGTGAAGCGTTTCGCTTTCCGCTGCTCGACAATCGCTTTCGCAAATCGCCGCGACTGACGTTCCTCACCGAACTCCCACAAAATCTTGGCGAGATCGAACTCGCTGCTTTCATTGACCAAGTCCGCCGCCGTCATCGGCTGGCGCTGATCCATGCGTGAATCGAGAGGCCCTTCGGCGCTGAAGCTAAAACCGCGTTCCGACCAATCCAACTGGGCAGAACTCACACCCAGATCCAAAACGATTCCCGCGCAACTCGCCGGCGGAATCCACTCCGCCACCTCCGAAAAATTTCCACGCTTCAACTCAAACCGCCCCGCGAACTTCGCCAGCCTCTGCTCCGCCGCCGCCAGCGCATCGCCATCTCGATCCATGCCCCACAACCATCCATCCGGCCCGCTCGCTTCTAAAATCGCCGCCGCATGACCACCGCCTCCGATCGTGCCATCAAAATATTTCTCACCGCTGCGCGGTTGTAGCGCCTCCACCACTTCCCCGAGCAAGACCGACTTGTGAACAAACTCCGGCACACATGAAACCTCACGGCCGCAGCCGTTGAATCAGTCCCCGCACCCGCTGCCACACCGGCGTCACCTTCACTACGGGGATTTCCACCGCACCGATTTTCACCACACTCGGCGTCGCTTCCAATGGCCGCACCGTCGCCAGTTCCAAATCTGTGTCGCTCAGGTCGTTTCGCAGCGGCTTCACCCTGTCCAATGACAGCTCGCCCTGCACCGCCGTCCGCTCAATGGGCGCGCCCTGCTTCGCGAAAGGGTTCAACTTCTTCGCCCACCCGGCACTCGCCGCTGTTCTCACCGGACGCGGCACCGGCACAGCCTTCGCCCGCTCGGCGCTCGAACCACTGAAATTTCTCACCGCTGGCTCCGTCGCGTTGCCAAAGGTCGGCAGCCCGCCCGCGCGCACCTTGTAACGATGCGGCTGATCCTTCGCCTCGCTCAACGTGTTGGTTGTGTGCAACAGTTTCATCAGCATCATAGCTTCATGCCCACCACCGCCTGGGCCGCAATCAAGTCGTTGTTCGCCTGCGCGTCCGCATGACGTTTCGGATCCCACAGTTCAAACCAGCCCATCAGCCCGACAAACTTCACGCTGCTCTTGATCCCCACCGCGCTCGTCAAAATTTCCGGCAGCAGGAACCGCGACGACTTGTCGAGCTTCAGCAACTGCGCCCGCCCGCTGATCGCCCGGGCCACCGCCAGCGACCGCTCATCGCTCAAGGACGCCTGCCCCACCGACGCCATCATCTGCTCAAATCTCGGAACCGGCAGCACCAGCAAGTAGTCCCGCTTCACCAGCGGCCACGGTAAAACCCAGAACTCATCGTGCTGCTTCGAGCGCCAGCGCACCGGCAAAGTCACGCGCCGGCTGGGGTCGAGCATGTACTCGTCGTCCCCTGCAAAAACTACCGGCTTCGGACCTTTGGATTTGTCTGGCTCCACACATTTTTCTCCGGCTTTTGCCAACGCTCGCCGTTTTCTACCGCTTTTCTCCATTTTCTCCCGTTTCCGTTCAAGCACATTCTCAGATTTTTCTGGCCCTCCTTGTGGACAACTTATTCACAGCCCGGAAATAGTCCGCGCGTGCGCGTCGCCGATTTTGAATTTCATCTCCCCGAAGAACTCATCGCGCAACAACCGGCACCCGCGCGCGACGCCTCGCGACTGCTCGTGTTGCATCGCGAGAACGCGCGCATGGAACACAAAAGCTTTCGTGACGTACTGGAAATTTTTCGGCGCGGTGACGTGCTCGTGCTCAATGACTCGCGCGTGATCCCCGCGCGCCTGCGCGGCGTGAATGTGCAGACCGGCGGCGCGTTTGAAATTTTGTTGCTCGAAGAAAATTCACGCAACGACTGGTGGGCCATGATGCGTCCCGGAAAACGCGCACGCCTCGGCACGGAAATTTTTCTCACTGATGCACGCGGCACGCACACGGAAATTTCCGCGACCGTGCTCGACGTGAACAGCGAAGGCCATCGCCGCCTGCGCTTCGATCAACGTGCCGCCAGCGTCCCGCTGGCGTCCGACTTCAACATCATCAACGATCTGGAAAAACTCGGCGAACTTCCCCTGCCCCCTTACATCAAACGCGCTCCTCATCAGCAGACGGAAAATGATTTCACCCGCTACCAGACGGTGTTCGCTCGCGATCACGGTTCCGTCGCCGCGCCCACGGCGGGCCTGCACTTCACGGAAGAATTACTGCACGAGATCAAGCAACGGGGTGTGGAGATTTGTCACGTCACGCTGCACGTCGGACTCGGCACCTTCGCACCCGTGAAGGCCGACGACGTGAAAGATCACGTCATGCACCATGAACGATTTCACGTCACCGAAGAGGTCGCGGAAAAAATTAACGCGGCGAAATCCGAAGGCCGTCGCGTCATCGCCGTCGGCACCACGAGCGTGCGCGTGCTGGAATCCGTATCGCGCGAGCACGATGGAAAAATTGTTTCCGGTGCAGGCCGCACGAACATCTTCATCCACCCGCCGTATCACTTCCGCATCGTGGACGCGTTGCTCACGAATTTTCATCTCCCGCGTTCCACACTGCTGATGCTCGTGAGCGCGTTCGCTGCGCCCGGTGAATCGGGCGGTCGCGAAAAAATTCTCACTGCCTATGCTGAAGCCGTGCGCGAACGCTACCGCTTCTTCAGCTACGGCGACGCGATGCTGATCACATGAAAGCAACGAAGTTCAACAATGTGGAACCGCTCGCGCTAAAAGCGGTCTCACCTCGCAGCGCGAGGCGAGCCACCGCACGTCCGTTTGTTTTTTTGAACGTCGCTATCACCGCCGATGGAAAACTTGCGCCGGCAAACCGCCGCTTCGTCCCCTTCAGCAGCCGACGCGATCAAGCACTGCTCCACGAACTGCGCGCGCGCGCCGACGCCGTGATGGCCGGAGCGCGCACCGTGGACTCCGCGCCCGTGACGATGGGGCCGGGCGGAAAAAAGTATCGTGAGCAACGTCTCAAGAACGGACTCGCGGAATACAATCTCCGCATCGTGGTCAGCGGCTCCGGCTCGATCAATCCGCGCGCGGAAATTTTCCGGCACAAATTTTCCCCACTGATCCTTCTCGTCACGCAACGCGCCAGCGCCGCGCGCGTGCGGCGGCTGGAAAAGCTTGGAGCCATCGTCCATGTCTGCGGCGAAACGGAAATTGATTTCCCCGCCGCGCTCGCATGGCTGCGCCGCGAGTGGAAGATGAAGACGCTGCTCTGCGAAGGCGGCGGCGAAATCAACGACGCCCTACTGCGCGCGAACCTGGTGGATGAAATTTACCTGACACTCTGCCCAAAAATTTTCGGCGGCCGCACCGCGCCCACGATGGCTGACGGTCTTGGCGCTCCGTCATTGGCTCTCACCACAAACCTCAAACTGAAATCCCGGCGACGTGTGGGCGACGAATTGTTCCTCTGCTACTCCGTGGCCCGCCAAGAGCCGGTCTGAAAATCCGGCCTGGGTAGCACAGGCCACTGGCCTGTGCCGCCGGGCTCCCAGCCCGGCGGAAGGGTGAGGGCGGCGAGCACCAGACAGGGATGACTCGAACCAAGGAGGCTCACTCTCATTCCGCTGGGCAGGTTGCCCAGCGGAACGGGCTGGTAGCCCGTTCCACCCTTTTTCAGACCGGCTCTAAAAAGCTACGGTGCCAGTTGCACCGCGCGATAGAAGCGATGGCCGGGCGGGCTGGCGGCATCCATGAATTCCAGGGCGCAGTCCGCCGCCGTGTTCGTCTGGATGGGCAGCCAGTTCACGAGGTTCGTGGAAATCTCGAGCGCGTAGTTTTTCCCCGGCCGGCTGTCGAGGTGTAGTCGCACCACTCCATTCGTGCGCGACAACTCGCGCAAGCGTGGCGTCGGGTCTCCATCCACGCGCCAGAGTCCGGTGTAGTAATCGCTCACGAGGATGCGCCCGTCCGCCTGGTGCGCCAGTGCGATGACGTTGTATTGATCCGGTGCGGGGTCAAACGTCTGGTCGAGCGAGCCGTCCACGTTCAAGCGCGCGAGTCCGTGGCGGGTGAAGCCTTGCACACTGGAAAAAAATCCGCCGATGACCACGCGACCGTTCGGTTGCACAAGGATTTTGTTCACACTGCCGCCGGGGATCGCGCCCGGTTGAAAGGTGGTGTCCAGCAGGCCGTTCGTCAGCAACCGCGCCAAGCCTGGGCGCGGTGTTCCGCCCACATCTGCGAAGCCACCGACAATCAAAATTTTCCGTCCGACTGAACTTTGATTTCACCCACGTTCAATTGATTGCCGCCCACGCTGAAGGACAAATCCACCGCGCCGTTGGGTTGCAAGCGCATCAACCCGCGGCAAGCGACGCCGCTGAAATTGGTGAACTGTCCGCCAACAAGAATACGTCCGTCCGTCTGCAACCCCAAGGCGAGAACCCCGCTGCCCCAATCATCAAACTGTGCTCCATCACCGGGCATGAAACTTGGATCCATCGATCCGTCGGGCCGCAGCCGGAGAATCCCAGGATGAGAGACAATTATTATCGGTCTATCCGCGCGATATGCTTCCCGTGCCACCAAGATGCGTCCATCAGGCTGTTCCAACAGACCAGTGACATCGCGCCGTCCGGTTTGATTAGGCACCTCACCGTAGAGCGCAAAGGTGGGGTCCCACCAACCCAACGATGACAACCGCAAGACGCTCGTGAACGAGACTCCCTCAAGGGCCAAGCGAGGTCCGCTTTGCAAAATGCGACCGTCACTGAGCACCACAATGAGGGTAGGAATCAGGTAAACAAGCGGCGGCCCCACCCCGATCCAGGTGGGATCAAGCGAACCGTCGCCGTTCAACCTGACCACACTCGGAAGGGGGGTGAACCTTGGATTGATATAGCCCGACGCCCCCCAAAGAACCTGACCATTGGGCAGCGCTGCCAGCCCTTCGATGATCGGGGGATAGGCATAGCTATTGATGATGATGGGCGATAGATTGAAGCTAACATCCCTGCGCCCCGCCCGGTCATTCCCGCGAATCGTCACCGTCGCCACCGAGTTGGTTCCCAGCGCGCCGCCGGACGAAGGATTTCTCAGGCGCACCGTGAAGGTGCGGTCGTTCGTCAGCCCACACTCGTCGAACAGCGGAATCGTCACTGAATTCGTGGTCGTGTAGATCGGGAAGTTTAGTGCGCCGCTGCGCGCGAAATAGTTCACACCCGCCAACGCCGTGCCATTGCTTGTGAAATACTCGACGCTCAACGGACCCGGCCCGTCATCGAAGCGGCGCACTTCGAGCGTGACCGACGGAGAGTTTTCGCTCACCACGATGTTCGTTTCTACGAAGCCCAGCCCAGCGTCGTTATCCAGAATTTGAATCACGATATTGCTGTTCGCGCCGATGGTCGCGCCCCCGGTCGAATGACTCAGTTGGATCGTGTAGGTCTCCGTGCTCTCGACCAGGCCGTCGTTCACCATCGGCACGGACAACCACCGAAAAGTTTCCCTGGCGGCGAACTGGATCGTTCCGTTGGTTCCGAGAAAATCCTGCCCGTTGATCGCTGTGCCGTTGAAGAAGGCGTAGTCCACCGAGGCCGGCAGATGGCTGTTGCCGGTGCGAAGTATGGGCACCATGAGTTCGCCCTCCGATCCCTCATCCCCGTAGTACAAGTCGAGTCCGCCCCAGCTAAACTCGCTGTCGATGTCGTCAATGAAAAGTGTCGCGGTGTTTGGGAAGCCCACGGACGCGTTCGGACTGGCGTTGCTCAAAATGAGCGACCCAGATTCCCGGCCTTCCGTCAGGGCGTCGGGCAGGATGGTGACGTTAAAAGTCTTCACCGTCTCGTCCGGCAGAAAAGTCAGTACACCGTTCGTCGCGACGAAATCCACCCCGGCCAGCGCCGTGCCAGGACGCACCACGCAATTCACCGTGACCGTGTCCGCGCCGGTGCCGCCGCGCCCCACATGAACAACCACGAAGCCTTCCGGCTCGCTTCCGGCAAACGTGCTCGTCGTGAACTCAAAGCCTGAGTCGTCGCTTTGGATCGTAATGACGGCGTTCGTCACCCCCACGAGCACGGACGGCGGCGCGGGATTCGTGAGCGCGAAGAAGTAGCTTTCGTTCGTCTCGGGCAGACTGTCGTTAATGGCGGACAGGGTAAAAAATTTTGCCACCTCATAAGGCGCGAAGAGCAGCACGCCGGAGGTCGGGACGTAATCGGCTCCGGCGGTCGCGGTGCCGTCGCGCGTGGTGAACCCGACTTGGGCGGGGACGGTGGCATCGCCACGGCGCGTCACCGTCACCGAAGTTTGCGGGGAGCGTTCCTCGACGAAGAGGTTGCTGGCGGTCAATTGCACGCGCGGCGGCGGCGCGGACAAGGTGGTCGTGTTGAGCCGGGCCAGGCGACCGGCAGGGAGACCGAAGATGCTGCTGAAATCTCCGGCCACAAGGGTTTGACCGTCGGGCTGGACGAGGACGGCGTTCACGTCGAAGTCCGTGTCGGCGGTGAACGGCAGGGCCACTCCGTCTTCATTGAGCAGCGCGAGGTTGTAGCGCGTGGCATCGCCGCGAGAACTGAAACTGCCGCCAATCCAGACAGCGCCGTCCGCAGTGGGCATCACCGCGCGAATCTGATCGCTGGGCGAAGAACCGGGGACAAAACTCGTGTCCATGTTCCCGCCCGGTTGCAAGCGGGCTATGCACGAGCGCGTGAAGCCGCTGAAAATTTCAAAGTCACCGCCGATGAAGATTTTTCCGTCCGCACGCACGGCCACCGAGCGCACCTGACGGTCCGCGCCCGAGCCTGAATCAAACGTGGTGTCGATCGTTCCGTTCGTCAGCACGCGCGCGAGGCGCCCGCGCGCCACCCCGTCGTAGCTCGTGAATTGTCCGCCGATGATGACGCGCCCGTCCGGCTGCAAGGCCAGGCCCCGGATGGAATTGTTCGCGCCACTGACGGGCGCGAACGTGACATCGAGCGAAGCATCGGCATTGAGCCGCGCGAGGCGGTTGCGCGGCTGTCCATCCACGGTGGTGAAGCGCCCGGCGATCACGATCCGTCCGTCGGGCTGGATGAGGATCGCGCGCAGGCTGTCGTTGATCGCCACGGAGGCAAAGTTCGTGTCCAGCCCGCCGCCCGGTTGCAACTGCGCGAGGAAAGTGCGCGGCTGCCCGCCGACATTGTTGAAATCGCCGCCGATCAGAATCCTGCCGTCCGGTCGGGCCACCGCAGCGTACACGGGACCGTTGATGAGATTGTTGGAGAAGGCAAAGCCGGAGTCCACCGCGCCGTCCGGCTGGAGCACCGCGAGATAATTCAGACCAGCCACGCCATTGAAAGAGGTGAACTGCCCGCCCGCGAGAATGCGTCCGTCCGCCATCAGACCCAGCGTGAAAATGTCCTCGTTCGCGCCGGAGCCGGCGTCGAACCACGGGTCCAGCACCGCGCCGGCATCGTCATCCAGGATCGTGACCGTGGCGTTGCTTTGCAGACCGGGAACGGCATTGGTGAAACTGACCAGCGAGAGTTTGCAGAAGCGGCTCAATTGCGGATCCCCATTGTCGAGCAAAGGCAAGTTCACGGTCAGGTTGGACTCGCCCGGAAGGAAAACCAACGTGCCCGCCACGCCCGTGTAGTCCACGCCCGCCGAGGCCGTGCCGTTCGTGCTGGCGAACGACACTAAACTTGTTCCCGAAAGATCGCCTCGGCGCCCGGCGCGCACCGTGAACACGCCGACATTTTCCGCCACCCTGTAACTGCTTGCACTCCATTCGATCACCGGCGAAGCGGCTTTCAACGAACCACCGATCAGAACAAGGAGGGAGAACACGATGAACCACCGCGCGCAGCCCCGGCGCAAAATTTGGGGAACGAGGTTCATGTTGATAAAGTTCTAACAGCGCTCCGAAAGGGTCAAGAACTCAGGCAAATGGCAGAGGGTGTCCTAATCCGTGCGATGGAGCGCGAGCGTCTCGCACGCCCGCATGGAACCAGCCGCCGCTCCGCCCAGCAGGCGTGAGGAGAGGGCAGATCTTTCGCTCCGTCGGGCGGGCGGGACGCCCGCGCTCCAGGGCGGGCCGGCCCGTTCACCGCCGACGCACTTCAAGAATCTCATGCGCGGGCAAACGCAACTCGCCGAGGGCGGGTTCGCGAAAGCGTAGTTCGCCATCGCCCACGGTGAGTTGCGTGGCGAGCAGCGTCGCGCCGTCGGCGGTTTCGATCTCGAAGGGCGCGCGTTGCAGGCGGCGCGGCTGGAGGACGAGCGCCAACACTTCATCTTCGAGATCAAACGTGTGCAGGCCGTAGAGCACGGAACTGATGGTGAGCTTGCGGCCTTCGAGGGCGCGAAAGTCGCCGTCGAAAAAATCGCCACCGCTCGTCCACACGCCGGGGCGGCTGATGCGCGTCTTCCACATGAGGTCGCCATTGAGCGGCTGAAACGCGATGCGGGCCACGCGCGACATGGGCGCGCGCACCACTTTGGGAGCGCCAGCGAAAATGATTTCGCGTTCATTCGCCGAGGCGGGCCGGCCCGTGATGGTGGAGCCGCTGATCAGTTCCACCTCGGGCGTGAAGAAATCATTTTGCAGGCGCGGTGCCTCGCGGACTTTGTTGAAGGTGGTCCAGTTCAGCACGCCGTCGCGCGCACCGGCCACGGCGAGGCCGACGAAAATGTTCGACTGCATGGGCAGCGAAACGGTTTCCAGCACGGACCAGCGGCGTCCGTTCGGCGAGACGAAGGCGGTGAACTCGTTGCTCTGCCGACGGAGCTTCAGCCACATCGGCGCGAAGAGGGCGCGCGGCGAACCGACCTGCGTCTCGGTGCGTTCGCCGGCGCGGAATTGCAGCGCGCCGCCGCGCTCGGCGGTGAGTGCGAGCGTCACGTTGCGCGAGTATTCGTTCAGGCTCTCGCGCATCATCAGGCCGGCCTTCGCGTTCGGATGCGTGTAGTGAATGCTCACCACCTCGGCCACGATCTCGCTGTCGCCGCGCACGGGTTTGAAGACGTAGTGAAAGGCGTCGCTTTCGCCATCCATGTTCAGGCCCGCGCCGCGCACGGTGAAGATGCCGCTCTCGTGCCGCGTGCTGCCGGGCTGGCGCGTGAAGCCAATGTCCGTCTCGCGCCACGGCGCGGGCAACGTGGTGTCGCCCGTTTCCATCGTGGTCGCGGTGAAAGCGTTGGTCGGGAAGGAGATGAGCGTGATGTTCGTGAGCGCCTCGCTGGCGATGGAGTTGAGTTCCACATTCACCACCACCACGCGCTCCGGTGTGAAACGGATCTGGCCGGACAGCGTGCGCCCGTCCGCCGTGCGCACCAAACCGAAGCGCGCGAACACGCCCACGCTCGTGAGCAGCAGCAGGCTGATGACACCAAGGAATCGCACGGCGGAACAGTTCACCGGCTCGTGGAAAAGCGCCAACGGATTTAACAGACGGGGGCGTGTTCCGCGTCCGGGCGCGGCAGGGCGGCGCGAAATTGCGTGGGCGACTGGCCGGCGAAGCGGCGGAAGCTACGGTTGAAATGCGTGAGCGACTGGAAGCCCGTCGCGTAGGCGATCTCGCTGCTGCGCGCGTGCGGGTTGAGCAACAGGTTTTTCGCCTTCTCGATTCGGACACGCGTGACGTGCTCGGTGAAGTTCAGCCCAGTGGCCTGCTTGAACATTTTGCAAAAATAAAACGTGCTCATGTTGGCTGCGCGCGCGACCGCCCCGAGCGAAAGAGGCTCCGCCTGATGCGTCTCGATGTAGCGGCGCGCGCGGGTAATGGACGGTGGCTCGGCTGCGGTCTGCTGCACGGCGAGCTGGTTGCCGAGCGTCGCAAGGTGCTGGCCGAAAATGGTGAGCAACCGAACCATCGCCTGATACTGCGCGGGGGCGAGCACGCGCGAGTGGAAGTAGGCTTCCTCCAGTTTGGAAAGGTCAACGGTCAGGCCCCAGTCAATCAACTGGCGCGTGGTGCGCTGGAACTGCGCGCGCGTCGGCTTCTTCAGGAACACCTGGCCGGTTTGCAGGAAGCCGACCAATTTTTCGCCGAGCCGGATCGGCACGGCGGTGTCGCACAGGCCCGCGAAGCAGGTCACGGTGCGCGCCTCGTGCTGCGCGGTGTCGCTGAGTTTCTGCTGCACCTCCAAGCACGCGGCGCAGGTGCGGCTGCGCTTCGCCATCAGCACGCAGAAAGGATTCTCATGCGCCTTGCCGTGTTGTGGGGGACGCCAGCTTTCCACGGGGCGGAGCGTGAGCGGCAGGCCAGTGGCCGCGCTGAAGGCACGCTCATAGTCGCGGTAAATTTTCGAGCGGGACAACTGCTCGATCAGCCCAGTGGATTTTGTGGTGTGCACGTTGAAAAACTAACACCCAGCCTGGCACTGGCAAGGCACCGCTCAGGCACAAATAATGGTGAGCCTCGGGCAAAATCCGTGGAGCACAAACGGCCGGCGACGCCCACCGTGCAGCCATGAAAGGTTCACGCGAAAAGAATCCAGCCGGTGCGGTGGATAAAATAAATTCCCGCGCACGGGCCAGCGTTAAGAAGTTTCACCCGTTCCAAAAGGTGCTCGTGCCCACGGATTTTTCCCCGGCCTCGTTCACGGCCATCGAACAGGCGCTGGCGCTGGCCGCGCAGCCCGGCACGACGCTGGTGCTCGTTCACGCACTGGACCCCTGCTCGTTCGCGCAAAGCGTCGAGACCATTCCGGGCCTGCCGGACGTGGAGACGCGGGCCAAGGAGGCGCAAGCGGACCTGCTCGCTCTGGCGAAGAGGAAAATTCCTGCGCCCGTTCCGGTTGAGACGGCTGTGCGCATCGGTGTGCCGCATGATGAGATCGTGCGCGCCGCCGCCGCGTGTTCCGCCGATTTGATCATCATCGCCACCCAGGGCCGAAGCGGCCTGAAACACATTTTGCTCGGCAGCACCGCCGAGCGCGTGGTGCGCCATGCGCGCTGCCCCGTGCTGGTGGTGCGGCGCGGACAAGGCAAGGAAAAATTATGACCACACACGAACTGCTGCTCGCCAACCATCCTTTCCTGCGCGGACTGCCCGCGCCGCATCTCGACATACTGGCTGCCGCCGCGATGCGCCGCACTTTCGAGGCGGGCGAGGTGATTTTTCGCGAGGGCGATCCCGCGAACCGTTTCTACCTGATTCAACGCGGCCATGTGGACGTGAACTGGCGCGGCGCGAACGACGAGCTGGTGCCGGTCGAGCGGCTCGGCCCCGGCGAAACGCTGGGCTGGTCCTGGCTGTTCCCGCCTTACCACACGCACTTCGAGGCGCGCGCCATCGAGCCGGTCGAGGCGATCTTTTTCTACGGCACGCAAGTTCGCGAGTTCGCCGAACGCGACGCGGAATTTGGTCTGGCGCTGATGTCCCGCGCCGCGAACATCATGCTCCAACGGTTGCAGGCCGCGCACCGCGAGGTGCTGGCGCTGCGCCGCGAACTGGCCGCCACCGGCACCGCCTGCGCGCCGCGCTGGAATGAATTTCGACCCACTGACTGAAACTAAAATCCCTGGAGGAAATATGATTGGAGATTATTTGACCGCACTACTCGGAGCCTCGCTGGCTGTCGCTTACATGACCTTGGTCCATCGCTGGCTGGCCAGAGAATCGGCGCTTGCCGAAACGGCCGCCACGTCCCCGACGGGTGGGTGTGATTAAACACACGCCTCGCTGCGGGCCATCGCCCAAGATTCGCGTTGCACGTCCGACGCGCGCCCGGCACATTGCGACGGATTTCGGCGGAGAGATGGCTGAGTGGTTTAAGGCACACGCCTGGAAAGCGTGCGTAGGTAACACTACCGTGAGTTCAAATCTCACTCTCTCCGCCAGTTTCATTTCAACACCTCTTCTCAGGGCTTTATTCCCTTCGCTCCCTGTCCTGAAGGACTGAGCCTCGTGCCCTCTCGTGACTGAGCCCGGTCCTCATGGCTTCACCGCTTCAAACTTCCCCGAGACTGGACCCGACCACGGCGTGGACACCGGCGGGCCGTCCGTCTGCCGCTGGTTCAGATCCCGAGCGCGGGCGATGACTGACGCGCCCGCCTTAGGCGGAATGGGGTTCGTGTAAAGCAACGCGCTGGAGGAGAGCGCGCCGGCGGGCAGGCGCGGATCGGTGCCGTCGAGCGTATAATAAATCAAGGCGTTCGTCGGTGCGCTGATCGTGAACACGCCGCTCGCGTGACTCAGCAACGGCGCGGGCGTGAACTGCCGGTCAATGAAATCCACGCGGTTCGACAGCCAGTCCTTCATGTGATTCACCTCGCCCTGGTAGCTGCCGCCGCGCGCCACCAAACCCCAGCGCTGATACTCACGCGGCTGCACCTCGCGCACTTCATCCGCGAGACGGTCAATGAGTCCATACAAGTTCGTGAGCGAGAAATGAGTGCGGCGCAGTTCCTGCCAGCGGTCGGCCCATTGCTGCCAGAAATCCACATCACTGCACAACCGCGGCCACCAGGTGCCGGAGAAATACGGACCGGTGTTCCAATGGCGCGGGTTCTCGTCCCGTCCGTCAGTCGAGCCGAGCGCACGGTCGAAATCCCAGTGCGGGCCGCAGATGATTTTTCCACCGCGCGGTTTGTGAAAGTAGGTGCTCAAGACCATCGCATCCACGTTGCCGCTGAGGACTTCCAGCAGGTGGAAATCAATCGCGGCGTCCACGTCGAGGTAGGCGCGGTAGCCAGTCGCGGGATCGCGCCACTGTTCGCTGCCGAGCACGCGCTGGAACTCGCGCAGGTAGTTGCGGATGTATTTCCGCTGCGGCGCGCGCTGCGGCAAGTCCATCGTCGCCTCCTTCGGCTCGACATACACCAGCGGGAAGCCGCCGGTGTCGAGTCCGACGCCGAGTTCGTTCGGCCCGAGGCGGTCGAACTTGAGAATGTACCCGCCGGTGACGGCCGGCATGGTCCGGTCGGCGGCGCTGAGTTTGTCCATGCTCACTCGCTGCGGGGCGAGTTTGATTTTCTCCTGCAACACGTAGAGGCCGTGATAGTGCGTCTCGCGCAGGCGGCCCGCGCCGCGCGAGAGGAACACTTCCACGAAGCGCGTGCGCGGCGAATAGCGACCGAGGTCACGGCTTAACTGGTGGACGAAGGGATTATGAATCAGCACCGGGTCGTAAACGTTCGGGGCGTAGAGAATCCAGTCGGAGTCGGCGGGCAGGCCGAGTAGCGGCAACGGTTTCTCCTCGTTGAATTCATCCAGCAGTTGCAGCGCGAAACTCGGCTGCGGCAGGCCCGCCGAACTGGAGCCGCGCTGACGAAAGCCCGCGCGCGTCGTCAGCGTGGGCGCATTGGTCAGCGACGTTTTTCCGTTCACCGGCTCGAACAGCGCGGCCTGCACGAACCATTGGTTGTCCGAGGTCGGCAGATTTTTTCCAAAGGTGTCGAGCACCAGCACCGGCAACGGCGAGGTAAAATGCTGTACGTTCGTGAACAGCCGCAGATACGCCACGCTGGCGGGCGGGCCGGGAAGCAGGCCTTCCTGATACGCGCGGACGCGGAGGTGCGCGGTGTTCGTGATCAAGAGGGGCGCGGCATAGACCGGCGAGTTGCTCCCGGGCAGCGAGCCGTCGCGCGTGTAGCGGATGAGGGCGTTCGTGGCGGGCGTGGTGAGCTGAAGCGTAAAGTCATTCGTGAACGTGCCGCCGGGACGGGAGAAGAAAACTTCCGGTGCGAAGCCCGCGCCCCGGCTGGTGTTCGCCTTGCCGGGCGTGGGTTTCGCGAAAAGGCCGCGCCAGGTCGGCTCGCCGCGCACGTTGCCGAACGAAGCACCGGCGGAAAATTTCGGGAAGGTGATTTCTGAAATGATATTCGTCGCCGGATTCACCAGCGCGAGAAAGCCGCCTGCAAGATGGAGCGAGAAGCTGGTGTGGAGATGGAGGAGATCGTTCGTCCGATTTTTCCCCGACGCGAAGACGGTCAGATATTTGTCCGGCAGCAGCACCACGTTCGGAAATTTCCAGCGCGTGAGGTTCGTGACCGCGTCCGTGAGGAACCAGCCGCCCAGACTCACCGGTGAGAAGCTGGCGTTGTGCAGTTCGATCCAGCCGGAACGTTCGCCATCGTCGTCCTTCACGCCGCCCGCCGAGTCCGCGAACACTTCGGAAATAAAAACCGAAGTGAACGTGTCCGCCGCCGGGAGAGCGGTGGAGAGACCAAACGCCAGGCCCAGTCCGGCGAGAACGCGAAGGAGACGCGCGACGTTCATCGGGGAAATTTGTAACGGAGCTTTTCGCCCCAAGTCCATTGGTTCAATCGGTTGGGGAAACAATTCGCGAAGAAGGCCTCACGCAAAGGCCGCCTAGGGCGCAAAGAAAAAGATTCTGATCCCCTTCGCGCCCTTTGTGTCCTTTGCGTGAGGAATATTTTAACCGGAGCAAACACCACGCGCTCGAATCATCTCTTTTCCCCGCCGCGCCGTTTGTGTTTCATCGCGCGCATGAGCAAGACGGCATTGATGTTCGCAGGCCAAGGCGCGCAGACCGTGGGCATGGGCAAAGATTTGGCGGAGAATTTTCCGGCGGCGCGCGCGTGGTTCGAACGGGCGAACGCCGCGCTCGGCTACGATCTCGCCTCCATTTGCTTCACCGGCCCGGAGGCGGAACTCACCAAGACGGAACACGCGCAGCCGGGAATTTTTCTTGTGAGCTGGGTCGCCTTCGAGCTGCTCAAAGAGCGCGTGCCGTCGTTGAAGTTTGAGGCGACGGCGGGGCTTTCGCTGGGTGAATTCACCGCCCTGACCGCGGCGGGCGCGATGACTTTTGACGACGCCATCCGCGTGGTGCGGCAGCGCGGGCGTTTCATGCAGGAAGCGTGCGAGGCCACGCAGGGCGGCATGGCCGCGATCATCGGACTCGACGAAGCCGCGACGCGCGAAGTCTGCGCGCAGGCCGGCGTGGAACTGGCGAACTTGAACTGCCCCGGCCAGATCGTCATCTCCGGCCACGCCGACAAAATGCCCGCCGCGTGCGAACTCGCGAAGGCGCGCGGAGCCAAACGCGCGCTGCCGCTGAACGTGGCGGGCGCGTATCACTCCGCGCTCATGGCTGGCGCACAACCCAGGCTCCGCGACGCACTCGGAAAAATTTCCATCACGACGCCGACAGTGCCGGTGATTTCCAACGTCACCGCGCAGGCGCACACCACGCCCGCCGAAATTTCCACGCGCCTCGTCGAGCAGGTCACGTCGTCGGTGCGCTGGGAAGAGTCCATGCGCCATCTGCTCGCGCAAGGTTTCACGCGCTTTATTGAGTTGGGGCCGGGCGCGGCCCTGAGCGGTTTCATGAAACGGATCGACAAGGGCGTGCCGGTGCTGAACGTGGCGGATGCCGCGAGCCTCGAAGCCACGGTGAAGGCGCTGGCGGGTTAATTCACCCGCTGCAACTGTCGCCGGAGAAGTTCCACCGCGCCCTCCGTCCAGAGGACGTGTTGGGCGGCGGCGATTTTCTTTTCCAGTGGCCATTGCGCGGCGAGGCGTTGCTGGATTTGCAGCTCCGGCCAGCCGCGGGCGCGGAGTCTTTCCAATTGCGTGGCGGCGGTGCAGGCGGTGCAGAGCACGGCGTCGAAGTGCGACTGCGCGCCGGTTTCAAACAGCAGCGGTATCACCACCACGCCCATCCCCTGCCCTTCGTTTCGCCACCCCGCGACTTGTGCGAGCCAGCGGTCGCGGATGAGCGGATGCAGGATGGCTTCAAGTTGCTGACGTTTTTCCGGCGAGGCGAAAACAATTTCCGCCAGCGCGGCGCGGCGGAGTTTTCCTTCCGCATCAATCAACTCACGACCAAACGCGGTGGCGATGGCCGCGAGCGCGGGCTGGCCGGGAGCCACCACTTCGCGGGCGATGTCGTCTGTGTCAATCACCGGGAGGCCGCGCGCGGCGAGCAGGCCGGCGACGGTGGACTTGCCCGTGCCAATGCCGCCGGTGAGTCCGAGAAGTTTCATCACGCGGCCCGCGCGGGGCGTTGGGTCACAGTTTGCGGAGGCGGTAAAAGAGCGTGCCGGTGGCCGGCGCGGTCACCCGGTTCTCGCCGCCCACGACCGTGATCGTGAGTCCCGCCGCCGCCCACGGGCCGAGCACGGTGGAACTGGATTCAAGGACGTAGCCGGTAGAAGGCGCGGGCCACGCGATGACGACATTCGCGCCCGAGGCACGGATGCTCAACGTGGGCGCGATCAAAACGGTGACGAGCGAGACGGAATTGTTAGCCAGATTCGCATCGCTCTGCGCCGCCACGACAGCGAGCAGGTTCGTGAGGTTCGCCGTGCCGGTGCCGCTGATGGTCACGGTGGCGGTCGCGCCGGAGGCGAGCGTGCCGAGGTTCGCGGTCACGAGTCCCGCGCCCGTGGTGTAGCTGCCCTGGCTGACGCTCACGGAGCCGAGCGTGAAGCCGGCGGGCAAGCTGTCGGTCAAGGTCACGCCGGTCGCGGTGGCCGGGCCGTAGTTCGCCACGGTGATGGCGTAACTGACCGGCGAACCGGAGATGATGCTCGCAGGCGCAGTGGCCGTCACCGCCACGTCAGCAGAGGAGACGATGGGCGTGGCTGTCTGGATGTTCAAAGTCCAGCCGCCGTCCATGCGCCCGGCGTCGCCGTTCGCGTCATCGAAAACGTAGAGCGACCAGGTGCCGTTCGGGTTCACGCTGTTGAACGTGGAGAGGTTCGTGCCGTACGGACCGGCGGGCGCGGGCGCAGGGAGAATGTCGCCGGGCGGATAATCTGTCGGACGATACGTGCCGCCGGAAATCGTGCTCGCGAACGGCAGCGCGCCGCCGGTGCCGTCAAACGTCAGCGTCACGCCGCTCACGGAATTGCCCGCGCCCGCATCGGACATCAGCATCACTTTTTGACCCGCCGGGCCGACGAGCAGCACGTCCACGTCCTCGGGGAACGTGTGCGAGAACTGGCGGAGCGAGACCGTGACCTTGCTGACCGTGCCGGTGACGCCGGAGACCGTGATCGTGGCGGGATAATTCGTCGCCGCACCCGCGAGCGGAATGATGATGACATCGCTGTTCGTGAACGAGCGGCTCGCGCTGACGTTGATGGTGAACGCGACCGTGCCGAGATTTTGCGCGCCGTCCTGAAGTTGCAGCGTCGCGGTCAAAGTGCCGCCTGCCGCCGCCGTGGCGGTGAAGCTGAAGCTGCGCGAGACCGTGGGACCGTTCGCGACGAGCGCGCCGTAATTTTGCGCCGCGCCCGGGCCGGTGACGCCACCCGTGGCGAGCAGCGTCGCGACGAGATTGCCCGCGTCGAGCGTGCCGACGTTGCGAAGGCCGAAGTTGATGGTAACGAGTTCGCCGGACTCAATCGCGCCGTTCGCCGGAGCCACGCTTTCGCTCGTAAGCGCCACGCCGGAGGAGACAATCAACGGCGCGAGTGCGTTGACCGTGGTGATGACATTGGTCGTGTTGTTCGCGGGAACGGAATCGGTGCTGGTCGCCACGACGGCGAAAAGATTCGCTGCGGCGCCCGCGTTGAAGGGCGTGGCGACGATGGTGGCGGTGGCGGTGGCGTTCGCGGCCAGCGATCCGAAGTCGCACGTGATGACGCCGCCGGAGAAGCTGCACGCGCCCTGCGAGTTGGTGGCGGAGACGAAGTTCATCGAGGCCGCGAGGCGGTTGGTGACTTGCACCGCGTCCGCGTGATTCGGGCCGCGATTGGTGACGAAGATTTGGAACGTGACGTTGCTGGACACGAAGACGGTCGCAGGCGCGGCGCTCGCGCTGATGGCGAGGTCGGCCACCGGATTGTTGGCCGTGACAATGGTGGTCACGGAATTATTGCCCAGGTCCGGGTCGGTCACGTCGCCCGTGACGCTGGCCACGTTACTCTTTGATCCGGCGCTCGTCGGCGTGACGGTGATGGTCACGGTCGCGCTGCTGCCGC
>JAYVQC010000085.1:0-30332 GCA_043757045.1 Akkermansia sp. | reverse complement strand
AGTTCAAAGTTCGAGGTTCAGAGTTCAAAGTTTTCCTTTTCAGTTTTCAGATCGCCGTCGGGCGCTGCAGAGCATGGTTAGGCGTTTCGATACTCATGGCGAAGGCGTCGGACGTAATCCGTAACTACCTGATGCTGCCGCTCTCTGTACCCTGCATCTTTCCGACGAATATCAGAGTCAGTGATGAAATGCCAGACGTGGTGCTCAAGCTCGAAAGTCGGACAGCGTGCCTCAAGTGCCGTCTGAAAATTCGCGCACTCTGTGTCCCAACGTTCGGTATCCTCTGGCGTGTCGAGCGGCAACGCGACGAGTCGCTCCAACTCTCTGGCGACAAACTCGGGTGCTGAATCGGTGGCTGGCATAAACGTGCGGCTCGATACGCCTAACGACCCAAGCTCAGCGCATTGTTAGGCGACGACGTGCTCATCTGTAATCTCCTGCTGTAAATCCAAGACTCTGTATTGCCGACGAATCTGCGGGCGGAAACTCGTGCTGACCAGGACCAGAACAAGCATGACAGCGGGTCGCTCCGCTCGTGTCTCCAACCTCTCGACCTCGCTTGCCACTCTGAATCTCGTAAACCGTGCCGCAATCGCCACAGATAAACACAACGACACTGCAAGCTGGACACTGCGAGAAAACCAACTCGCCAACCTCGCAGTAGGTGCATCGCTCAGCTTTCAGTGACCAATTGGGCGGTGTGATGTCCATAGTCGCCTAACATCGAATTAACCGACGGCTCCGCCTCTTCGATGTTCGGCGTTCGTTGTTTAGTGTTCGTTGTTCCTTCTTCACTACGTCACTGCCGCAGCTTGCGGCGCGGGGATGCGCACCGTCAACGTCGTCCCCCGGCCATTTTCACCACGGATGTCGAACGTCCCGCCGAGCAGCCGCGCGCGCTCCCTCATGCCGAGCAGGCCGAAGGACTTCGTGCCGCGCGTCTCGGCGTCGGTGATGCCGCGTCCGTCGTCCTGGATGTGGAGCGTGATTTCTCCGCCCGTCGTGGTCAGCCGGATGACCACCGCACTGGCCTGCGCGTAGCGCGTCACGTTCGTCAGCGCCTCTTGGCAGATGCGGAAGAGCGCGGTGGTGCGCTGCTCGTCGAGCGTGAGTTCCTCGTTGTCGGTCGTGAACTCGCAGGTCACACCCGTGCGCTTTTGGAATTCTTGAGCCAGCCATTCGATGGCGGGAATCAAGCCGAGGTTGTCGAGGATCGCCGGGCGCAGTTCCGTCGAGAGCCGCCGCACGGCGTGGACGGTCGAGTCAATGAGCTTCAGCATGGCCGTGCTTTTGTCCGCCAATGCTGGCTGGTTGGGCAGGCGGGAGGCAAACCAACTGAGATCCATCTTCAGGCCCGTGAGCGCCTGGCCCAGCTCGTCGTGAATCTCGCGGGCGATGCGCGTGCGCTCCTCCTCGCGGATACGTTCGAGATGCCCCGTGAGCGCGCGCAGTTGCTCGCGCGAGTCACGCAGGCGCTGCTCGGTCTGCTTGCGGTCCGTGATGTCCATCATCGCGCCAATCATCCGCACGGCCTTCCCCGCCGCGTCATGCACGATGTAGCCGCGGTCGAGAATGCTCGCGTAGGAACCGTCGGTGCGGCGGAAACGGTATTCGTCCGCCCAGAAAGTTTTCCCGTCCTGGATCGCGGTGGACAGGCTGTGGTCAATGCGCGCCTGATCGTCCGGGTGAATCAGCGAGGTCCAGAAGGTGATGCCCAATTCCGCCGGCTTACCTTCGTAGCCGAATTGAATGCGGAGATTTTCATTCCACCAGATCGCATTCGACGCCATGTCCCAGTCATACACCAGGTCGGTCGTGGCGCGCGTGACGAGTTGGAAGCGCGTCTCGCTGGCGCGCAATTCCTCCTGCGCGCGCAGCCGCGCCGTGATGTCGCGGGCCACCACTTGCACCGCCGGCTGGCCGTGAAAAAGAAAGCCGGTCGCGCCCACTTCCGCGTCCACGAAGGTTCCGTCGAAGCGCACGAGTCTCTGCTCCATCACGGACACCTTCTGCCCATTCGCCGTCTGTTGAATGCGCTCGCGGATGGCTTCGTGAAAATCCGGGTGCGCGAGGTCAATGGCGTTTCTGCCGATTACCGCTTCGATATTCGGCGCACGCAACATGTGGAGTCCCGCCGGGTTCATGAAGATGATGCGCCCCTGCTGGTGGACGAAAATCATGTCCGGCGCGATGTCCACGAGGTTGCGGAAACGCTCCTCGCTGTCGCGCAACTTCGCCTCGTGCTCTTTCTGCTCGGTCAGGTCAAACGAGATGCCGACCCATTCCTGCACTCGGTTTTCCACGCTGAGCACGGGCACGGTGCGCGTGACGAAATCCCGATACACGCCGTCCCGTCGGCGCACGCGATACTCGATCTCGTAGTAGCGTTCATTCGGCGGACGGCTCTCGCGCGCGACGGCCTGGCGCCAGCGCTCGGCGAGGATCGGGCGGTCGTCAGGATGAATCGCGTCGAGCCAGCCCCAGCCGCGATACTGCGCGAAGGTCTGGCCCGTGAAGGCTTCCCACGTCGGTTGCGGCTCGGCGATTTCGCCGCTTGGTTCGCCGCGCCAGGTCACTTGCGCGGTGGCGAGCACCAGCGAGCGGTAGCGGCGCTCGTTGCGGCGCAAGGCGTTTTCGATCACGGCGCGCTGCCGGGCGAAGCGCACCACGAGCAGGTAGATCAACACGCTGCTGCCGAACGCGAAGGCGAGATACTCGATGATTTCCAGATCGTGGGCGCGCGACTCGCCCACGAGGCGACGGAAGAAAAAATTCGCCAGCGGAATCCACGCGACGGCGAAGGCGAGGTAGAGCACCGCGATGCGCAACGCGCCGCGCCCCGGACTGACCGGACGCTTCGCGGAGGGGCGATGCAAAATCGTGGACGCGCTGCTCATGCTGGTGGCGGAAAGTTCGCAGGTTCAAAAACCTTTGCGAGCGCGAAGTAAGTGGGGCGGGCGCATCTTGCAGGTATCCCTTCGAGGAACTGGTGCTTGCAGGCGGAAGGAAAAGCGGCGCTAAAGCGACCGCATTCCAAACGCTTCGCGAGTGATAAGGCGTCTTCCGCTGCGCGGCAGCGTTTGGAGCACGGTCGCTTTAGCGCCGCTTTCGGGCAGCGGTATGTGCAAGATGCGCCCCGCGAAGCATCGCCCCATTTCGTTGCTGATGAAACGGTTGCGGCCCACTAGCGTCGCACCACGCATGAATTTCCAACTTGGTCGGATAACTTTTTTGCTCTGCGTGTTCTTGCTGAGCGCTTGGCCGGCGCACGCCAACACGAATCATCACGTCATCCTCATCACGATTGATGGCGGCGCGGCGTTTTACTTGAAGGACCCGCAGGCTCCGCTGCCCACGCTGCGGAAGCTGGCAGCGCAAGGCGTCATGGCCGAGGGAATGCGCGTGGCGAATCCGTCCATCACCTGGCCGAACCACACCACGCTGGTCACGGGCGTTTATCCTGCGAAACATTCCGTGCTGTTCAACGGCGTGCTGCTGCGTCCTGGCGACGGCCTGAGCGTGCGCGTGGAACCGAAACGGACGAAAGCGCAACTGGTCGCCGTGCCGACACTCTACGATGTGCTGTTCGCGAAGGGCTACCGCACCGCCGGTGTGAACTGGCCCTGCACGCGCGAGAGCGGGACATTACACGATGATTTCCCCGACGTGCCGGACACGTTGAATTACACCACGCCGCAACTGGTGAACGAGCTGACGGCCGCGGGCGTGCTGGCGGGGCAGAGCAACACGAACTTCACGCGCGAAAGCGGGCCGCGCCGCGATCAAATCTGGACCGAGGCGGCCACCCATCTCCTCCGCACGCGCCCGCCGAACTTCATGATGTTCCACCTGCTCATCACCGACGCGCTGCAACACAAGCACGGCCCGCGTTCGATGGCCGCGTACACCGCGCTGGCCCTGGCGGATTCACACCTGCGTGACGTGCTGGCCGCGCTTGATCAAACCGGCCTGCGCGCGCGCACCACGCTGTTCATCATGGCGGATCACGGATTTGAAACTTCGACGAACACGATTCATCCGAACGTGGTGCTGCGGAAGGCGGGCTTGCTCCAAACAAATCTCGTGACCACGAATCCGCCCGCTTATCCGGCGCGCGTGCAGATCATTTCCGAGGGTGGCACGGCACTGGTCTATTTCACGAACCCGCAGACGAAGGCGCAGGACCGCGCGCGCGCGCTGGAACTGTTTCGCGCCACCGAGGGCGTTGCCGAAATCATCGAGCCGGAAAATTTTGCCAACCTCGGCCTGCCCCACCCGGCGAAGAATCCGCAGATGGGCGACCTCGTGCTGGTGCCGAAGCCGGGCTACGGCTTCTCGAACAACGCGAACGGCGAGGAAGCCGTTACGCCTGTGACGCTGGCCTCTGGTGGACTGGGCAATCACGGCTATCTGAATTCCAATCCGAACATGAACGCGCTGTTCGTGGCTGTGGGACGCGGCATCAAACGCGGGGTGAAAATCGGCATCGTTGATAACCGGGACGTGGCCCCCACGATGGCGCATCTGCTGGGGCAAACCATGCCCAGCGCCGATGGCCAAGTGCTGAAAGAAATTCTGGAGTAATTGCGTCTCGAAAAGTGGATCGTGCCCGTAGGGAAAAAGTTCTGCCGCCTGCGTTCGCCGCGATGATTGGATGCTCAAGCATTGATGGCGGTCTGTCGTTATCCGATTCACATATGTCGTTACTCAGCGAAGCTTATTACAGGCGATGGAAACGTGGCGTGTATGGTTTCACGTTGGGCCTCTCGGGCGTGCTGGCTGGCTCCGCCGATGGTGCCAGTCTGACGGTCACGCCGTCCTCCATCAGCAACACCTACAGCGGGGTGATCACGCTTCAGATCAACGGCCTGACCAACGGCGAACCGGTCACGATCCAAAGGTATCTCGACGCCAATGGGAATGGTTTCGTGAATGCCGGCGAACTGCTCATCGACACTTTTGATCTGGCCGACGGTGGCGTGAGCGTGATTGGCGGAGTGACCAATCTCAATGTCCCGTTCGACAGCAATCCCACGGGGGGCGCGATCTCCACGACCATCCGCCAGGTGGCCGGTCTCGACGTCCTCGTCGGCCAGCAACTGTTTCGCCTGGTGAGTCCGTCCGGAAATTTCGCGCCGGTGACCAATCTGCTCGTCATCACCAACGCCGCCCTGGCGCAGTCGGTCAGTGGCACGGTCTTCAGCGGCGGTGCCCCCGTGCCCAACGCCGTCGTGGTTGTGATCGCGCAGCCCAACAACATCTTCGTCGGCGGAACCGTGGCGGACAACGCCGGCCATTACCTCTTCAAGCTGGAGCCCGGCACCTACGCGCTTTTCCCGGTCCTCGCCAATTATTACACCGACCAATCCATCGCCGCGCAGGTGACGCTGACGAATGGCGGCAGCGCGACGGCCAACCTGTTCCTGACCAACGGCTCCGTGGCCAACACGCTTTCCGGGCAGGTAGCCGATGCGACCAATGGCAACTCTCTCGGCGGTGTTTTCCTCCAGTTGGAATCCCAAAGCCTCTTCGCCATCGCCTTCACGGATGCCAGCGGACAGTACTCCGCGCCGTTAAGCCCCGCTTTCTGGCGCATCCGGCCCGAAGCCGATGACCTCACCCGCCGCGCTTACGTCGGCCCGCAAAACCGGCTCCAGGTTGATCTCACCACCGGCAGCGCGACCGGTGTGAACTTTGCCCTCCCCAAAGCCAACGCCCTCTTTTACGGACGCATCACCGACAGCCTCGGCGTGCCGTTCATCAACATCAAATTCTTCGGCGAGGATGGCGCTCAGTTGAAGGCCAGCGGCTACAGCGATGGCAACGGCAACTACGCCATGGCCGTGCTGGGCGGCACCAATCAATGGAGTTGCTCGCCCGCCACGTCGGACAATCCCGCCCTGTTCAATTACCTCGTGAGCAGCGGCCTTGGTTCTGTCCCGTTCTCTCCCGGACAGGCCGTGCGGCAGGATCTCACAGCCATCCGGGCCACGGCGCACATTGCCGGTCATCTGCAAGACAATCTGGGCAACGCGCTCGTGAATGTGAGCCTCAACGCCTACGAGAACTCCGGTCCCATCTCGTACAACACCTCGGCCATCACGGATGGCTCGGGCAACTTCCTGCTGCCCGTGGCCAACGGAACCTGGAACGTTCACGTCAATTGCTGCGGCAACGAGGGACTGGATAGATATGGTTTGTTTGACCCGGCCCCGATGCACCTCGTCTCCATTCCGCCGACCAACGCGGTGTTGAACATCACGGCGTATCCCGTCGGGACGCCATTTCTGAGCGACTTTGCTCGCACTTCACCGAGTCGGTTCGGGTTTAATCTCAACGGCTCCGTGGGCGCCAGCTACACGATTCAGGCCTCGACCAATCTCAGCGTCAGCAACTGGTTCAACCTGTTCTCACTCAGCCTCACCTCCAGCCCGATGTACCTGCAGGACAATCAGGCGACCAACCGGCAGCGCTTCTACCGCGCGCAAAAGAACTGATTTCATTCGGCCGAGCGCGCGACGGCTCCAGCAGCCCAAGTCTGTTGCCGTTGGAACGACGAGCGCGTGCAGATCGGCAGGACAACGAAAGAGGCCCGGGTTGAGATTCAGGACGACACGAGGGAAGAGCTTGATAAGGGCGTTTGGCTCGCAGGGTTTGCCGAGGAACTTCGAGCCGTTCCACCTTTTGCTGCGTCGGCCCTGGAAGTTGCTCGGGCCTTGGCACCGATCTCAATCGCACCTTTCACTCAACGCGCTATTGCTTCCCGCTCGCCTTTCCAAACAACATGGCGCGATGCAAGAAATTGGCGCGCTGGACGGCGCGATATTGGTGGACAAACCGGCGGGCTGGACCTCGCACGATGTCGTGGCGAAGGTGCGGAACCATTTCCGCCTGGAGAAGGTCGGACACTGCGGGACGCTCGATCCCAACGCGACCGGGCTGCTCATTCTCGTGCTCGGGCGTGGCACGAAACTCTCCGAGAAACTGATGTCGTCGGACAAGGTTTATGAGGGCGAGGCGACGTTCGGCGAGGCCACGGACAGCTACGACGTGGACGGCGAGATCACGGCGACATCGCCGGTGTGTCCGATGACGGTCGAGCAGTTGAACGCCGAGGCGGATAAATTTCTCGGCGACCTTATGCAGAAGCCGCCGATGGTTTCCGCCGTGAAGATCGGCGGCGTGCCGCTCTACAAACTCGCGCGGCAAGGCAAGGAAGTGGAGCGCAAGGAACGCCTCTGCCACATCTACACCTATCGCTTCACGGCTTACACCGAGCCGGTTGGCGTCTTCCGCGTGGCCTGCACGAAGGGGACTTACGTGCGCTCGCTCGTGCATGACCTCGGGCAGAAGCTCGGCTGCGGCGCGCATTTGAGGTCGTTGCGTCGTCTCGACTCAGGAAAATTTTCCGTGAACGACGCGAAGCCGCTGGAAGAAATTCTGAAGTGGACCACGGCGGAACTGACGAAGCACGTCATCCCGTTCTTCCAACTGGCGCGCGCGGAGTGATGCAGTGAAGGCGCGCGCGGCAGTTTCGAAATGCGGAAAAGCGGCGCTGAAGCGGCCGCAGTCCAAACGCTTCGCGAGTCGTTTGGCGTCTGGTGCTGCGTCTAAGCGTTTCGAGTGCGTGTGCTTTAGCGCCGCTTTGTTGCTGTGATCTGAACCATGCAGACACTCCACCGCCTCGAAGATTTCGTCAGCGACGGGAAGAAAGTGTCCATCGCCATCGGCACCTTCGACGGCGTGCACCTCGGGCATCAGCAAGTCATCCGGCAGGCCGTCTCGGACGCGCGGCAGCACGAGGGGCTTTCGGTCGTCGTCACGTTTGACCGGCATCCGAACAGCATCGTCGCGCCAGACCGTGTCCCGCCGCAGCTTTATTCCCAGCCGCAGAAGCTGCGCGCCCTCGCCTCGCTCGGCGCGGAGGCCACGCTGGTCATTCCGTTCACGCGCGATTTCAGCGCGCTGCCGGCGGAAAATTTTATTCGCTCCCTCGTCGTGCAGCTCTCGCCGGTGCAAAGCGTGTGTGTGGGAAGCTCCTTTGTCTTTGGCCGCCAGCGGAGTGGGGATGTCGCTTTGCTGCAACGGCTCGGCGCGGAGTTGAACTTCGTCGTGCATGGACTCGCCGCCGTCGCGCTCGACGGTGAAATGGTGAGCAGCACGCGCATCCGTGAGGCTCTGCGCGCGGGAGAAAACAACCGCGCCTCGCAAATGCTTGGACGCGAATACGCCCTCGCCGGAACAGTGGCGCACGGCGACGAGATCGGGCGCACGCTCGGATTTCCCACGGCGAATCTCGACGTGCGCGGCCTGCTCGTGCCGCCGAATGGAGTTTATGCCGCGCACGCGTACGTAGCCGGTGTGCAGCATCGCGCGGCGGTGAACATCGGCGTGCGGCCCACGCTGGCCTCCGCCGTTCCGGAATTACGAGTCGAGGCGCATGTGTTGGATTTCGCCGGCGATCTCTACGGCCAAGAAATGGAACTGACGTTCGTGGCCAAGTTGCGCGACGAGCAAAAGTTCTCCTCGCTGGAAGAATTGCGCGCGCAAATTGCCCGCGACGTGACGGCGGCGCGCGGGAAGTTCTGACCGTGCGCGGGTTTTCAGCCCGCAGCAACGTGGAAGGGCGGGCGGTGTTTGCGAGTTCCAGCGTCCCCGAACTTTGAACGTTGCTGCGGGTTGAAAACCCGCGCGTTGTCTGCTGGGGCCGGATTTTTTCTCGCGTAAAACCGGCTTCCAAGCCACATTTCCCCGAACCTGATCGCCATGCCCTTGCGCCAAATTAAACTCGTCGCGTCACTGCTCCTGATGCTGGTGGCCGTGACGCTGCTTGCCTCCCGCTACTATTTTCCCACGCCGAAAATTGAGGCGCGTCCGCACGCCGGCATTGGCGAGGCACTGGCGGAACGCGTGGGGCAGCTCGGCGGCAAGGGGCGCGTCGTGCTCCTCGTGCCGGACACCTCGGAAGGAAAATTTCCGGGCGCGGCGCTTCAGTTGGAGGCGTTTCATGCAGCGCTGCGGCGCGCGAATCTGACCGTCGCGCTCACGAACGTGGTGAAGATTGATCCGAACCGCGTGCTGCGCGCGCCGCCGGGCGACTTCGCAGACTTGCTGAAAAAACTTACCGATGCGGACGTGGTGGTGTCGCTCCTCGGCCCGCCCGTCTTGAACGGCGACCAGAAGGCGCGCGTCGGCGAGAGGCATCCGAAGATCATCGCCGTCTGTACGGGCGACCTGCCGCGGCAGGTGAATTTGAAATCGATTTTCGCGGAGCAATTCCTGCACGCCGCCATCATCAGCCGCCCCGGCGTGGGGCTGACGACGCCCACGTCGGACAATCCGGCGGACTGGTTTCAACATTACTTCCTCTGGGTCACACCGCAGAGCGTGACGGACTTGCCGGAGGGCGGGGTGAAATGAAGACCATGAAAGGTTTTTTCCAAATGACGACGGTGCGAGCGGATGAGACGTGCGGTGTAAGTTTCGCGCGGTTCCCCTCACCCCGGCCCTCTCCCCAAGGGAGAGGGAGAAAGTCACACCGCGCTGGAGCTGCGGTGGACGTTCGATTGGAGAAAGGCTGGATGCGATCCCCCCTCTCCTCCGGGGTGAGGGGAACCGGCGCATCCACCAGCGGTTCACCCCGCGCGTTCGCCTTCCCCGATCTGCTGCTCGTGGTGGCCGTGCTGTTCCTGCTTCTCGCCCTGGCGCTGCCGATGTGGTCGAACGCGCGGGCGCGCACGCGTCAAAAGCTCTGCGAGTTGAATTTGAAAACCATCTCTGGCGCACTCTTGAAGTTTGAACAAAGCGAAGGCCATCTGCCGCAGGAATCGCCAGGCCAGAAGGGCGCGCTCTGGTGGTTCTACAAAGATTTGGTGAAGGGCGAATTGGGGCTGAAAGGTTTGTCCTCGCCAGCGGACAAGGTGTTTGCCTGTCCCGATGACCGGGGCTACGAGGACAAGAAACCGTTCCGCTCACTCGCGAAATTCAACTACGGCAGCTACGTCTTCAATGGCGTGAACCTGCCGGGCGTCCCGAACATCGCGGGCCGCGCGGCGAGCCACATCAAAGACCCGGCACGCACGCTGCTCGTCATGGAGTGGACGGCGCACGCGCCGCTCTCGTGGCACCGCAGCCGCACGGGCAAAAAGAATCATCCTTTCTACAACGACGCCGAGAGCGTGGTCGGCTTCGTGGACGGACATGTGGATTTCATCCCGATTTATTTCGACGGAATGAATGCCGCTTACACGCGCGACCCAATCCCAGGCTACAAATACAAGTACGGCGCAGACTGAACCCCGGCCCAATGAGAATGATGCTCCAGAAACGGTCTGAACTTCTCCGGCGGGAATGCCCTTTCAACCCGGTGATTTCCCCAAAAGATTTGGGGCGGACAAAGATTGGGGACCGGAAATCTTTGTCCACCCCAAATCTTTGGGAAAGTACCGGGTTTCTCGCCCAGGCATTGTTGACGGTGTTGTTTCTCTCCGTCCTCAGCGCACGCGCGAACGTCGTCGTCACGCCGTGGGTTCCGATCTTCAAAGGCATCGAGCGCGCCCTCGGCACGAACACCCCCACGACCTTCTTCACGAACAACGGCGTGGCCTATACCAACCACACCCTGCAAGTCGCGACCTGCCTTCGCATTGATCTGCAAGACCCGGACGTGCGCCTCTTTACCAGCCCGCGCGCGACGAACTACGTGCTCGAATCCAGCGAGACTTATTCGATCAGCGTGAGCAACTTCATCAAGAAATACGGTGTGCAAGTCGCGAGCGTCGCAAATTTTTACCAGACCTTGAGCGGCGGCAACTGGACCAGCGACCCCGCACTCGACGGCCTGCCCAGCCGCATCTTCGGCCTCTCAATTTGCACAGGCCAAGTGGTGTCGGTGCCGGACTTCGGGCCGGACAGCAATAACCGCTACGCCACGATGCTCTTCACGACAAACAACACCCCCTCGCTCGCCCTGAGCAACGCGCCGCCCGGCACGAATACGGCGGGCATCTACACCGCCCTGAGCGGCTACTATGCGGTGGTGACCAACGGCGTGATCATCGGAAACAACGCGCTCATCAGCACCTTTCCCGATCCGACGTTTCATCAGTTTCAACCGCGCACGATCTTCGGCCTGTCCGCCGACCGGCGTCATCTTTTCCTGTTGGTCATTGACGGACGGCAACCCGGCTACAGCGACGGCGCGAACGACAACGACATGGGATTCTGGGCGCTGCAATTCGGTGCCACGGACGGCGTGGCGATGGACGGCGGCGGCTCGGCGGCGATGTACATGGAGAACTGCACCGGCGGCAATCCGCTCGCGCTCACCAAGTCCAGTTACGTGCCGGCCTCGGGGCGCGAGCGCATCAGCGGCTCGCTGCTCGGCGTGTTCGCGCTGCCGCTGGAAACTTTTGTGCATCACGAGACGGTCACGCCCGGCACCACGGTCGCGACGATTTCCTGGGACACGCTCGCGCCCGCGAGCACGCAGGTAGAATACGGACTCACCACCGCGCTCGGGACGCTGACCACGTTTGATCCCGCGCCGGTGACGAACCATCTCGTGACGTTGACCGGGCTGCGGCCGGGCCAGCGTTATTATTACCGCGCGCTGTCGCTCGAAGGCAGCCTTCCGCACGCGTCGGCGTGCAGCGCGATTCCGTTCTCGACGACCAACTTCGCCAGCGGCGTGCTCGTGCCGCTCACCGCGACCTGGCGCTACACCACCGGCAACCTCGACGGCATGAACTGGACCGCGCCCGCTTACAACGACAGCGGCTGGTCGAACGGCCCGGCCTGTCTGTGGGCGTTGAGCACGACGCCCACGCAGAACCACACGTCGAACATTCCGAATTTCGCCAGCGGCACGCGGATGCCCTTGGACACCGGGAACTCCAGCTATCCGTTTTTCACCTACTATTTTCGCAGGGGCTTTGTTTATGACGGCGACCAGAACGGACTCACGCTCACGTTCTCAAACTTTCTGGATGACGGCGCGGTGTTCCACCTGAACGGCGCGGAAATTTTCCGCACGAACATGCCGGCTGGAATCATCACCAACGCCACGCCTTCAGCCGGGCTGGTGCCATGCAGCCTTGCCAACTTTCCGAACAACGCAACTTGCCCGCTCGTGTTCACACTCACGGGCGGCTCGTTGAGCAACCTCGTAATCGGGACAAATTATTACGCAGTGGAAACGCATAACTTCCGCTCCGGCAGCCTTCCCAGTTCTGACGTCACCTTTGAAAGCGCCGTCCACTTCACCCTGCCGCCCCCCGTCGCGCAGCCGCCGTTTTTCTCAAACATGGTCATTGCTCCGGGCGAGACCAACGCGGTCTTCACCTGGACCACGCTCTCGAATTCGACCGCGCAAATCTTTTACGGACTCACGCCCTTGCTCGGCTCGGCCTCACCGCTGGATGAGAACCTCACGCTGAATCACGCCCTCGTGCTGACCGGCTTGCAGGCGGTCACGACTTATTATTTCCGTATCGTGGCGACGTATGGCACGAACCAGTCAGCGTTCGACGGCACGTTCAGCACCACGCCCTTTGTGCAGACGCTGCTCGCATTCACGAACGGCTGGCGTTTCACCACGAACAATGTCTCCGGCTCGAACTGGGCCGCGGCGAACTACGATGACACGGGCTGGTCCGGTCCCGGACCCGCGCTGCTGTATCTGGAGGAGAACGTGGGCGTCAGTCCGCGCCGCACGCCCGTGCCGGCCACGCCGGGCGGCGGGCCGTATCCGACGTATTATTTTCGCACGCACTTTTCCTTCAGCGGATCGCCGGAAGGATTCGGACTTGTCTTCACCAACTACATTGATGACGGCGCGATCCTTTATTTAAACGGCACGGAGATTCAGCGCGTGCGGATGAGTCCCGGCGCGGCGGGCTACACGCAGCTTTCCAGCGGTTGCCCGGCCAATTCGTGCGAGGCCACGCTCGATGTGCCGGATGTCTTCCGCCTCGGCGGCAGCGCGATGACCAATCTGCTCGACGGCGACAACGTGCTCGCCGTGGAGGTGCATCAGCAAAGCACGAGCAGCTCGGACGTGGTGTTCGGCTCCACCGTCTCGCTCGTGCGCGCGCTCGCCGCAGAAACTCCATTGCGGATCACGCGGACGGACAATGTGGTCGTCGTCTCGTGGGCGGGAGCCGGGCTGACGCTTCAGCAAACGAACGCCGTCAACTCCGGCGCGTGGCCCGATGTGCCGGGTGCCGTGACGCTCAGTCCGTACGGCGTGACGAATCCGGCGGGCACAATTTTTTTCCGGTTGAGAAACTAGGGCTGGGATTATTGGAGCGCCGGTCGCCAGCGGGTGCATCTGGCCACGGTTGCCGAGTCAGGAGCTTGCGCCGACGGGGCGCGGGCGTCTCGCCCGCCGGGCGGCCAAGATGGCCGCGCTCCTACTTCGGCAGGGAACGATTCGGCAACCGTGGCCAGATGCACCCGTCGCCAGCCCGATGCCCAGCGGGTGATTCCACTTCGTTTTTTTCTTCCGGTGCTCACAGAATTGTTTTCCCGCGCGCCGCCGTCCGCTCACTTGTTGCGCTGCAACAGATAGATCGCCAGCGCCTCCAGCGCCTCCGCCCGGCCGCGAAACATTTTCAACGCGCCAAACGCCCGGTCGGTCAACCGTCGGGCGATGACGCGGGATTTTTCCAGCCCGATGATCGAGGGGTAGGTGGCCTTTTGCGCCTTGGTGTCTTTGCCCGCCGTCTTGCCGAGCTGCGCGCTGGTCTGCGTGATGTCGAGGATGTCGTCAATGATCTGGAACGCGAGTCCGACGTGGTAGCCGAAGTCGGTGAGGGCTTGCAGTTGCGCGGGCGAACAGTTCGCGCTCATGCCGCCGAGCCGCGCCGAGCAGCAGAGCAGGGCGGAGGTCTTGCGCTCGTGGATGTATTTCAACTCGGGCGCGGAAATCTTTTTCCCCTCGCCTTCAAGGTCCGCGACCTGGCCGGCGATCAGTTGCAATGAGCCGGAGGCGCGGGCCAGTTCCAGCACGAGCGTCTGGTGCGAATAGCGTTTCCACCCGCGCGCCTGAGCCACGATTTCAAACGCCTGCGTGAGCAACGCGTCGCCCGCCAGCACGGCGATGCCTTCGCCGAACACTTTGTGGTTCGTCGGCTTGCCCCGGCGAAAGTCATCGTTATCCATCGCGGGCAGGTCGTCGTGAATAAGCGAGTAGGTATGGATGCACTCGACGGCGCAAGCCAGTGGGAGGGCGTCGGCAATGGAGCCGCCGCAAGCCTCGGCGGCGGCGAGCGTCAGTGCGGGGCGCATCCGTTTGCCGCCGGCGAAGATCGAGTAACGCATGGCGTGATGGATGGTCGCGGGCTTGGTTTTCTCCTTCGGCAGAAAACGATCCAGCGCCGTGTTGACCTCGGCGCTGCGCGTGTCGAGGTAGCGTGACAAATCAAATGATCCGGTGCGCCGTGCTCCGGCGCGCGTGGCAGTGACAGACATGCGCGCGTTTTAGGCAAACACGGCGGCGGGCGCAAGCAGGCGGTGGAAAAAGGGTGCGATGGGAAGTGGCGGTCAGGAGCGCGGGCGTCCCGCCCGCCCGAATGGAATCGGAGGCCGTTTCGCCCAGACCGCGTGGTGGGAACAACCTTCCGCGCGCTCCGGCGGGCGAGACGCCCGCGCTCCTGCTTGAATGCCCGCCACTTCCCATCGCACCCTCGGAAGAAGGAGGAACCGGCGCGTACTCCGCCCGAGAATTTTCCTTCGCCTCCGCGAGGCGCTTCGCGAGACTGGCATCACATGAGCCGCCGCCTTGAAATCACCGTCGTTGACCGGCTGAAGTCCGCCGCGCCGTTCGGTATCGGACACAAGAAGCCCAAGCATTTTCGCGACATGATTCAGATCGCGTGGCGCAATCGCGACAACCTCGGCTACGCGTGGAAGGTGTTGAGCCAGGGCGTGTGCGACGGCTGTGCGCTCGGCGTGGCGGGCTTTCACGACTGGACGATTGAAGGGACGCACCTGTGCATGACGCGGCTGAATTTGCTGCGGCTGAACACGATGCCGGCGCTGGACGTGAATCTCCTCGCCGAGGTCGCCGCGCTGAAATCCAAGTCGAACGCGGAACTGCGGGAACTCGGGCGACTGCCGTATCCAATGCTGCGCTCACCGGGTGAAAAAGGTTTCCGGCGCATCACCTGGGACGAGGCTTATGCGCTCATCGCCAAACGCATTCGCGCCAGCACTCCCGACCGCCTCGCCTTCTTCGTCACCTCGCGCGGTGTGACCAACGAGATTTATTACATGGCGCAAAAGGTTGCGCGCTTCCTCGGCACCAACAACGTGGATAACGCCGCGCGCCTCTGCCACTCGCCGAGCGGCGCGGCCATGAAGCACGCGCTCGGCGTCGCGGCCAGCACTTGCAGCTACAAGGACTGGTTCGGCACCGACCTCGTCGTCTTCTTCGGCGCGAACCCGGCGAACGATCAGCCGGTCACGACCAAGTATCTGCATCTCGCGAAAAAGCTCGGGACGAAGATCGTCATGGTGAATCCGTACCTCGAGCCGGGCATGAAAAAGTATTGGGTGCCTTCGAACGCGGACAGCGCGCTCTTCGGCTCGAATCTCACGGACTACTGGTTCCCGGTCACGCAAGGCGGCGACATCGCGTTCATCTCCGGCGTGTTGAAAATTCTCGTTGAGCGCGGCTGGGTAAATCACGAATTCATCGCCAAGCACACAGCGGATTTCCCCGCTCTCGCTGCTCAACTTTCCACGCTGAACTTCTCTGACTTGGAAAAGCAAAGCGGTCTGTCGCACGCGGACATGCTGGAATTCGCCGAACTGTTGCGCGACGCGAAGAACGCCGTCCTCGTCTGGAGCATGGGCATCACGCAGCACACGCACGGCGGCGACGGCGTCTCGATGGTGCTGAACCTTGGACTCGCGCGCGGCTACGTGGGCCGCGACAAGAACGGCCTGATGCCCATCCGCGGCCACTCCAGCGTGCAGGGCGGCGCGGAGATGGGCGCGTACGCCACGGCATTTCCCGGCGGCAAATCCATCAACGCCGAAAGCGCCGCGTGGCTCGCGAAGGAATACGGTTTCCCCGTGCCAGATGCAGAGGGGCTGGACGCCGTGGAAATGGTCGAGGCCTGCGCGCAGGGCGAACTCGATTTGCTTTACTGCCTCGGCGGGAATTTTCTTCGCACGCTGCCTGACCCAGATTACGTCGCGAAAGCGATGGCGAATGTGCCTCTCCGTGTGCATCAGGACATCATTCTCACCGACCAGATGTTCATCGAAGGACGCGGCGACGTGCTGCTGCTCCCAGCCAAGACGCGCTACGAGCAGGACGACGGCGGCACCGAGACGACGACGGAGCGGCGCGTGATTTTCTCGCCGGAGATTCCGCGCCAGATTGGCGAGGCCAAGGCCGAGTGGAAAATTCTCCGCGAGCTGGCCGCCGCCGCGTATCCCGAGCGAGCGCATCAACTGGGCTGCGAGACGGGGCAGGGGATGCGGGACGAGATCGCCCGCGTCGTCCCGTTTTACGATGGCGTCCAGCATCTCAAGAAGAGCGGCGATCAATTTCAATATGGCGGTCCACACCTGTGCGTGGATGGAAATTTTCCGACGGCAGACGGCCAAGGGCATTTCCGCGTGGTGCCAGTTCCAGAGGCCGCTCCAGCTCTCAACTCTTTCTCCGTTTCCACGCGGCGCGGCAAGCAGTTCAACACCCTCATCTACGCCGAGATTGATCCATTCAACGGCGCGGCCCGCGACGCGGTGCTGATGAACGCGGATGATGCGACGGCGTTGCAGTTGCAGAACGACGAACGCATCACGCTCGTCAGCGACGTGGGCCGCTACGAGGGGCGCGTGCATCTCGCGCCCATCGCGCGCGGCAACCTGCAAGTCCACTGGCCCGAGGGGAACGTCATCATCCCGCGCGGCGCGGTGGACACGCTGGGCGGCGTGCCGGATTACAATGCGCTGGTGCGCGTCGAGCGTGCTGCCGGTTTGTAACCGGCAGGGGCGGAAAAGTTCGTGAGGCGCGGCAGGGTTTCATGCGCTGGAAAAGTTCCGGCCTCTGCCGGTTGCAAACCGGCAGCACGTTGTGTGGCTGATTGACGCTGTTCCGCCCTGGAAATAATCTTCGGGCATGTCTGCTTCGGAAATCATCAAGGCGTTTCAGGAACTGCCGCTGGAGGAACGCCGCCACGTCGCCAGTTACATTCCCACCGAGGACGAGTCGTGGATTCCGGTTTCATTTCGGCAGGGCATGGCGGAGGCGGAGGCGGGCCTGGCCTTTGACATGGAAACAATTTTTCGCGAGGTGTGATCGGTGCGGACTTCCCTACAAGTTTTTCGCTGGCATTCCAACGCGCCCGCGCGCCGTGAGCGCGATGAACTCGCCCTTGAGGAGCCGCTGGAAATCCGTCTCGATACGCAACCGCTCGTCGTGACCATGCGCACGCCGGGGTATGACGAGGAACTGGCGGCGGGCTGGCTGTTCACCGAGGGCCTGATTCACAAGCCGGAGGATCTGCAAGCCGTGCGGCGCAACGCACGGAACAAGGACGGCAACAGCCTGGATGTTTTTCTGGCGCCCGACATGAAAGTGGATCGGGCACGGCTGGCGCGACGCGGGGCGGTGGTGTCGAGTTGCGGCGTGTGCGGCCGGGAATCCATTCGTGACGTGCGGCGGCGGCTCAAACCCATTTCCTCCCGACTAAAAATCAGCGCGGCCCTGCTCGCGCAACTGCCGGACAAGCTGCGTGCCGCGCAGCCGACCTTCGAGCGCACCGGCGGACTGCACGCGGCGGGAATCTTCACGCGCGACGGTGAACTCGTGGTCGCGCGTGAGGACATCGGGCGGCACAACGCGGTGGATAAAGTCATCGGCTTCGGACTGCTCAATCAGCTGCGTCCGTTCAGCGAGCACGTCCTCGTGGTCAGCGGGCGCGCGTCGTTCGAGATCATGCAGAAGGCGCTGGCTGCGCGCGTGCCGGTCGTGGCGGCGGTGTCCGCGCCGTCGAGTCTGGCCGTGGAATTTGCGCGCACGAGCCGGCAGACGCTGGTGGGGTTTTTGCGAGCGGAACGGATGAACATTTACGCCGGGCGGTCACGAATCACGGACTGAATTTCAAACCAACCCGTCTTGCACGCCCCGGTTCCTCCCTGCACCTTCGCCGCCATGATGACATTGATGGTTGGCACCAACCGCCCCGGCAGCAACACGCGCAAGGTCGCGGCGCAGATTGAAGACATTTATCGCGAGATGAAAACGCCGCTGAAGGTGATCGATCTCGCGCAACTGCCGCCGGAGATTTTCTCGCCCAGTTCCTACGCAGAGAAACCGAAATCGTTCGCGCCTTTCGCCGACGCCGTGTTGCAGGCCAGCGGACTCATCGTGGTCACGCCGGAATACAACGGGTCGGTGCCGGGGGTGCTGAAATACTTCATAGACATGCTCAAGTTCCCCGAGAGCTTCGAGGCGCGGCCCGTCTGTTTCGTCGGGCTGGCGGCGGGGATGTGGGGCGCGCTGCGTCCGGTCGAGCAGTTGCAAATGATCTTCGGCTACCGCAACGCGCACCTTTTTCCCGAGCGCGTCTTCATCCCGCGCATTGGCGACCAGCTCGGTGCGGATGGGAAGTTGAAGGACGCGGAACTGGTGGAACGACTGCGCGTGCAACAGAAGGGCTTCGTGGAGTTTGTGCGGAAGTTGAAGGGCTGAAGTGAAAGGGTTGAAGAAGTGAAATTTGAAACAAGTCTGAGCGCGCCAAGTGTTCTGTCTTCAATCCTGAAAGGATTACCTCATTCAGCCCAGGGCTGGCGCGCCGTGCCTACTCTGGGTTTGCGTTCCTAAAAGTTTTCCAACCCTGAAAGGGTTGCATCCATCCTGCGGAGTACGCCGCACGAAGTGATTCAACCCTTTCAGGGTTGGAGAATCATTTTCCGACCGTCACCCAGGGTAGCTCGCCGACTCGCAACCCTGGGCTTTGGTGAGGCAATCCCTTCAGGATTCAAAACCGGAGCGTTGCAAGTCTTGGAGCAGGTTTCGGCCCCGGGCGATTCTCGCCAGTGCCTTGTTACTTCGCCGCGGCCTTCGACTGCGCGAGGAATTCCACGAGGTCGCGGAGGTCTTGTTTGGTCAGCACCTGACGCAGTTCCTCGGGCATCCCGGACAGGCCGCGCTCGCGGGTCTTGATGTCCGCTTTTTTCACCGTCATCATTCCGTCCTCGGGGGAATTAATCTCCAGCGTGGTGGCGGTCTCGATTTTCAACTGGCCGGCGTAGGCGGTGCCGTTCTTCAAGGTCACGATCACACTCTCGAAACCCTGCGCGATGGTTTTGTTCGGGAAGACCAGCGACTCCAAAATGTAGTTGCGGTCCTTGCGCGCGCCGAGGCCGGTGACTTCCGGGCCGACTTCGCCGCCCTCGCCTTCGTACTTGTGACAGCGCACGCAGGAGGCCTCGACCTTTTCGATAAACACTTTTTTGCCGTCCTCCGCGTTGCCGCCGACCAGGCACTCGCGGTAGGAGCGCAAATCATCGGCGGGCGGACGGGCGTTTTCATATTGCCGCAGCTTGGCACGGATGTCGGGGTGGTCGCGCTTGAGCGAGGCCTCGAGCAGGTCGAGCGTCACTTCCGGCTTCACATTTTTCGCGAGCAGCTTGCCGAGCCATTGCACGAGCAATGTGTCGGCTTCCGCGCCGGGCATTCCGCCGAGCGTGACGAAGGCGTTTTGCTGCTCGCTGATGGTGCCTTGCTCCAGCGTGGTGCGGAGCTGGGCGAGCGCGTCGTTCGGTTGCAGTTGAGCCTGGATTCTCGTCGCTTCTTTTCGCAGCGCCTCGTCCTGGCTGGCCAGCGCGACGCGCACGGCTTCGGGAAGTTTCTCGTCCTTCGCGCGCACCAGCGACTTCAACGCCTCAATGCGGAGATTCGACGCCGCGCTCGGATCGCTCAGAAGGTTGAAGGGATTCGCGTCCTCGCTCTGAATGTTTAAGTCGCCCGCCGTCCTGGTCGCAGCGAGTTTGAGACGGTTGGATGAAGTGCGGAGCAGCGCGGACAAATGGGGCTGCAACGCGCGCGCCGCGATCTGCGGATCGCGTTCACCGACTGGACGCCAGAGGCCCGTGATGCGGTCGCGGCCCGAGGGCTTGGCCCATTCGCCGAGCAGCGTGATGGCTTCCGCGCGCAGTCCTTCGCGCGCCGGGCTGGTGGACGCGAAGGCCACGAGCGCCGCCGCGTTGTTGCTCGCGCCGAGGCGGTAGTTCGCATTGATCACGCGGCGCAAGAGTCCGTCGCGCGGGCCGGGTGCCTTGTCATCGCCGGCGGGAAAGGAGGAAAGCTCCTCGGAGAATTCAATCAGCGCGGCGAGGTTGGTCAGCGCATTTTTCACCGGCAAATCGTTGATGGCGCGGGCGGCTTCCGAGACGAGCAAGGGATCGGAGTCGCGCAAAAACTCCGCGAGGTCCGGCGACTCCACGCGCCGGAGCGCGAGCAACGTCGCCATGCGGACGGCGCTTGATTTGTCGGCCAGCAAGTCATGCATCGCATTCTGATAACGTGCCTCATCCGCACTGCCCGGTTCACGACGCAACACGGCCACGCCCGGCTGTGCGCCCGCGCGGCGCAGCATCGAAGTCAACGCCATCACCCCCGCGTGGCGCAGATGCACGTCCTGATCATTGTTGGCCCGCAACATCTCGACGATCGGTTCGAGCGATTCCAGATCACCGAACTTGCTCAAGGCCAGCGCGGCGAAAAAGCGCACGCGCGCGTTCTCATCCGCGAGCAGATGCGCCAGCGTGCGCGCGCTGCCGAGGCTGACGTTGCCGAGCGTCTTCGCGGCCTGTGCGCGGACCTCGGCGTCCTTGTCCTCCAAAAGTTTGTTCAACGCATTGACCGCGAGCTGCGAGCGCGGCGCGATTTGCCCGAGGCCCCAGATGGCGTGCAGCCGCGCGAAGAGGTTCGCGTCTTTCCCATCCACCACGCGGGTGAAGGCGCGCGCGGCCGTGACCGGCCCGAGGGACACGATGGCGAACTGCGCCTCCTGCCGCACGCGCATGTCGGGATGCGCCAGGAGCAGCCGGAGTTTGCTCACGCCCATCATTTCAAAATTTTGCGCGAAGTATTCCTTCGTCTCCTTGACCGCCTTGGACTTCACCGACTCGGGATCGAAGACGCGGTAGATGCGGCCCTTGCCGGTTTTGTTCCAGCCTTGCACCCAGTCGGAAATGTAGAAGCTGCCATCGTAGCCGAAATCGCCGTCGGTCACAAGCACCTCCCAGATGAAGTCATGGCGGTCCACGACTTCGAAGCCCGCGCCCTTCGGCTTCACGCCGAAGGAATGCACGCCGCTGCCGGTGCTGCCGCGAAAGTCGCAGAGAAAGAAATGATTCGTGTAGCGATCCGGCAGGCCCACGCCGGGATAATAACTGAGACCGGAGGGGCCGTTGCCGATGTTCGCCACCGGCGGAAGCAGGAAGGCGGCTTGCCCGGGAAACTGCGGATAGCACATGCGCTCGCTGAGCCAGACGCCGCGTGCGTTTGGCTGGGTCAGAAATTGATAGCCGACGCGCCAGCCGCTGTCGCCGCCCTCGACGACATACACCCAGCGCGCCGGATCGCCGCCGTCAGAATTGTTGTCGCCGGTCCAGAGATTGCCGAAGGCGTCGAACGCGAGTTCCTGCGGGTTGCGGAGTCCGCGGGCGTAAATCTCCAGACCCGTGCCGTCGAAGTTGCAGCGATAGACCGCGCCCTCCTCGTGATTCTCGACCGTGCGATCATTCGCGCCGTCCTTCGTCACCACATGCGCGCCGCGGTCGCCGATGGTGAAATAGAGTTTGCCATCCGGCCCGATCTTCAACCCGTGCAAATCATGGCCGAGGAAACCGACGCGCACTCCGAAGCCGTGGAGCAGGGGCTTCTTCGACTCGGCCACGCCGTCATGGTCGTTGTCGCGGAGCAGCCAGAGCTTGGGGATGTTCGCGAAATAAACGTTGCCGCGATGCGCCAGCACGCCGGCCCCCAGACCGTCTTCGATGTTGTTGTAGCCGGTGGAGAAGACGGTGGATTTGTCGGCCTTGCCGTCCCCGTTGCTGTCCCAGACGAGTTTTACGCGGTCGGATTCCTTGACGTAATCATCAATGCGCTTGCCCTCGAAACGCTTCATGTACTCGATGCGATTCTCCACGGTGGTGCTGGCGAGTTCCTCGTCCAACCAAGTCATGTGGCCGCGAATGTCCGTGACGCCAGCGTGCAGGCGGTACGTCTCGACGACGTAGAAACGGCCCTTCTCATCAATGCTGAACGAGACGGGATTCGCGAGCAAAGGCTCGGCGGCAAACAGCTCGACCTTGAAACCCTTCGGGATGCGGAAGCGTTTCATGGCCAGCTCGCCCTCGTTCGAGGCGGCGGCGACTTTCGGCGCGGCGGTGGCGTTGGTGTCGGTGACGAACTGGGCCGCGTGTGACCGGCACGCGGCGAGCGCAAAAAAACAGACGCAAAGCAAATGACGAAACATGGGCGCGCATCATAGGCGCGAGCCAAGGCAGATCAAGCGAAGTGACGGCGTGCCGTGAGCGGGGAAATTTTCGATTGCGCGGCGACGGTTGGCAGATATTTTCCCAACGCGCTTGTCCGATGGTGTAATGGTAGCACAAGGCTCTTTGGAGGCCTTTGTCATGGTTCGAATCCATGTCGGACAGCCAAATTCTCCCCGCTGCTCTCCCTCGCCCATTGTTTCTGCCTGACAGAAAGATCCTTTTGATGCTTATAGTGTGGTCATCGTATCGCGAAGCCGCCCGGTGCGCGGTTTGAAAACTGGAATCACAAATGAAAAACTCGTTCGCCCGTCCGCTGTTCAAACTTGCTCCCGGCACTTTTGCCGGGCTGCTTGGTTTGCTTCTGGCGGCCCACGCCGCCGCCGCCGACTTCACCGTGCGCACGCCGGGCTTTGCCTTCACTATCAACGGCGCCAATAGCCCCACGCTGACGCTGGTGCGCGGGCGGACCTACACCTTCGACGTGGACACGATTTGCGGTTTCCATCCGTTCCGTGTGAACAGTCCCGGCGTGGACACCAGCAGCCTCTGCTTCGGCCTCCTGACCTACGTGGTGCCGACGAATGCCGCGAACTACTACTACGACTGCACGGTGCATGGGCAGTCCTTGCGCGGGGAAATTCTGACCGTCGAAGGGTCGTCGCTGCCGCTGGTGCGGATCGTGAGTTACCAGTTCACGAGCAACATCGTGCTGCGCTCCACCGGCACGAACAACCTCGCCATCTTCCCCGAATACAAAACCAACCTGAACCAGACCAACTGGTTCGCGCTCACGGTGCAGACCAATCGCTTTCTCAACGGGACGAACGAGACGGTGTGCGGGCGGCCGCCGGGGAGCAATGTGTTCATCCGGCTGCGGGAAACGGTGCCGTGAGCTGGCGGGCGGAAAGTTTTTCAAGTGCAGCTTCAACAGGCATCCCTTCCGGCCTGTTCCCTCGAATTTTTGGGCAAGGAAAAGCTCGCCGCCAGTTGGCTTTTGATTTCTTCCAACCCAAGGCGGTGCGCGCCTACCGGGCGGGCTTCCGCCGCACTGTAGCTTCGATCAGTTCCACCACGCGCGCGTGGCAACTGTACAAGTCTTCGCGCGCGGCGTAATCGAGCGCGCGGGCGCGAGTGGCGGCGTTCGCTGCCGGATCGAGCAGGTCGGCGAGCGCGCGGTTGCACTCGGATTGCGCGAAAGGGGACGGCAAGACCCGCCCGCCACCCGCCGTCACAAACGGTGCGTAGCCGCACGCCTCGGTGGCGATCAGCGGCAGCCCGAAGGTGATCGCTTCCAGCAGGACGATGCCCGCCGTCTCGACATGTGCCGGGTGAATCATCACATCCGCCGCCAGCATCCAGTCCGGCACGTCGTGACGTCCGCCGAGAAAATGCACGCGGTCGGCCACGCCCAGCGAGCGCGCGAGCGCGGTGAACTTTCCGGGCGCGCGGTCGCCGATGACCGCGAACTGTTTCCGCGCCCCGCCCGCCGCGACGGAGGCGAAAGCGACGAGCGCGCGCGCCAGTCCCTTGCGATGGAAATCCGAGCCGACGAACAGGACAAGCTGCTCATCGGCGTTCCATCCGTGCGCGGCGCGAATTTTCGCGCGCGTGGCGGTTCGCTGTTCGGCGGTGAAAGCTCTCGGCGTGGCGTTTGGCGGGAGCAAATGAAACCGTGCCGCTTCGGTGCCGTAGCATTGTTCGTATTGCGAACGGTCACGCGCGGTCAGTAGGAGCAACTCCGTGCGCGAACCGCGCGCGAACACCTCACGCTCCAGCGCGGCGTAGTGCCGGTAGCGCGATGTGAGCCGGTGCCACCACGCTTTCGTCTGCCGCACCTTGGTGACGAAGCACGGGTCCGCACCGTAATAAACATCCAGCCCCGGCAGCTTGTTGAACCCGATTACGCCCTCGAGCGCGTGCCGCGGCAGCGCGACCGCGAGTTGCTTCAGCCACGCGCGATTGCGCGCCACGTTCGTCCAGCCGCGCCGGCCAAAGAGTTCGATCTTCAGGCCCGCGGGTCGGTCACCCTTCCAAGTGCGGGTGAAGATCGTCACGTCGTGTCCGCGCGCCGCGCAGAGCTGGGCGATGCCCAGGCAATCGCGCTGCAACCCGCCGAACGGAAAATAATCGAACAGAAGGAAGCCGAGCTTCATTTTGCTTGCGGTCTCAATCAAGGTCGCCAGATAAGACCTTTCGAGAAATGAAGCCAATTAAATTGTCCATGCGCGGGTTCTGATTTCCCCGATGAAGGTGCTGCTCATTTTCAAAGCCGACACGCCGATTCCGCTGGAACCGATGTGGGCCGCGCTGGGTCGGCATTGCGAACTGGTACGTGTCGCTTTCACGGACGACGTTCTGGATGACTACGCCGCCGCGCTGGGCCGACTCGAATTTCGCGGCTTCGACCGAGTGTTGCTCGACCAGAATCTCCGCCGCATCGGCGCGCAATACCCGGCGTTGCGCGCGGTGCCGAACCTCGTCTTCCTCGACCACGATGCCTGCCAGCATTTTCTGCCCGACAGCCGCTGGCATCGGAAATACGACGTGGTGCTCCGCGACATCGGACGGCTGCGCGTGCTCGTGCCGAACCGTACTTGCGAAATGGCTTTTCAAGTGGCCGGCCTTGACTCCGCCTATCTGCCCAAGTGCTACAACCCGGAGCACATCTCCTGTCTCGGTCAGCCGCGCGACATCGAGTTCGGCCACATCGGACGGCTCAAGAATCGCATCTATGCGCAACGCCGCCGGTTGCTGGCGACCGTCGGTCGTTCCGTCGAGTTGCAATACCTCCGCACGGAGGACGGCGATTACCCGGGCTACAACCGACTGCTCAACCGCATCCGTTTTTTCATCAGCGCAGACATCGGCTACAACGAATACATGTTCAAAAATTTCGAGGCGATGGCGGCGGGCTGCGTCCTCGTAGCCAAGCGCCAACCCGCCATCGAACAGGAGGCGCTGGGCTTTGTGGACATGGAGAACGTGGTGCTCTACGACGGGGCCGACGAATTGCTGACCAAGGTGCAACGGCTGCGGAAGGATTTGCCGCGCGCGGATGCCATCGCGGAAAGCGGTCGCCGTCTTGTCGAGTCACGACACACCATGTCGCAGCGCGGCGAAGAATTGTTTCAACTGCTCCAGCCTGAAATCCACGCCGCACCGCCGCCGTCGCGCTGGGAAAAGTTTCGCAGGCTGAAGCTGACGCGGTTTCCAGTCTGAGAGCCGGTCTGAAAAAGGGTGGAACGGGCGACCAGCCCGTTCCGCTGGGCAACCTGCCCAGCGGAATGAGAGTGAGCCTCCTTGGTTCAAGTCACGCCTGTCTGGCCCGCGCGGCTCTCACTCTTCCGCCGGGCTGGTAGCCCGGCGGCACAGGCCAGTGGCCTGTGCTACCCATCCCGCATTTTCAGACAGGCTCTTAAGTTCGGCGCGGACGTTCAACGCGGATACGGGAAGGCCTGCACGAGTTTTGCCTGAACCTCCGCCAGTTCCGGACGACGATACTCCTGCCGCGTGCGTTCGATGAACGCGCTGTCCACTTCCATGATGCTGCGCGTCATCGGGTTCTCGATGCCGAAGACGCTGTAGTAGTCGCGAAACTTGAACTCCCCGCCCCGCAGTTCACCGGAGATGGTGATCCACGCGTTTGGGATGCCCAAGGCATCCGCCGCGATCAAACCATGCAGGCTCGATGAGAGGACGAAGCGGCACGCGGCGAGTGCGGTCAGGAACTCCTGCGTGTCGGACAGAATGTCCAGCAAGCGCACGCCCGGCACCCGCGTCCGCAGCGCCTCGACGCCCGGATGCTCGCGGTCAATGTGATGCGGCACCAGGCCGATATCCCAGCGCTTTGGTACTTCAGCGAAACCCGGCAGCAACCGCGCCGCCAGCAACCCCGGATCGCCGAGCGCGTGCGGCCCGGTGAGGCCGATCAATTGTGCGGTGAGTTTGCCGCGCACCGCGTGGTAACGATGTTTGGCGCGCACGGGTCGGTCCCCGTACATCAAGCCCGAGCCCCAGACCTGCACGCGCTTGTTCCACCAATGCGTGGGGACGCGTTGCAGCACGCTGCCGACGGCGACCAGGTCCGCGCGGCGGGCCTCGGCGAATTCCACTGGGCGACCGGAAAGAAGCCGCACCAAGTCCGGCGAAATCCAATCGCCGAAATTTTTCCGCCCCCCCACCAGCCGGTCGCACCAGTAAAGTTTGATGGGCGTCATGATTGTGATCGATTTTCAACTCCGGCCCGCCGCTCGTCCACCAAAGTTCACGCGCGCCATGCTGGACGACAGACCTTGAGTTAGCGCAAGCATGGCGCCGCAGGAAAGCCTTGAGGCATCCACCCGTCAGCGCCGAAGCTAAAATGAGATGGTCATTCGCCTCGCGTCGTTAAAAACTCGCCCGCACATGGTCGCCATCAAACCACTCAAACTCTACTGGTCCAGCAGCAAAGCCAACTTCGGCGACTGGCTCTCTCCGGCGATCTGCGGCGCGGTCTCGGGCCGGCCCATCGAATATGTCGAGCCGAACGGCTGCGACCTCGTGGCCATCGGGAGCATCCTGCATCGCGTGAAACACGGCTGGTGGACGCGACCCGTGCATGTGTGGGGCAGTGGCTTCATCGAAGCGGTCACACCGCGTCGGGGGAAACATTTCTACCACGCGGTGCGCGGTCACCAAACCGCCGCGCTGCTCCAGGGCGCGGACGTTCAAGCTCTGGGCGACCCCGGCCTGTTGTGTGATTTGCTGGTGCCGGATTACCAATCCATCGCCAAGCAACACGCGCTCGGCATCATCCCGCACTATCAAGATCAGGGCCATCCGGCAGTGACGGCCTGCGCCGCGCAGCATCCCGGCGCGAAAGTTTTGGATGTGTTCACGAAGCTGCCCGAGTTGCTGCGCGCGATCGCGGCGTGTGAAGTGATCGTGTCGTCGAGTTTGCACGGCCTGATCGTGGCCGACGCCTTTGGGATTCCCAACGCTTGGATGCACGTCTCCGGCGAACTGCGCGGCGGCGACTTCAAATTCCACGATTACTACAGCGTCTTTGGCGTTACCACACCGCACGCGTTGAACCTTAACGAAGGCTTATCCGCCGCCGCGCGGGCGGAAATTCCGCGCCGCTACGAACGACCCGGTCTGGAGGAAATCAAACGCGGTCTGCTCGCCAGCTTTCCCTTCCCCCAGCGCGCTTGAAACTTCAGGGCGACGCCTCATCCGAGCCTGCCTATCCGGTTGGTTGACACAGGAGCGCCGAGCATGGCTCGGCTCGTTTGGCACCGCAGTGTTTTCAGGCCGAGCAATGCTCGGCGCTCCAGTGGGGACTGCTTTTGTCAACCCACCGGATAAGCACGCATCCGAGCGTGGGGGCCGCAACGTCCCATTGCTTCCGGCGCAGGCGGCAGTCAATGCCGAAAATGCCTCGTGCCGGTGAAGACCATCGCCACGCCGCGCGCGTCCGCCGCCGCGATCACTTCTGCGTCGCGCATGGAACCACCGGGCTGGATGGCGGCCGTCGCGCCCGCTTCGGCGGCGGCGATCAAACCATCCGCAAACGGGAAGAACGCGTCGCTGCACACCACGGAATTTTGCAGCGGCAGCTTCGCCTCGCCAGCCTTCCAAACGGCGATGCGACTCGAGTCCACGCGGCTCATCTGGCCGGCACCAATGCCGAGCGTGCGCCCCGCGCCGCAATACACGATGGCGTTCGACTTCACATGCTTCACGATGCGCCAGCCGAAGAGCATGGCCTGCAACTCTGCATCCGTGGGCTGGCGTTGCGTCACCACTTTCAAGTCCGCAGCGGTCGTCACTTTCAAATCGCGGTCTTGCATCAGGAAGGAATCCGCGCCCACGCCGCGAATGTCGCGGAGCTTTGACTCGCGCATCGGCTTCAGCACTTTCAGCAGCCGCAGGTTCTTCTTCTTTTGCAGAATGGCCAGCGCGTCCGGCGCGAAGTCCGGCGCGATGATCACTTCGCTGAAAATTTCCGCGATGGCCTCCGCACACGCCGCGTCGAGCGTGCGGTTCACGGTGATGATGCCGCCGAAGGGCGCCTGTTTGTCCGTGGCGAACGCCTTGTCCCACGCCGCGCGCAGGCTCTCACCCTGGCCGACGCCGCAGGGATTCGTGTGCTTGAGAATGGCCAGCGTGGGGGCGTCGCCGGTGAATTCCTCGATCAAGTTCTCCGCCGCCGTGAGGTCGAGAATGTTGTTGTAGGAAAGTTCCTTGCCGTGGAGTTGCTGGAAGTATTCCGCGAAGTGCCCGCAGAGCACCGCCGTCTGGTGCGGGTTCTCGCCGTAGCGCAGCGTCTGCGCCACGCCGGTGTTGATGTAGAGCCGCGTCGACGCCGTGACGGGGGATTCCTCTCGCGCGAATTCCTCGTTCAAGTGCATGGCAATGGCCGCGTCGTAGGCCGACGTGCGCGCGAAAACTTTCGCCGCCAGTTTGCGCCTCGTGCCGAGCGTGGTGGCCCCGGAGGCTCGTATCTGCTCGGCGACCGGCGCGTAGTCGGCGGGGTCCACGATGACTGTCACGCTCTCGTGATTCTTCGCCGCGCTGCGCAACATCGAGGGGCCGCCGATGTCAATGTTCTCAATCGCGTCGTGCAGGGCCACGTTCGGCTTCGCGACCGTCGCTTCAAAGGGATAGAGATTCACCACCACCAGATCGATGGGCGCGATGTTGTGCTCGGCGGCGGCGGCTTCGTGCGCGGCGTTGCCCCGGATGTAGAGCAGCCCGCCGTGAATCTTCGGATGCAGCGTCTTCACCCGCCCGTCCATCATCTCGGGAAAGCCGGTGTGCGCGCTGATGTCTTGGACCGGCAATCCGGCGTCGCGAATGGCCTTGGCCGTGCCACCAGTGGAGATGAGTTCCACCTGGGCGGCGACGAGCACGCGGGCGAATTCGATGAGACCGGTTTTATCCGAGACGGAGAGCAGCGCGCGTTGAATTTTTGCCATAAAGCGGCGCGCAAAATCCCAGATGAGTTTTGGGAGGCAAGAGGATTCGTTTCGGGCGCTGAAATTTGAGTTGCTGAAAGGGCGCGTCCCACGAACTATCCGCCGGTCATCACCGCCCGCTCGCGGTGGCTGGCTGTACCAATTAAGCATCCCGTGAATCGTGTCCGCGCGAATAACGCCAGCCCGGACATACGGAAAACCGGTCGTGTTCGCCTAAAATAATAATGTTTATGAACCCTTCCATTGTTTCGCGCGGAGTCCACCGATGCTTGCTGATTGCGGTCTTCACTTCCTGCGCCCAGTTCGTTTCTGCCGCAACCATCACCTGGACGAACTCCACCGGTGGCGCGTGGAGCATCGCGGCCAATTGGAATCCGAACCAGACGCCCGGTGCCGGTGATACCGCGGTCGTTACCAATGCGGGGAACTATAGCGTGAACCTCGACACAAGCCTGGCGCTCGACCGCTTCGTTCTCGGCGGCAGCAGCGGCACGCAAACGTTTCTACTGAATGGTTTCACGTTCACCATCGCCACCAACGCGGTCGTGAACAGCCGGGGTGTTTTCAATTTCAATAATGGAACTGTCGCCGGCCCGGGAGGGTTGACGGTGTTCGGCACAATGGAGTGGACTTCGGGGACGCTGGGCGGCGACGCGCGGATTACCATCAAGAGCAACGCGGTGCTGCACATCAGCGGCAGCAACGACAAATACCTCTACGGCGTGCTGGATAATGCCGGACTGGTGACGTGGAGCGGCGCGGGCAATCTGCTCGTTTACAATTACGAGCCGTGGGGCGGCAACGGCACGATCCTCAACCAAGCGGGCGGCACGTTCGACGTGCAGA
>JAYVQC010000084.1:0-8357 GCA_043757045.1 Akkermansia sp. | reverse complement strand
TTCCGCCGCCGGCTGGATTTACCTCGCCATGACCCGCCTCATGCTCCGCCGACTCGCATGAACATTGGTTCATTTTGATTTTTCAGACCGGCTCTTAGGCGCGGCAGTGGAAAGTTAAGGGGTTGGTGTAGGAGAATAGCTGTCTGACGTAGGAATTTAGCGATCGGCCGTCGGAAATTAAGAGGTGGCGAACCGAAATTAAGACAGTGCTGTCCAAAGTTAGAACAGTGCTGACTGAAATTAAGAGTCGGCGGTGAAAAGTTAAGGGTTCGCCGTGGAAAATTAGCGGGTCGCGGAAGAAAATTAAGGATCGCGGTCGAAAATTAGCGGGCGAATCGAAGAATTCTAAAGCCAGCGCCGGATTTTGTAGCAACGGCCATCCCTGCCAGCTCGTGGGGGCCGGCTTCCGCGCCCGGTTCGAGCTGAATTTGCGAGGGCGTCACGAGTTTCAAAGATGTCGCTTCCCTAATAGCGTTTCCCCACCGGGCTGGGAGCCACGGCTGACCATCAGGCAGGATGCCTGCCGCCACCGGCGTGGATTGCTTGGCGGCTTTCGCCCCGTGAATGACGCATAAGTCATTTGATCCCCCGGTGGTGCCAACGCAAACTGTGGCGTTACCCGGACAAACCCAATTGTGAAATTTGTGTCACGACTTATCGCCTGCGTCCTTTTTTGTGCCTGCCTGGGTGCATCGTCCTTGCGCGCCCAATACTCCGCTGACCGCGAACCGCCGGGGCCGTCGTCGCGCAAGACGGGACTGGTCATCACGGAGATCATGTACCACCCGCGCCCCATTCCCGGCGTGGCGAACACGAACATCACCCACGAGTTCATCGAGATTTTTAACTCCAAGCCGTGGGCGGAAGACCTTGGCGGTTTCTTCATTGATGGCTCGGTGCGCTACACGTTCTCGACGGGCACGGTGTTGAACGCGGGCGCGTATCTCGTCATCGCGCGCGTGCCGGGGATGATTCAGACGAACTACGGCATCACCAACGTCGTCGGCCCGTGGGTCGGCGCGGCCACGAACCGGCTCTCCACCGAGACCGGGCAGATTCGCCTGCGCAGTTCGCTGGGCGCGGTGTTGCTCGAAGTGAATTACTCCGACTCGCCGCCGTGGCCCGAGACGGCGGACGGCACCGGCCATTCGCTCGCGCTCCTGCGTCCGTCGTGGGGCGAGGACAATTATCAGGCGTGGTCGCAAAGCGACGTGGTGGGCGGCTCGCCGGGCGGACCAGAACCGTCCAGTGCCGAGTCCATCGCCTCGATGTTCATCAACGAGTTTCAGAACCACAGCGACCCGTTGGACTGGATCGAAATTTACAACCACAGCAACGACCCGGTGGATTTGTCGGGCGCATGGTTGAGCGACGATCCGCGCACGAACAAGTTTCGCATTCCCAACGGCACGGTGATTGCGCCGCGCGGCTTCCTGAGCTGGGATCAGACGCAACTGGGCTTCGAGCTGTTCGCGGGCGGCGAGACGATCCTGTTGTGGAACTCCAACCAGACGCGCGTGATTGACGTCGTGGACTTTCGCGGCGCGTCGAACAACATCACACAAGGCCGCTACCCGGATGGCGGGCCGTTCATCTACGGCCTGTCGAGCGGCACGCGCAACGGCCCGAACGCCGTCCCGATGCGTTACCCGGTCATCATCAACGAGATCATGTTCAACCCGATCTCCGGGAACAATGACGACGAGTATGTGGAGATTCACAACCGCAGCAGCGCGTCGGCAAATCTCGCGGGCTATGAGTTTGTCGTCGGCCTGACCTACGCCTTCCCGACCAATGCGCTCACGCAGAACATGCCGGCGGGTGCCTACTGGGTCGTCGCGCGCAATCCCACGAACCTGTCCGCCATTTACACCAACCTCAGCACGAACGTGAATTTGTTCGGCCCTTACACCGGCACGCTCGCGAATGGCGGCGAGCGCCTCGTCCTCGCCTCGGCGGATTACGACAACATCATCGGCCCTGGCGGCGGCCAGATCGTCGCGAAACTGAACGTCCCCGTCAGTGAACTCACCTACGGCGACGGTGGCAAATGGGGTAACTGGAGCGACGGCCTGGGCAGCAGCCTCGAACTCATTGACCCCGAGGGCGACGCGCATCACCCGTGGAACTGGGCCGACAGCAATGACACCGGCGAAAGCCTGTGGACCTCCATCGAATACAATGGGCCGCTCGGCGAATCGCTTGGCTCACCCGCGAACGACGCGCTCATCATCATGTTGCAAGGTCTCGGCGAATGTCTCGTGGATGAAGTCGAAGTGCGCGTGGACCACGGCCCGAACCTCGTCGCCAACGGCAGCTTCGAGTCCGGTCTCGACGGCTGGCTGCTCCAAGGCTCGCATGATTTTTCCACGCTGGAGAACGCGGGCTTCATCGGCAGCAAGAGCCTCCACGTCCGCACCGGCTCGCGCGGCGACAATCAATCCAACCGCATTCTCTCCGCGCCCTTCACGCATTCGATTCCCGGAGGCAATCATCAGATTTCCATCCGTGCGAAAGTGCGCTGGCTGCGCGGTTTTCCCGAAATTCTTTTCCGCCTGCACGGCAGCGCCACCGAGGCGTATGGCCGCATGAATCTCCCGCGCCGGCTCGGCTCGCCCGGCGTGGTGAACAGCACGCGCGTGCCGAACACCGGCCCCGCCGTCTGGGACGTGGCGCACAAACCGTTCCTGCCGCAGACGAATGATGCCGTGACCGTCACCGCGCGGGCGATTGATCGCAACGGCGTCTCGGCCATCAACCTGCGCTACCGCATGGATCCGAATCCAAATTACACCGACGTGCCGATGGTGGACAACGGCACGGCGGGCGACGCGATGGCCAACGATGGAATTTATTCCGCCGTGATCCCGGCGCAGGCGGCAGGCGAGATGGCGGCCTTCTACGTCGAGGCGCGCGATGGGCAGAACAACATCGGCACCTTCCCGAAAGATGTCTTCCCGCCGCCCGGTCTCGACCGCTGTTTCCCGAGCGACGCGCTGGTGAAGGAATGTCTCGTGCGCTGGGGCGAGGTGCAGATGCCCGGCGACTTCGCGACGTACCATCTCTGGGTCTCACAGGTGAACTCGAACCGCTGGCACACGCGCAACGCGATGGACAATACCGTGATGGACGGCACCTTCGTGTACAACAACACCCGCGTTTTCTACAACGGCCAGCCGCTCTATTCCGGCAGCCCGTTTCACCGCACCAACTCCACCGCCGGACCCGCCGGGCCGTTCCGCGTGGACTACGAGATGAATTTTCCCGATGACGATCCGTTCCTCGGCACGACCGACTTCGTGCTGAACAACACGGGCAATGCGGACCGTTTCACGATCAGCGACCTCAGCGCGATTCGTGAGCAGACGGTGTACAAAATTTTTGAAGGACTCGGCCTGCCGCACAATCACCGCCGTTACTTCCACATGTTCGTGAACGGCAGCCAGCGCAGCACGGCCTACGAGCGCGCGGGAAATTTCATCTACGAGGATTCGCAGCAGCCGAACGGCGACATGACGGCCGAGTGGTTCCCGGACAGCGCCGCCGGCCAGTTGTTCAAGGTCGAGGATTGGTTCGAGTTTGAGACGAACGGTTTCGATGTGGCGATTTTCAACGACGCGGACATGACGCGCCGGACCATGGTGCAGAACGGCCAGGAGACCTTCGTGCCGGCACCGTTTCGCTTCATGTTCCGCAAGCGCTCGGTGGGCGTGGGCAATTCCGCCAACGACTACTCGACGATCTACGCGCTCATTGACGCCGCGAGTCCGTCGGACAATCCCACGAACAGCGTGATCGATCCGGAGGTGTTCGCCACGGTCGCCGACTACGAGGCGTGGATGCGGCACTTTGCAATTCAGCGCACGGTGGGCAACTACGACAGCTTCGGCTGGAACCGCGGCAAGAACGATTACCTCTATCAAACCACGAACGGCTTCGCGCACATGCCGTGGGACATTGATTACTCGCTCGGCCTTGGACGGCCCGCGAACGAGCCGCTCTTCGAGTCTAACGATCCGCGCGTGGCCGCCATGTTCAACACGCCGGTCATTCAGCGCGCGTATTGGCGGGCCTTCAACGATCTGGTCAACGGGCCGTTGCGGAACGAGGTGCTCGACCCGTTCATTGACGCCCGTGTCACGGCGCTGCTCGCGAACAACATCAACATCGATCTCGCCGAGGTTGCGAACACGAAGACTTACATCGCCGACCGCCGCGCGTATTTGCAGAGCCAGTTGGCGACCGTGGACGTGCCGTTTGCCGTGGACGTGCCGCCGTATTTCGAGGCGGACACAAACCTGATCGTCCTCACCGGCACCGCGCCCGTGGGCGTGAAAACGATCCTGATGAACGGCGTGGCCTATCCCATGACATGGCTTTCGCCGACGCGCTTCGTGATGCGCTTCGTGCTGCACGCGGGGAACAACACGTTCACGCTGCAAGGCTACGACCGCTTCGGCACGAATATCGCGGGCGCGACCGCCACGGTCACGGCGGTGTTCACCGGCGACGAGCCGAATCCGGTGGGCACGCTGGTCATCAACGAAGTGCTGCACACGCCCGCAGTTCCGAACACGCAGTTCATCGAAATCGTGAACCGCTCGACGGACAGCTTTGATCTCACGGGCTGGCGGCTCGAAGGCACGGGACTCGTCTTCCCGATTGGCTCGATTGTTTTGGACGGCCAGACCATCGTGCTCGCGCGGAATCGCTCGGCCTTCATCGGCGCGTTTCCCGGTGTGCCGGTGTTCAACACGTTTCCCACCACGCTCACGTCCACGCAGTTGCTCATGCTCACGCGCACGATCAGCAACGTGGTGCAGACGGTGGACGCGGTGCGCTTCGACCGCAGCGCGCCCTGGGTCGTCTCCGCACCGGGCCAGTCCATGCAGTTGATTGACGCCGCGCAGGACAATGGCCGCGCCGCGAACTGGGACGTGAGCACGCTCGTGCCAGCCACGCCGGGCGCGTCAAACTCCGTGTCGTTCGCGCTGCCGCCGTTTGATCCAATTTGGATCAACGAGATTCAACACGTCAGTCTCGCGGGGATTGTGGACAACTTCGGCGAGCCTTCACCGTGGATCGAAATTTACAACGCCGGCCTTACGAACGTGAGCCTGACGAATTATTTCCTCGGGCAGGATTTTGCCACGAACCTCACGACCTGGCCGTTCCCGCCCGGCGCGACGCTCGCGGCGGGCGAGCACAAGGTCATCTGGGCCGACGGCGATCCCGCGCAGGACACCGCGAGCGACTGGCACACGAGCTTCGCGCTCGGACGCCACGGTCGTCTCGCGCTCACCCGCCTCACGAACGGCGTGCCGCAGGTTGTGGATCATCTCGCGTGGCGCTGGCTCGGCGCGAACGTGACCCTCGGCAGCCATCCCGAGGGCCAGTTGATTTTCCGCTCCACGCTCGTCGAGCCGACGCCCAGCGCGGTCAACATCGGACGCCCGTACCCGATCATGATCAACGAGTTCATGGCCGTGAACGTGAACAGCCTGCGCGACCCGGCGGACAACGAGGGCGAGGACTGGATCGAAATCTGGAACGGCGGCCAGCAGACCGTGGACCTGGGCGGCATGTATCTCACCGACTCGCAATTTGATCCGCTCAAGTTCCGCGTGCCAACCAACGGCCAGTATCGCATCGCACCCGGCGGCTTCCTGCTCGTGTGGGCGGATGACGAGGTGGCGCAGAACAATCCCACGCGCGCGGATCTGCATGTGAATTTCCGGCTCGCGAACAACAGTGGTTTCATCGGACTCCGCGCGCCGGACGGCGTGACGCCGATTGACCTGATAGCCTACGGCCCGCAGAGCAGCGACGTCAGCTCGGGCCGTTATGGCGACGGCGGCGACGCGGGCCTGGGCGGGTTCAGCACCTACTACATGACACGCCCGACGCCGCGGAATCCCAACGGCATTTCCAGTTACAATTCTTCGCCGCGCCTGCCCAGGCCGGCGAATGTCTTTGTCACGCCCGGCCAGGGTTTGACCACGAGCGTGCGCGCCATCGATCCCGACCCACAACTTTTGACTTACACGACGAACGCCGCCTCCGCGCTGCCCGGCTCGCTGCTCTCGCAGGGTGGCACCTATCGCTGGACCGTGCCGACGAACCAGCCGCTCGGCGAATATCCCATCACCATCACCGTGACCGACAACGGCACACCGCCCCTCAGCGACACCATGACGTTCTCGTACATCGTGCGCCTGCCCGGCACCGTCACGACGAACGGCGTGTCCGGCCCGCAGCTTAACTCCGTGGCTGCGGTGACGGCAGGCCAGGTGACTTTCACCATCGAGACCACGGTCGGCCGCACCTATCGGGTGTTCTACAAAGATGATTTGAACACACCCGCGTGGACGCAACTCGGCCCCGACTTCGTGGCGGCGAATCCCATGGCCAGCATTTCCGACAGCGCGGCGAACCCGTACCGTTTCTACCGCGTGTTGCAGGTGAACTGAGCGGCCGCCGGGGCGCGGACGCTGGCGCGGGAGCCGGAGTGAGGCCCAGCCCCGCCGTCCGTCACGTCCTTGGCGGCACCAAAATCAGGCCCGGGGACGCGTGCGAAAAGTTTCTCGCTCACAGGCAAAGTTGCTTGTTCACCCGCGCCCGCCTCGCGTATCACCAACGCCAGAAAAATCATGAGCCAAACGCCATCCATCAGCGACCACGAACTCCAGTCTGTCGCCCGCCTCAAGGAATCCGCCGCGCGCATCAAATCCGAACTCGGCAAAGTCATCGTCGGGCAGGAGGAAGTCGTGGAGCAGACGCTCATCGCCATCTTCACGCGCAGCCACGCGCTGCTCGTCGGCGTGCCCGGCCTCGCCAAGACGCTCCTCGTCTCCACGCTGGCGCAGACGCTGCACATGTCGTTCAAGCGCATCCAGTTCACGCCCGACCTCATGCCCAGCGACATCACCGGCACGGAAGTGATTTTCCAAGACCCGCACACCAACGTGCGCGAGTTCCGGTTCCTCAAGGGACCGATCTTCGCCAACATGATTCTCGCCGACGAAATCAACCGCACCCCGCCCAAGACCCAGGCCGCCATGCTCGAAGCCATGCAGGAGCGCAAAGTCACCGTGGGCGGAAATGATTTCGCGCTGCCCGATCCGTTCTTCGTCCTCGCCACGCAAAATCCCATCGAGCAGGAAGGCACCTATCCGCTGCCCGAGGCGCAGCTCGACCGTTTCATGTTCATGATTCACGTGGACTACCCGACGGCGGCGGAGGAATTGCAGATCATGAAGATGGCCACCGGCGCACCGATGCAGAAGCCGCAAGCCGTGCTCTCGGTGGATGAAATTCTGCACCTCCAACAAATCGTCCGCCGGATGCCCGTGGCTGATCACGTCTATGCCTACGCCGAACGTCTCGTGCGCTGCACGCGGCCGAAGACCGACGAGGCGCTCGACTTCTGCAAGAAATGGCTCTCGTGGGGCGCCGGTCCGCGCGCCGGATTGAATTTGATTCTCGCCGCCAAGGCCCGCGCCATTCTCCGCGGCCAGACCTACGTGAGTTGCGACGATATCGCCGCCGTCGCGCCGCCCGTTTTCCGCCACCGCATCGTGGCCAACTTCGCCGCCCAGAGCGAAGGCGTGACCAGCGACGACATCACCCGCCGCATCCTCGAAGCGATTCCGAAGGACGAGAAGCTGGCGGCGTAGTCTGAGAGTGCCAGCGCGCTGCCGCCATGTTCAAACATCCCAAGCGAGGGTGAACTGACCTGTCCTTTGCAACTCGCGAATCATGCTGGCCCGAGAAGTACTTTTCCCCGACACGGCATCGGGCGAGAAAGCAAGCAAGCGGCTTACAAGATTCTCAGCCTTCGCCACCGGCTGTAGAAAACGGGCCATGACCCAGGTGCTGCCCGCTCCGGTGATGATGAATGGATGCTCCGTTTCCAGTGACTTGAACCAGGCGATGATGTCCTTGTTCTCCAAATCCTCGCCGATGGTTCCAACCTGTTTCAAAGCCTTGAAAGGATCCGGCGTTGGAAACACGAGTAACCGATCATCATCCAGATCGTGCCAGAGGCAGTATCCGGCACTCTGTAAGCGCGACTGATGATGCTCGACAAGCAGGCGGGCATTCCGCTGCTCCAGCTTGATGAGGACGAATCCTTTCTGCTTGGACGCGGTTCCGCCGACTTGGCTTGCGAACTGGAGGAGTTCTTTCGGCACGGCCTTTTCTTTGGAAATCTTTGGCCTGAGTGCTTTGAATTTTCCTTGGTCGAATTCATCCAGCATGGCTGGCAAGCCCCCAATCTTTGATCCAGTTGCTATGAGAGTTTGGGTTCATGGTTGTTTGGTTTCCGCGCTGGCGTGCGCAGGGAGGGGCGGAGCCCC
>JAYVQC010000083.1:0-30425 GCA_043757045.1 Akkermansia sp. | reverse complement strand
TTGCTAAAACTGACCCACCACCGGAACGCAGCGACAGGGAACTTTCCACCCGCTAATAACTTCGCCCTCCAAGTGAATGGATGTTTTGATCCTTCGGCTGTTTAGGCAGCGAGGTTGAACTTACGGACACCGACCTGACCGAACCGCTGCACGAGTTCAGTGGCATCCTGTTTGGCTAACTGATGAGCGTGGTTGCTGAGTTGGGACAGCCCTTGCACGAGGCGGTTTTCCTGAACGGCATTGCCGACTTCCTGCCCAACGCACGCCTGGAGGAAGTCACCGGGAAGCTGAACGAGATGCAGCAGGAGTGAGAGAGAGAGAGAGAGGTGGCCGCTTTCTCACTCACTGACTCACTCACCCACTCACCCACTCTGTTTTCCGCCTTGCCCTCGCTCCCCGCCCGCGCACACTTCGCCCCATGCACAAATTTCTCCCCGCACTGTTGGCGTGGTTCGCCTGCGCGTCATCGCTCGTCGCCGCCGACGACGTGAAGCCGCTCCGCGCGCTCATGGTCGCGGGCGGTTGCTGCCATGATTATGCAAAGCAGAAGACGATCATCAGCGAAGGTATCGCGGCCCGCGCGAACGTGGAATTCACCGTGGTGCATGAAGGCAGCGACCGCACCAATCGTGTGTCCATTTACGAGAAGCCGAACTGGTGGCGCGGTTACGACGTGGTGTTGCACAACGAGTGCTTCGGTTACATGGACGACACGAACTTGATCCAGAACATCGCCGCCGCGCACGACGCGGGCGTGCCGGGTGTTTTCCTTCATTGCTCCGCGCACAGCTACCGCATGGGCGCGACCGACGCCTGGCGGGCGACCCTCGGCCTCCGCTCGATGAGCCACGACAAGAGCCGCGACCTGACCGTGAAGAACGTGAGCGCCCAGCACCCCGTGATGATGGGTTTCCCGACCGAGTGGTTGAACCCCAAGGACGAACTGTATCGCAACGAGAAGCTCTGGCCCACCGTCACGTCCCTCGCCACCGCCTTCAGCGAAGAGTCGAAGAAAGACCACGTCGTGATCTGGGTGAACGAGTCCGCGAAGACCCGCGTCTTCGCCACGACCCTCGGCCACGGCAACGACACGATGCAAAGCCCGGTGTACCTGGACCTGGTGACCCGCGGCCTGCTCTGGTCGTGCGGGAAGCTGGACGCGGCTGGGAAGCCACTTCCCGGTTATGCCGCGAAGAAATAACCTTCATCACGCGGGCGGAATTGGAAATTGACCACCGCGCGCGCGTGCCCCACAGTCCGGGCGTTAAAGGAAAGTATTTAATCATGAAAACTGCTTCGACATTCCTGGCCTTGACCGCCGTCCTCGCCCTCCCCGTGTTGGCCGACGAGGCGCGCGTTGCGAATTACACCGCCCAGTTGCGCGCCGTGCGCGTCACTGAAATCGCGCGCGAAACCGCCAAGCTCGTCGCCGACAAGGCGGACGCCACGGACGCCGTGACGGCTGCGGTGACGTTGAACGGTCCGTCCGCACCGCTCGTCGTCGGTGCCGTCGCGAAATCGTCGCCCGCTTCCGCCGCCGCCGCCGCCGGCGCCGCGGCGAAGTTGCAGCCCAAGCTCGCCGGCGTCATTGCCAAGGCCGCCGTGAGCGCCGCTCCGGCGGAACTCGACGCCATCGTCCGCGCCATGTGCCAGGCCAGGCCGACGTCCTACGCCACCATCGGCATCAACGCCGCCGCTGCCGCGCCCAAGTCCGGCGACAAGGTTTTGCCCGCCACCACCACGGCGCTCCCTGGTCTCAAGCCGCTCGTCGCGCGCTCGCAGGCCGAGTTCGCGGCCGCCAAGCGCGTGGCCACGCTCAAGCAAATCATGCAGCACACGGAGGACATGGTTTCCGCCCTCTCCCGCAGCACCAAGGAATCTTCCGAGTCCCTGCTCACCTCGCCCGCCTCAGTGGTGGAAGTGAAGTATGCGTCGCTCGCGAAGGCCGCGCCGGTGCAGTTGCCGCCCTTCGTCCCCGGCGGCGGCACGCCCGGAGAAATCAACGCCGGCAACACGGCGGAAGTCTCGCCCAGCGGCCGTGTCTATTCTGGCCCGTAGTTTTCTTCACTTTCATGGTCACGCCGCGCTAACCACGCGGCGTTTTTATTTCGTGGGAAGTCCGGGATGATTTTCTTCCCGATGGACGCCGTTCGCGGCTGCAACTTTCTCTTGCCTCGTTCACGCGCGCGACAATGATTCGCGCCGATGTTTTCCAAAGAGATTCGTTCCGTCCATTTCGTCGGCATCTGCGGCACCGCGATGGCCTCCGCCGCCGTGGCCATGAAGGAGAAGGGTTACCACGTCACCGGCAGCGACACCAACGTGTATCCGCCCATGTCCACCTTCCTCGCCGAGCGCAAGATTGACGTGATGCCCGCCTACGCGCAGCAGAACCTCGGGCACAAGCCCGACCTCGTCGTCGTCGGCAACGCCATGTCGCGCGGCAATCCCGAAGTCGAGGCCGTGCTGGAGCACAAGCTGCGCTATTGCTCGCTGCCCGAGTTGCTCAAGGAATTTTTCATGCGCGGCAAACGCGTGCTCGTGGTCAGCGGCACGCATGGCAAGACGACGACGACCTCGCTGCTCACCTGGGTCTTCGAGCACAACAAGTTGAACCCGTCGTATCTCATCGGCGGCATTCCGAACAATCTCGGTCAGGGCGCGCGCTTCACGGACAGCGAGTGGTTCATCATCGAGGGCGACGAGTACGACACGGCGTTCTTCGACAAGCGCAGCAAGTTTGTCCACTACCTGCCGGAGGTCGCGATCATCAACAACCTGGAGTTTGATCACGCGGATATTTTCGCTGACCTCGCGGCGATTCAGAAATCCTTCAGCCACTTCGTCCGTCTCGTGCCGCAAAATGGTTTACTGCTCGCGAATGGCGACGACGCGAACATCGCACCGCTGCTCAATGTAAATTTCTGTCCGGTGAAACGCTTCGGCCTCGGCGAGAACAACGCCGTGCGCGCGTTCAACCTGCGCTACGGCCCGACGGCGAGCGAGTTCGAGATTCCCAGCTTCAAATTTCACCTCAACATGGTCGGCGAATTGAACGTGCGGAACGCCCTCGCAGTCGTGGCGGCGGCGAAGCATTGCGGGCTGAAGAACCAGCAGATTCAGGACGCCTTCTCCACGTTCCAAGGCATCAAGCGCCGCATGGAAGTGAAGGGCATCTCGGGCGGCGTGACCGTGGTGGACGACTTCGGGCATCACCCGACGGCGATTCGCGAGACGTTGAAAGCGTTGCGCCTGAAATTTCCGTCGCAGAAAATCTGGGCCATCTTCGAGCCGCGCAGCAACACCACGCGCCGGAATGTTTTTCAAACCGAGCTGGTGGACGCGCTGCTCGGCGCCGACGCCATCGTGGTCGCGGAAATTGCCAAGCTCGAACAAGTCCCCGTCGAGCAACGCCTCGATCCCGCGCGGCTCATGCGAGACATCAAGGCCAGCGGCAAGCCCGCCGAGTATCTGCCCGGCGTGGACGCCATCGTGGATCACCTGAAGAAGAGCGCGGGCGGCGGCGACGTGGTCTGCGTGTTCAGCAACGGTGGCTTCGGCGGCATCCATCAGAAGCTGTTGAGCGCATTCCAGTACCGCCGCTGATCCGGCGCGCTGGGGAAAGCATCGCCCTACCGCCGCACCGCGCGCGTCACCCGCACCGCCACGCGGTAATCAATTCGCACCAGCAAATCCCCGCGCCCGCCGCGCGGCCGGGGCAGCCCCTCGCCGGGGATGCGGATGATTTCCCCGCGTCCCACGCCGCGCGGAATCGTGACGCGCAACGACACCCCGCCCACGCCCGCCACCATCTCCATGCCGCCTTGCGCCGCGCGCTCGGGTTTGATTTTCAAATCACACCGCACATCCGAGCCGCGCGCCTTGAAACGAAAATCCGGGCGCACCCGCACGCGCACCGTCACGAAGCCGCCCGCGAACGCCCCATCGCGCGCCACGCGGAACTTCGCCCCCGGCGCGGTGGCGGGCGGAATCGTCAGCTCATAAATTTCCGCGCCCTGCGGATTCGCCGGATCGTTCACGCGCACTTCCAGCGTGCTGCCGCGCATAAATTCCTCCACGCGCAAAAACATTTCCTGCGCGAGATGACGTTCCGTTTTCACCCCGCGCGCGGACGGCGCGGGCTTCCTCGCCTCCGCCAGTTCGCGGTCGTAAGCGCGGCGCAGGTCGGGGTCGCTCAGGATTTCGTGCGCCGCGTTCAACGCACGAGTGAGGGCGGCGGACGCGGCGCAGCCGGGATTCAGATCCGGATGATGCCGCTTGGCCAGCAGCCGGTAGGCGGCGCGAATCTGCTCCGTGGTGCAGCGGTGATCGAGGCCGAGCGTGGCGTAATGATGGGCGGTGGCGCGTGACACCATTTTTATGTAGGCGACACCGTGCGGCGTCACACTCTTTTTCGGCGGGAAAAAATGGGCGTCTCCTCCCGCTACTCCCAAGGGACCGGCCCTGTCCGAAGCGGCCATATCGCCGAGCTAAATTTTTCCGGCCAACATGGTTGGCGAGGCCCGCGTTTTGCGCGGCCAGCCACGAATTCCCAGGGGTTCAGGCCGGGCGTCTGACGCCAGCACGTCGGGGTGAGGCTCCGGCAATTTCCGCCCCGCCCCGCCCGACCTTGATCCGCCTGACCGTGGATGCGGAGCGGAAAAGTTGCCTCACGCCAAGGACGCGAAGGACGCACGTTTCAAACCCCAAAGGGGTTGCCGCACCGAAGCCCAGGGTTGCGCCGCAGGCGCTACCCTGGGTGCGTGGGCCAAAATTTTGTTCAACCCTGAAAGGGTTGAATCATTTCCAAGCGCGGCGTGGGGTGGCGGTGAGGCAACCCTTTCAGGGTTGGGGAACGGTGTGGGACGTGAACCCAGGGTAGGTGCTCGGCGCACCAACCCTGGGCTTTGGTGAGGCAATCCCGTTGGGATTGAGGAGAGCGCGCCGGGGTGAGGCTTGGGCCAGTTCAGGAACGCTTCGCCGATTCGGCGCGGCGCGGTGAGGTTCCCGACGCCCTACCTTGACCCGCGTGACCGTGGATGTGGAGCGGAAGAGTTGCCTAACGCCAAGAAAGCGAAGAGCGCAAAGGTTTTTCCCCCTTCGCGTCCTTGGCGGCCTTCGCGCGAGGCACTTCCGCGAGAGATGTCGCCGCGCCCGCCCGTTCCCAATCCTGAAAGGATTGAATCACCAAAGCCCAGGGTTGGCGCGCGAGCGACTACCCTAGGACCACAGCCCACGACGAATCATCAACCCTGGAGGGGTTGAATCGTGGCGCGAAGAAAACGGTGGACGGAAGCGGTGAGGCAACTCCTTCAGAGTTGCGGAGGTTTTGCGGAACGCAACCCAGGGTAGCGACGGGGTCGTAACCCTTGTATGGGCTGGGGTGAGGCAATCCCGTTGGGATTGGTAGGGCGTCGCTGTCCCAGCGCGCCGGGGTGAGGCGTGGGCAAGTTCAGGAACGCCTCGCCGATTCCAGCGCGGCGCGGTGAGGACACCGACGCCCTACCACGTTGGGCCATCCATGACTCGCGCTGCCTCCAACCCCAAAGGGGTTGCCGCACCAAAGCCCAGGGTTGCGCCGCAGGCGCTACCCTGGGTGCGTGGGCCAAAATTTTGTTCAACCCTGAAAGGGTTGAATCGTTTTTGTCCGTGCGGCGTGGGGTGGCGGTGATTCAACCCTTTCAGGGTTGGGAAAATGTGTGGGACGTGAACCCAGGGTAGGTGCTCGGCGCACCAACCCTGGGCTTCGGTTAGGCAATCCCGTTGGGATTGGGGAGCAGCGCGCCGGGGTGAGGCGTGGGCAAGTTTGGGAACGCCATTCCGATTCCAGCGCGGCGCGGTGAGGACACCGCCGCCCTACCACGCTGGGCATGGGAGAATCGTGAAAGGTGGCCACGCGGTGCGCGGGAAATCACCCAACCCCAACGGGGTTGCATCCATCAGCCCAGGGTTGCGAGCGGCGCGAGCTACCCTGGGTGTGTGGATCGTAAGCATGTCCAACCCTGAAGGGTTGAATCATGAGCACGCGAAGAGGTGAGGTGATGCAACCCTTCAGGGTTGGGGAAATGTTTTGGAACGTGAACCCAGGGTAGCGCCTCGGCGGCGCAACCCTGGGCTTCGGTGAGGCAATCCCGTTGGGATTGGCGACAGCGTAACTGCTCAATCCACTCGGGGTTTCCCATCAACGTCCTTAGGAAAGGAAGCTGAGCTTTCGACGACAAGCACTCGGTTTGTTCGATGCGTCGTGTCAGTAACTACGCGTGCGAATTCCCATTTATTGGTTACCAACTCGAACACAATCGAATGTCGGGTGCTGCCGCGTCTTGTTTTGACGGAAAAATCGAACTTCGCGCGCGGCAGTTCAAAGTCAGGGGGGAGCAGGATGACGGGGCCATCGCGCAACTTCATAATTGGGATGCTCTCTCGCTTTTCATTAAATTTTTTTGCGATCTCGCTCATCATCCCGTTTGTGCCCTTTTGATTAAACAAGAACACTTCGACATCATAAATTGGGTACGAATTAGTGTTTTCGATCCAGATAGCAACGATTCCCGGGAATTGCGGAGAAAACGAAATTCTAGGTGGCGTCGGAAAAGTTGGACCTGTGTAAAGCTCAACCAAAATATGGGGCGTTAATCCTCCGGTAGTGATGTTCTCAGTTTCCAATGAACGTGCCTCACTGGAGGCGGCTTTTGACGTTTTTCTTTCTTCGTCAATCCACATCACGACGACGTTAAGTAAAGCAGCGCAAATCGCAGTGCTGATAAATCCGTTTCTTATGTATCTGTATTTCTTTGTTCGCTTGTCCTTCCAGAAGAAGTCCATTACCGCCCGCATTACGACGGAAAGCACCAAGATTACTGCTGTGATTATCTTTAGAGCTAGCACAGGCTGATTCCTACGCCGACCCCGTCAGTTGCTTCAAATCCGCCCGCACCGTCTCGTAGCTCGTGTCGTAGGCGAGGACTTTGGGATCGGGTTCCACGCCCCAGGCGCGGCAGGCGTCGCGATAGACGTCGGGCCACCAGTTGCGGTGCTGGGTCAGGCCGGCGTCGCGCCATTGCCGCCAGCCCATCAGCACTTTGCTCCAGCATTCGTCGCCGTAGCGCACGGCTTCTTTCGGGTCGGCGAATTCTTTCAGGTACCAGTCGCGGCCCACGCGCGCGTGCAGGACTTCATCGGCCCAGTCGAAGTCTTGAATCACGGCGGCGAGCGGATCGCCGCTGGCCAGCGCGGTGTCCCACTCGAAGCGTTTGCCCATCTTCGGCATCAGCCCTTGCTCGATGAAGTAGAGCACGGCGTGGCGTTCGAGGGGCTTGAGTTGGGTGTTGAGGGCCAAGGCCCAGGTGAAGTTGACCATCACTTTGTGCCAGTCCACGCCGGCTTTCACGAAGCCGACTTCGCCCATCATGGCGTGGCGCGCTTCGTCCCAGAGCTGGCGCGTCATGTCGCGGGTGTAGGCCCAGGGCTTGCCGTGCGTCTGGGTGATGATGCTGGCCATCATCTCGGGCACGTCGATCTCGCGCAGGCGCTTGTAGAACATCATCAGGGTCTTCGCTTTCGCGGGCATGGTTTCGTCGTAAAGGAAGACCTCGGCGTTGACGCCCATGTTGTAGGGATCGGGGAAGCGTGCATCGCGGCGCGGGACGGGGTCGTAGGTGTAGGGCTGCGCGGAGTGGTGCGGAATGAGCGTGCCCCCGGCATCCTGCCGGGTGGAGGCGCTCTCTGTGCTGATGCTGCTCGAAATGGGAGTGACCCTCGTGTTCTCAGGCGCGGAACCCGGCGGGACGCCGGGGGCACGGGGGTCGGCACCGTGGAGCGATCCGGCGGCGGCGAGGCAATCATCGAGGAGCGCAAGCCACGGGGTGAAATGTGCGCGTTGTTCCGGCGTGACGAGTTTCGCAATGGCCTGTGCGCCGAACGCGAGCATGTCGTCGAGTTCCAACAACGCGAAGCGACAGAGGCGCACGCTGGGATAATCAGTGAGGCGATTGGTGTCGGCGAGATGCCGTTCGAGCGCGGTCTTCAGCGCGGGCAGCGCCTTCTCGTAAATACCGAGCAGCAACTCCTCCGTCGTGGGCGCGGCGAGAATTTCATCGAAGAACAACCGCAGCGCCGTGTGCGGGATGATGTCGAGGCCGAGCGGTGGGTCGCGCATTTCGCTCACGCGCAGGCGCAGCGCGGCGACGTGTTCGGAGCATTGATAGGCGTGGAGGCTGAAGGCCATCTTGAGTTCGTAGATGGGTTCGGCCGTGAGGCGAGAGAGAAAGATTTGATGCAGGCGCTTGAAGGCGTAGTGATGGCGTTTGAGCCGCGCGACGCAGCCCTCGACGGAAAGTTGGGAGCGCGAGACTTCTTCCAGCGATCCGACGCCCGCGAACATCGGCAGGCCGCGATAGGATTCGTAAGTTTTCATGGCGATGAATTCGGCGATTGAAATGGGAACGGCGCGGAAAGTCCATCGCGCGCCCAGGGGCGACGCCGCAAAAGGTGGAACGAGCCTCAGAAATGTTGCTGCGTCAGCCCCAGGGACTGAAAGGCCGCGCTACTCAGCCGCCTTCATCGGCCTGATGTATTCCGTCGCGACGACCACATGGTCGGACCACCAGGTGTGATTAGAAATGGCGTTCAGTCGTGAAGACCGGCCCGCTCAAGCCCGCGCCAGTTCCAGCACCTTCGCCACGATCTCTTCCTTCTTCACCGCCGTGAGTGCGCCTCCGCGCGGCTTAAGTTCCACTTCACCGTTCGCCAGTGACTTTTCGCCGATGCCGATGCGGATCGGGAAGCCGATCAAGTCCGCGTCCTTGAACTTCACGCCGGGGCGGTCGTCGCGGTCGTCGAGAATCACGTCCACGCCCGCCGCCATGAGTTCCGCGTAAATTTGCTCGGCGAGCTTCATCACCTCGCTGTCCGGCGCGACTCCCAGCGGCGTGATGCACACGGTGTAGGGCGCGACGGACTTGGGCCAGATGATGCCGTCCTTGTCATTGCACTGTTCAATGATCGCTTGCAGCGTGCGCGTGACTCCGATGCCGTAGCAGCCCATGTGGGAAAATTTCCGCGCACCGTCCTCGGCCAGAAACGTCGCGTTCAACTTCTCGCTGTACTTCGTGCCGAGCTTGAAGACGTGGCCGACCTCGATGGCGCGGCGAATCTTCAGCGGCAATCCGCTGGCGACGCACAACTCCCCTGCCCTGACCGTGCGCAAGTCCGCCCACACATCCACGCGAATGTCGCGCTCCAGCTCGACGTGGCGCAGGTGGAAGCCGTCCTCATTCGCGCCGGTGGTCATGCCCCGCGCGCCGCGCAACGATTCGTCGGCGAAAACGCGCAAGTCAGAAAGCGGAACTTTGTTCACCGCGCCGAGGCTGCCAGGGCGTGCGCCGAGGACATTGAAAATTTCGTCGGAAGAAGCGGGACGGAAAACCGTGGCTCCAATTTTTCCGGTCAGTTTGGCCTCATTCAATTGATCATCCCCGCGCAGAAGCACCACCACGAGCTTGCCGTCCGCCGAGTAAATCAGCGTCTTGATCTGCTGGTGGCCCGGCACGCCGTAAGGTGCGGCGGCGAGCGCATCAATGGTCACAACGCCGGGCGTGGCGAATTTCTCCGGTGCCTCGTGCGTCCGCTCGGTCGGTGTCGGCGTCAGCGAACCACGGCTCGACGCCTTCTCGATGTTCGCGGCGTACTGGCCGCTCTCGCAATACACCACGTCGTTCTCACCCGTGTCCGCCGGCACCATGAACTCGTGCGAGTAATTGCCGCCGATGACACCAGTGTCCGCTTCGACAGGAAAGTTCTGCAGGCCACAGCGGTCGAAGATGCGTTTGTAAGCGTCATACATTTTCTTGTAGCTCGCCATCGCACCCTCGTCGGTCGCGTCGAAGCTGTAGGCGTCCTTCATGATGAACTCCTTCGCGCGCATCAGTCCGTAGCGCGGGCGGATCTCGTCACGAAATTTCACGCTCACCTGATAAAAGTTCACCGGCATCTGGCGGTAGGAATTGATGTCGCTCGCCGCCAGCGTAGTGATGACCTCCTCGGCGGTGGGACTCATGATCCATTCCTTCTTCTGATGGTCGCGCACTTTGAACAAGACGGCGGACGCGGTCTCGTAGCGCCCGGACTGCTTCCAGATGTCCGTGGGCTGGAGCGCGGGCATGAGCACTTCAAGCGCGCCCGCGCGATCCATTTCCTCGCGCACGATGCGTTCGACCTTGCGCAACGCGCGCAGGCCGAGCGGGAGGAAGGTGTAGAGTCCGCCCGCGAGTTTGCGGATGAGTCCGGCGCGCAGCAGGAGTTTGTGCGACGTGATCTCCGCCTCGGCGGGAGTTTCTTTGAGGGTGGGAATGAAGGCTTGGGTCCAGCGCATGAGTGTTAAGAGTAAAACTTTTTCAGCAAATTTTCCGGCGAGGCGATGAGTGGAGCGGACAAATCAAGCCGGTGAAACAGCATCGTCAATTTGCCTTGATCAATTTCCAGCAAGTGCGAGTCACGGCTCACCAGCATGATGGCGTGAAGCACGGATGACTCGGCCACAATGATGGCGTCGTGGCGCTCTTCGTAGGGCAAGAGTCCCGAGCCACGCAATTGCTTCGCGGCATTCGCAGCCAGGGCTTCTTGAAGCGCGGTGAAGTCCACAGGGTGAAATTGAAAACGCCCGCGTAAATTGGCCAGAGCCGCCTGCGCTGTCCGCCGGACTGTAGGATCGAGGGCGACACAGGCCTGGCGACCCACTTCTTCCAGCACCGTCGGCGGGACGATGAACTGAACAGGGTGAAGCCGGCGTTCAATGAGATGACAGGCGTCGAGGGTGGGTTCGTGTCCCTCCGCGAGCCTCATGAGCACGTTGGTATCAACGGCTACGAGTTGGAGTTTCTGCATCAGCGGAATAGATGAGTCGCAACGCGTGATCCCGGAAACGGCGGCGCTCCGCGTCCGTCAGCTTGTTGCACTGCTGCCGGTTTTCCTCGCAGACCGCTTCCCAGTTGATGGGTTTTTTGCGGCTGGCGGCAGCGGCGGCGGCTTTCTTCTTCATGGAGGTCAAGTTGCTTGGGCCGAGTCTTGAGCGCAAGACTCACTTCACCGCATTCACCAGCGGGGCCAGCCCTTGAATGCGCACTTCGAGTTTGTCGCCGCTCTGAATCGGCCCCACGCCGCTCGGCGTGCCGGTCACGATCACGTCGCCCGGCAGCAGCGTCATGTTCGTGGAGATGAAGCTGACGAGCTGGGCGCAACTGAAGATGAGCTGGTTCGTGTTCGAGTTCTGGCGGAGCTGGCCGTTTTGGAAAAGCTGAATGGTGAGATCGCTCGGATCGATCTTCGTCTCCACGTACGGCCCGAGCGGGGTGAAGGTGTCGAACGACTTCGCGCGCGCCCACTGGCTCTCGGCATTCTGAATCGTCCGGTCGCTGATGTCCTGTGCCGTGGTGTAGCCGAAAATGTAGCGCCCGGCCGCCGAAGCCGTCACGTTCCGCACCTTGCGCCCGATGACGATGGCGAGTTCCGCCTCGTAGTCGGTGCGATGCGCGGGGAACGGCACTTCGATCTTCGCGCCATCGGGAATGAGCGAGGTCGGAGCCTTGAACCAGAACAACGGCTCCTTGGGCAGCGGCTTCCCGGACTCGCGCGCGTGGTCAGCGTAGTTCAATCCCACGGCGATGATCTTAGAGGGCACCACCGGCACAAGCGTGCGGATACCCTTGGTCTTGATGGGTTTTTTCTCGAAGGACGGCGCGCCGAAGACATCGCCACGCACGCGAAAGAGTTCACCGTCCACCACCTTGGCGTGAAAGATTTCCTCACCCTTTTGGAATCGTCCGATTGCTGCCATAAAGGACACGGTTTTTAGCAAACGTGAAAAGCCGCTCGCAAGCAGGAATTCGGAAAACGCCAAACCGCTTGCCACTTTCAATCTTCCGCCTTCAACCTCCGCGCGATGCCAGCCATCGAAGTCCAAGGTCTCACGAAAACCTTCCGCACCTACAAAAAGGAGCCGGGGTTCAAGGGCGCGCTGCGCGGACTCATCAAGCGCAAGTTCGAGCACACCACGGCCGTGAAGGATGTGAACTTCACCATCGAGCCGGGCGAACTCGTCGGCTTCCTCGGCGCGAACGGCGCGGGCAAAACCACGACGCTGAAAATGCTCGCCGGACTCCTCTACCCCAGCGGCGGCACGGCGCGCGTGCTCGGGCATGTGCCGTGGAAACGTGAGGACGCCTACCGCCGCCAGTTCGCGCTGCTGCTCGGGCAGAAGAATCAATTATGGTGGGATTTGCCCGCGCGCGAATCACTGGAGCTGAACGGGAAAATTTACGGAATCGCCCCCGAGGCCTTCAAACGCACGGTGGATGAACTCACCGCATTGTTGCAAGTGGGCGACAAGTTAAACGTCATGGTGCGCGAGCTGTCCCTGGGCGAGCGCATGAAGTTCGAGTTGATCGCCGCCCTGCTCCACCAGCCGAAGGTCTTGTTTCTCGACGAACCGACCATCGGCCTCGATGTCATTTCGCAAAAGACCGTGCGCGAATTTCTTCGTGAGTACAACGCCACGCGCGGCACGACCATCGTGCTCACCAGTCATTACATGGTGGACATCGAAGCGCTCTGCCGTCGCGTGATCATCATTGATAAGGGCACGTTGTTCTTCGACGGCCAGTTGAGCGCGGTGCTCGACCGGTTCGCCGATTTCAAACTCATCACCATCCAATGCGCGGCCGGACAAAACTGTCCGCGCGAGGGACTGGAGCGTTTCGGCGAAGTCATCGAGCACACCGGCGCCACCGTGAAGTTCAAAGTGAAGCGCGACCGCGTGATTCCCGTGTGCAAGGCGCTGCTCGACGAGCTGCCGGTGAACGACATCGACATCCAGGAAGTGCCCATCGAAGACATCGTGCGCAAAATTTTCGCGCGCTGAACGGCGCGCGGCTTTTCCAGCCCGCAGCAATGTTCGACAGGCGGTCGCGCCAAACCCTCAGGGTAGCTTTCTTAATAGGAACGCTGCTGCGGGCTGGAAAGCCCGCGCGCCGTGGGAGGCGAGGTTGTTGTGGTCGGATTTTCCCCTTCGCCCTCCCCTGCCCTCCGCGTATAACTCGCGCGTCCCATGATTCCCCGCCTGCAAATGTCCGGTGTGCAAAAGGCGTTCGGCGCAACCCGCGCACTCAAGAACGTTTCCTTCTCCGTCGCGCCCGGCGAAGTCCACGCGCTCATTGGCGAGAACGGCGCGGGCAAAAGCACGTTGATGAAAATTCTCAGCGGCGCGTATCGCGCGGACGCCGGAAGCTTCGAGATCGATGGCCAACCCTTCCAGCCGGAGAACCCCCACCACGCGCGCCGCAGCGGCATCGCGATGATTTACCAGGAACTCACGCTCGCGCCGCATCTCAGCGTGGAGGAAAATATTTTACTCGGCGCGGAGCCAGCAAACTTCGGCTGGCTCAACCGCGCCAAGCGCCGTGACCTCGCGCGCCGCGCGCTGGCGGAACTGCACAACGATACTATCGCGCCCGCCGCCATCGTGAGTTCCTTGTCCGTCGCACAAAAGCAGCTCGTGGAAATCGCCCGCGCGCTCATCAGCGAACCCAAGGTGCTGGTCATGGACGAACCGACGAGCAGCCTCGCGCAGGCGGACACGGAGAATTTGTTTCGCGTCGTCGAGCGATTGAGCGCGCGCGGCGTAAGCGTCATTTACATCAGCCACTTCCTCGAAGAATGCCAGCGCCTCTGCCAGCGCTACACCGTGCTGCGCGATGGCGAAAGCGTGGCGTCGGGAGAGATGCGTGGAAAACTCGAAGACGCGCGTCGTGATGCAGTGGAACCGCCGGCCCCGCTGGCAGAACACCAAGCGGGGGCGCTTGGTGAACTAATGACTGGCGAGGGCGCCAGTCCCACTAATGAACAACAGCGCGCGCAACTCACCGAGATCATCCGCGCGATGGTCGGGCGCGAGCTTTCGGAAATTTATCCGCGCACGCCGCACCAACTCGGCCCGTCCGTACTGGAGTTGAAAAACATTTCTGCTGAACCCAAACCGCGCGCCGTCACACTCAACCTGCGTGCCGGGGAAATTCTTGGCCTCGCTGGTCTCGTCGGCGCAGGCCGCACCGAGACACTGCGCGCGCTGTTCGGATTGGATCGCATCCGCGACGGCGTGGTCGTGCTGCGCGGTCAAAACTGCACACACGCCACGCCTACGGACCGACTGCGCGAAGGCATCGGCCTGTTGAGCGAGAATCGCAAAGAGGAAGGGCTGATGCTGAACCGCTCGCTCGCCGACAACTTGACCGTGACCAACTTTGGCTCCGTTGCCAGCGCGGGATTCGTCAGCGTCAGCCGCCAGCGTCAAACAACTCAGCGGTGGATGGAAAAGCTTCAGGTCAAAGCCCGCGCCGCCGCGCAACCCATCGGCGAACTCTCCGGCGGCAACCAGCAGAAGATCGCCATCGGACGCCTGCTCCATCACGACGCGAAGATTTTTCTCCTCGATGAACCGACGCGCGGCATTGATGTCGGCAGCAAGGCGCAGATTTACCGGCTCATCGGCGAACTCGCGGCGCAGGGGAAATCGATCATCTTCGTCAGTTCGTATCTGCCGGAACTGCTCGGCGTCTGCGACACCATCGGCGTGATGTGCCGCGGGGTGCTGAGTGAAGTGAAGCCGGTGAGCGAATGGACCGAACACAGCCTCATCGCGAGGGCGGTAGGAACCGAAAGGGGAATTGAAGATTGAGGATTGAGAATTTGAGATTGAGGATTGGCGACACATGACACCCGCAGAATTTTCTGAACGACTTTGGGAATTTTCAGCCCGTGTGGCCAAAGTGGTTGATGCCTTGCCGGATACGCGAATGGGACGACATATCGCCGGACAGCTTTGCCGGTGCGGCACTTCAAGTGCGCCGAATTATGACGAGGCTGCCGCAGCGGAAAGCCGGGCTGATTTCATCCACAAACTGAACATCTCCTGGAAAGAAATGCGTGAGGCGCGCGGTTGGCTGAGATTTATCCGCAAACTTGAAATGCTGCCCGACAAGCGGATGGCTCCGCTTATCGACGAAAGTGAGCAACTCTCCCGCTTGCTTGCTTCTTCTATCGCCACGGCCAAAGGCAAATCGCGCCCCGCTTCTAACGCGCCGCCGGCAATCCCCAATTCAAAATCTCCAATCCTCAATCTTCAATGACCCGCATTTCATTCCGCCAACTGTTCACTCTCCTTGGCCCATTCCTCGGCTTGGCGTTCGTCATTGGAATTTTCTCCGTCAAACCCGAGGTGCGCGAGGTCTTCCTGACCGGCGGCAATTTCAAAATCATTTTTACCCAGACCGTCATCGTCGCCATCGGCGCGCTGGGCATGACCTTGATCATCGTGAGTGGCGGCATTGATCTCAGCGTTGGCTCGGTCGTGGCGTTCACGAGTGTGGTCGGGGCGAAACTGCTCTCGCTCCCGCAGCCGTGGGGAGCGCCGGGCGTGATCGCCGCGACGGTCTGTGCGGGCGCACTCGTCGGCGCAATCAATGGCTCGCTCATCGCGGGGTTTCGCATGATGCCGTTCATCGTCACGCTCGGGATGATGGGCGTGGCGCGCGGCGCGGCGAAGTGGCTGGGCGACAGCCAGACGGTGAACTACGACGAGAAGGCGGCGGTGAACTCAATCATGGCGCTGGATGAGCCGTTCAAATTTCTGCCCTTGCCGATCGGCGTATGGGTCGCCATCGCGCTGGCGGTGGTCGTGGCGGTGTTGCTACGGCAGACGGTTTTTGGCCGCTACATTTTTGCCATCGGTTCCAACGAAGCCACCGCGCGGCTCTGCGGCATCCGCGTGCGGATGCAGAAGGTATTCATCTACTCGCTGGCGGGATTGCTTTTCGGGGTCGCGGGTCTGATGCAGCTCTCGCGGCTCACACAGGGCGATCCGACGGTGGCCATCGGATTGGAGTTGGACATCATCGCCGCCGTGGTCATCGGCGGGGCGAGCCTGAGCGGCGGCACCGGCAGCATTCTCGGATCGATGATTGGGGCGGTGATCATGGCCGTGCTGCGCAACGGCTCGAACCAGATGGGCTGGCCGACTTACACGCAGGAAATCATCATCGGCATTGTGATCGTGCTGGCGGTGGCGCTGGACAAGTTCCGACAGAACAAGGCGGCGTGAGAATTTTTTAACCGCTGATGGACGCGGATAAACGCAGATGCAAGGAGCGCGGGCGTCCCGCCCGCCGGGGCCTACAACGACGGGTGGCGGGTGATGGAGGAAGATTTTTCGCCTGGGAACGTCCGGCGGGCGGGACGCCCGCGCTCCGTTACTCCTTCTGATTTTTCCGCCGCGTCAGCTCGCCCTTGAGGAAAGTATCCACCGGCGCGCTTTGCCAGGCGGTGAACCACAGGTCGCCGAGAAATTGGCCGCCCTTGATCAATTGACCACCGATGAATTCTTTCCCTTCCACCACTTCGCCTTTGTTCGGGGAAAGCTTTCCATCGCGATCCATCGCGTAGGTCTTCTCGACGAGTGCGTGCTGCTCCAAAATAAAGGCGAACGAATCCTCGAACACCCCCCGCCCCGCCGTGCTCGCGCCGCCGACCAATTTCGCGCCGCGCACTTTCGGCTGCAGCTGCTCGAACTTCATTTCCGTGCGGCGGATGAAGCCGCCATCAATCCACGAGTGAATCGTCTTGTTCGTGTTGTAGCGGTTCGGGTTCGGCCCGACCCAGCCGTTGAAATGTTTCGTGGTGTGGAGCGGCTGCGACGAGTCGCCCGCGAAGTGGCCCATCACGCCCATCAGGTAGATGATGTTGTCCTTGGCGTTCGAGATTTCCTCGGGCGTGCCGCCGAACTGCTCGAAGGTTTTGAGGTAGGAGAAGGCGGATTCCAGTTTCAGAAACTGCTCGTTCAACGCCCAAGGCAACATGCCGATCAGGTCGCGTGTGTGGTCATTGTTTTTCGTCTGGTCAATCGGCGTAAATTTCTCGGGGTGTTTCTCGCGCGCGGATTTGAGCTGCGTGATGAAATCGTAGCGGAACGGACTCGCGGTTTTGGTGGTCAGGCCGAGCGGTTCCAGATCCTCGATGTCGAAGTAGTGTTCCTGCTTGTGTGCGTGGTTGAAAGTCTGGCCGGTGGAATTGCGCCAGCGATCCGGCTCACCACTAAGAAAGGCGATGCGCTCGGCGGTGGCGGGCGCATTCACGGCGATGGGAAAATCCTTGGGCAGCGACGCGATGGCGAGCTTGTTGACGATGCGATGGCCTTCGTAATCCCACGCGCGCAGCGGGGCGACGGCAGTCAGCACGGCGAAGAGGGTGAGCAACAGTTTCATAACTAGGCAGACAGTGAACGAGGCGGGCGTATTCGTGAAGATCATTGTTTTCATAACGGACATGACGCGCGTGTGGTGCAGAGTTTGCAAAAATCCTGGCTCCGCTAAACTGCCGCCATGACCATCATCACCGACGAACGTTGCACGGAGTATTCCGCGCCGGGCCATCCCGAGCGGCCCGCGCGCATCACCGGCACCTTGGCGAAACTCCGCGCGCAGACGGAACTGAAGTTGAACTGGGCCGCGCCGCTCGACGTGACGGAAGAACAGTTGTTGCGCGCCCACTCGAAGCAGCACATCGCGCAGGTACGGAGCGCGACGGAATCATTCGACGGCGACACGCCCGCGCATCCGAAGATTGATGAGCACACCCGGCGCTCGGTGGGCGGCGCGCTGCACGCGGCGAAGCTGGCGCGGAAGGGCGAACATGCGTTCAGCCTGCTGCGCCCGCCTGGCCACCACGCCACGCGAGATCACGCGATGGGTTTCTGCTACTTCAACTCCATCGCCGTGGCCGCGCTCGACGTACTCGCGACGGGCGTGAAGCGCGTGGCGGTGTTCGACTTTGACGTGCATCACGGCAACGGCACCGAGGCGATTCTGAGGGACAAGCCGAACGTGGTGTTCGCCTCGATTCATCAGCACCCCTGTTACCCCGGCACCGGCACGGAGGACGTGGGGAAGAACTGTTTCAACTATCCCGTCGCGCCCCGCACGGCGCGCGAGGCGTATCGAAAAGTTCTGACCCAGGCGCTGGAAAGAATCCTCGCCACAAAACCGGAACTCATCGGCGTGTCGGCGGGCTTCGATTGCTACGCGCGCGATCCGCTCGCGCAGGAGACGCTGGAGGCCGAGGATTTCTTCTGGCTCGGCGAGACACTGCGAAAAACCGGCGTGCCGTTCTTCAGCGTTCTCGAAGGCGGCTACAGCGATGATTTGCCGGAATTGATTTTCGCCTATCTCAAAGGCGTGAACGGGAAGTGAAGCGAGTTTGGAGTGCGGTGACTTGTCACCGCCTTTTTCCGCGCGCGACTTGTCGCGCAGTTGGTTTGGCGACAAGTCGCCAAACGGGAAGGCGGTGACAAGTCACCGCACTCCAAATTCACCGCGCACGGAAGAAGCGTTGTGGCTCCTCACCCACCGGCACCGACAGCGTCGTCGCGGAGGAGTTGGTCCGCCACGGCGTCCAGTCCACGAGATTGGTCGAAGTTTCGATGACGCGCGCGCCGCCGGTGTCCAACCAGAGGGCGCGCGCGACTGCGTTCGTTTGCGCCAGCGGCGCGGCGGGGCTGAAGGCCGGCCAGGGCGTGAGGATCAGCCGTTGCACACTGACCTGGGTGAAAAGCCCGTTGCGCATTCCGTTGCGAAACGAGAAGTGATAGGTCTGCCCTGCTTGCGCGGCAAAATAGCCAGGCAGGAAGGAATAGGCGCTCGCCACTTCGGTCAGCGCGCCAACGTCCGAGCCGGTGTGAACGCGCAGCACCCCAGGGCGGTAATACTGCGAGGAGATTTGATACAGCCCGCCCGTCGGCGCGACCCAGCGCCACCACACGGAGTTGTCGCCCTCGCCATAGGCGGGTTCGCCCGGCTCTGTTGTGGCCCAACTGTTGGTTGCGCTGCTGAACCAGTTCTCGCCGCTCATCACCAGGGCGTTCGCAAATGAATCGTTCGGCGGCGCGGGCTTGAACTCCGCGCGCACATCCACGCGCCCAAGCCGATGCTGCGGATCACCGACCTGCACAACGTAATCCACCCCGGCGATGAGTTGCACGGATTGCACCTGCGGCTCGCCGGTCCAGAAGGCCAGCGGCTCCAGGCTGTCGAGCTGATCACCGGTGAAAACATTGAGCCACAACAGTTCCGGCCTGAAAGGCGATGACCACACGTTCGTGTCCGTGATCCGCGCCGTGAACTGATGCCAGCCGTTGCTCCGTGCCGTGAACCGCCACCACAGCGAACCGCCCAGCGCGTCCTGATCGTGGCCCGGTTCGCCCGGCTCGCGCGACGCGCCCTCGGTGGTGGAGACGCCGCGACCGCCCACGAGTTCGAGGCGCTGGCTGAAATCATCGTTGGCTGGTGCAACGGTGGGGTGAATCGAAAGAAGAACGTCTCCGCCATGCGCCAAGGAATCTTCCGTGCTCACCGCGATGCTCACCACGTCCCCGGCGGTGCACGGAAAATTTCCCTGCGACAACCCGGAGGTGACGTTCACCAGCGGCAGCGCGGTCAGCGCCTCGCGCGTGTCGCCGAGGAAAACATGCAGCACGGGCGTGAAGCCAAAACTGCGCACCGCGATGGTATAGCGCCCGGTCGCGGGCGCGACCCAGCGCCACCAGACCGTGGGATAACTCGCGTCCAGTCCCGCCGGTTCACCGAACGAGCCAGCCCCGACCAGCGTGCCGGTCGCGCTGACATTCGTGCCGGTGAGCGTGAGGCGGTTCTCAAAAAGATCATTCGCGGGCGCGCGCTCGTGGCGCAGCGAGAGGTTCACCGCCTCGCGCCCGAGCGGCGTTTCGACCCGCGCATACACGCGAAAATGATATTCCACGCCGGCCTGCACGCCCGTTTCCACGCGGCTCCAAGGATAAGTCACTTCGCTCAACTCGTCCCAGGTTGCGCCCGCGTAAATCGTCACGGACTGAAAATCATTGTCCAATCCGAGGAACACCATGCCGTCGGACGGCGCGGTCCAGCGCCACCAGATCGAACGGCCTTCGGAATCGCCAATCACGAACCGCTCTTCCTCCTCGATGGAGGCGTAGCGCGCGCTGCCTCGCGCCACTAGACGGCTGCCGTGCAACGGCGCGGCGTTGGTGAAGTGATCGTTCCTCGGCGGGCGCACGGGCGTGATGGTGAATTCGTAATCGCCGCCGCCCGGTTCGCGCGTGCCGAGTTGCAACGCGTAAGTGGTGCCGCGCGCGGCGTGGAAACGCCAGACGCCGGGGCCAAGCTCGGGGGAATCATCCAGCGCCCAATCAAGTTCTTCTCCATTCGCCACGGCATACACGCCGAAATCGTGGAGCGGCACCGTGCTCGTCACCTCGATCTGATACTGGCCGGTGCGCGGCGCGGTCCACATCCACCACGTTGAGCCAGAGAAAATATTCGGCCCGTTGCCTTCATTCGGCTCGTAGGTCGCGCCCTTCGTCGTGCCGCGGGCGCGGGCGCCGAACACACGGGCGCGCTGCGCGAAGTCATCGTTCCCCGGACGCGGCGCGAAACGCAGTTTGAGGCGGAAGGCGGTTCCGATGGAGGAAGTCTCGTCCGAGATGAGCGCGAGCTGATAAGTCACGCCGGCCTCGACGGAGAAGTTGTATTGCGCCGCGCTGAACCAAAACGCCTCGTTCTGCGGATGCGGCTCCAACTGGCCCAGTTCCGTTCCGGTGAACAGGCGCAGTCGCGGCGAATTATCTTCGTCGTCCAGTTCCGCGAACAACTGGCCCGTGGCGGGCGCGGTCCAGGAATACCAGACCGTGTTCGACCCAGCGCTCTCCGGCTCCAGTGCCTCGCGCGTCGCGCCCACGGTGGTGCCGTTCACCGTGACCACCGCGCCGGTGAGGACGACGCGCTGCGCGAAATCATCGTTGCTCGGCGGAAACTCAAAATCCGACACGGCGCGCAACACGAACGACTGGAGGGCGGCGTTGTTTCCGTAATCGTAGAACGCGAGATGAAACACCTCACCCGCCGTCGCCGTGAAACGAGATTCATAAACTGGTCCGGCCTCTTCACCCTGCGTGCGCCACAGCGACCAGGAGCCGAAGTCGCCGCTCTGCGACTCCACGGTGAATTCGCCGTCGTGCGGCGCAGCCCACTCGTACCACACGGCGGGATACGACTCGTTCGTCTGCCGGGTCGCATGGCGCGTAGGTGGGGTGAAGGTCACGGGCGCACCGGCGAGAACTTCACGTTGATCGAACTCGTCGTTCGCGGGCGGGATTACTTTTTGCAGGCGCAAAGTAGCTGCGCTCAAATAGGAATAATTTGGCCCCAGAACGGCCAGCCACAATGTCTCCCCCGCCACGAGGCGATAGGTGCGTCGGAACGCTGAGTAGTCGAAAGGCTGAAGCGAGGTGAGTTCGTCGCCCAAGTAAAGAACCAGCCGCGCCTGCGAGGAAACCGCGAATGCATAGAATCCTTCCTCCGGCACGGTCCAGCGGTACCACACCGAGCCGCCATCAAAGCCGAAGGGGAAAAACCCGCCGCTGCCCGGCTCGCCCGGCTCGCGCGTAGCGTAGGCGAGACTCGCGCCGACGACGAGATTCGTGCCGGTGAGAATTTCCGCGTTGGCAAAATCATCATTCGCCGGACGCGCGCCGGCCTCCACGGCCTCCACACCGAGCGTGAAGTGCGCGTAACCGCCGCGCACCGCCACCGCGTAGGTCTCGCCCGCCACGGCCCGGAACGCGCCGCCGTTCCCGCCATACCTGTCCGCCACTTGCGTCAACCCCGTCCACACGTCGCCGGTGTAAATTCCAACCGCGCCATTTCCTGGTCCCGGACGCAGCGGCGTTCCCAGCCCGGAATAGGCGGTAAGAACGCGCGGCGTGAGTTGAAAGCGCGCACGAAAAACGCCGTTGCTCGGCGCGGACCAGGTCCACCAAGCCAACTGTTCGTAATAGCTGTGGCCCGGCTCGCCGTAATTCCAAGTCGCGCCGATGGTGTGTCCTTCGATCACGCCGGACGCGGGCAGCACGAGCGGGGTGAACAACTCGTCGTTGACCAGCGCCGGTTGCGCGCGCAGATGCAAAGTGAACGCCGGGCTGTAGGCGTAATTGAACACCCGCACCAGCAACTTCTCGCCCGTCAGCGCGGTGAAGACCTGTCCATTCGTGGCTCCTTGCACGGTCCTCCCGATGCTCTCGTAACGGTCCGGCAACTGGCCGCGAATCACATTCACGTCGGGCAACAGTTCGTCGCCCTCGACCCAGGCCAGATAGTTTCCCGTGGCCGGCACCGTCCATTCGTACCACACGTCATGGCCGTAGCCGGAGTAAAGGGCCACGTCCGCCGTGGCATGGAGCAGCGTGCCGCGCGCGGAAACCGGCAAGCCGGACAAAAGCTGCGGACGTGTGTGCAGGTCGTTTTTCGGCGCGCTCGCGGGGCCAAGACGGAGGCGAAAATCCTGGGGCGCGGAGGGCGAGTAACTCGCGACGGCGATTTGGTAAGCCGTGCCGCGTTGCGCACGGAAGGTGAGCTGGCCGTCGTAGGCCGAGGTCGAGCGTTGCAACTCTGCCACAGTTTGCCCGGTGAAAATCTCCAGGTAAAAACCTTCGGCTCCGGGCGCGAGGGAAATTTGAAACAAGCCCGAGCGCGGCGCGACCCACTCCCACCAGACGTAGTTGGGGGAGTAGCCAGTCGTATCCTCCGCCGTGGCTCCGCGCACGCTGCCACGCACGTTCACGCGCTCGCCGTGCAGGCGGGTGCGGTTGGCGAACTGAACATTCACGGGCGAACCCAGCGTCACCGTGACGGGCGCGGAGGTGACGTTCACCCCGCTGACCATCGCGCGCGCGGTGAGGAGGTGCGAACCGGCCAACGGGTTGCTCCAAGAAGACTGGTAAGGCGCGTTCGTGACGACAGCGATGAGCGTTCCGCCGTCGTAAAAACTCACCGCCGCCACGCCGCCCGTGCCGCCAAACGCCGCCGCTGACAGACCGATGGTCTGCCCCGGTGCGACGACGGAACCCGGCGCAGGACTCAACAACGCCACCGTCGGAGGCCACGGCGTGGCGCTCGAGAGAGCCACTTTCGTGACCACGCTGCGCACGCCGGTATAAGAAAACGCCGAACTGGCGGAGACCAAAACCACCTCCTCACCGCTGGCCGAAACGGAACCCAGCACCGCAGCCACGCTCGCATCTTTGCCGACGTAGCGCGGCAGAAGGGGTTCGCCGCCCGTGAGCCGCGCCACGAAGGAGCGGCCCGAATCGAACCGTGCGCCCATCGTTCCGCCCACCAGCACGCGACCCGACCCGTCTAGCGCGAGGGACTCCACGATGTCCAGGCCCGAGGCCGTGAGTGTTTGAACGCCCAGCCACGCGCCGGACGGACTGTAGCGCGCGACGAAAGCACGGGAGTTCGGCGTGAACGGCGGGGCGTCGTCAGTGTCGTCAGGAAAGATTTCCGAACTGGTCTGGCCGCCCACGAAAATGTCGCCCGCCGCGTTCACGGCGATGGCCCGCGCGTCGTCATTGCCCGCCCCCGCGAGGTAGGTGGCGAAAAGAGTCGCGCGTCCGTCGGACGAAAATTTCGCCACGAAAGCATCCGCGCCAGAACCGCTGGGCCACGGCTGAGGCGCGTTCACCGTGGGCAGGACGCCATTCGCCGTCAAACCCGCCACATGGGCGTGGCCGTGGCCGTCCACCGCCAGCGAGGAGATGAACAGCGAGGAAAAGGAATGAAGGCGCGAGGCGTAAAGCAGTTCGCCGGACGGAGAAAATTTCACCAGCACCGGTTGGCCCGCCTCCGCCGGAGCGCCGAAATCAAACGCGTTCGTCCCGAGCAATCCCGCCGCGCCCGCGCGCACGACCACGAAGCTGTTCCCCGCCGCGTCCACCGCAACGGCAATGGCCGTGTCGTAACCCGTGGTGCCGAGGTAAGTGGCAAAGCGAATCGTGCGGAGCGTGGCATCGAAGCGGATGATGAAGGCGTCTTGCGCGCCGGCGTTCGCCGCCTGCTTGGCGTTGCGCACTGGAAAATTTGTCGCCGAGGTCGAGCCGATGACCACGACATCACCACCGGGAGCCAGCACCACTTGCGCGGCCCAGGTGTCTTGACCGCCAAAAACCGCCGAGACCACGCCGCGCCCCTGCGCATTCAACTGGCTGACGAAACCGTGATACGCCGAACCGCCGCCATGAAACCGCCGCAACGCCCCCGGCAGCCGCGCCGGACGATCCGTGGCGCCAACGACAAAGGTTTTTCCGTCCGCCGTTCCCGCCGCGTGCAGGACGTGAACATTCGCGTGCGGCGTGAATTGAAAAACTTCATCCGCCCGCGCCCAGGCCAGGCCGAGCAAGAGGCTGATGAAGATGAAGGTCGCTTGGCCCATGAGTGTGAGCAGGCTACGCACGAGCATGGACGGAACAAGATTTGATTCTTAGTAGGATATGCCAGTGGGCAGGCGGGGCTACGGCCGCCATCACTGTCCGCTCCATCATTTCGCTTCCGACCGCTTGCTGAGTCGGTCATGCTGACGCCATGTCTGGTTTAATCGCCATTGTTGGAAGACCGAATGTCGGGAAGTCCGCGTTGTTCAATCGCATCGCGGGGCGGCGTATTGCCATTGTGCATGATCAGCCGGGCGTGACGCGCGACCGCGTGACGGCGCAGGCCGAGTGGCACGGGCAGCCTTACACGCTCGTGGACACCGGCGGCATCGGGTTGCTGCGCCGCGAGAAGTCCGAGGACGTGATCGTGAAGGCCGCCGTCGAGCAGGTGCAGATCGCGATAGACTCCGCGAGTGTCATCATCTTCGTGGTCAACGTGCAGGAGGGCATCACGCCGCTGGATCAAGAGGTGGCGAAGCGTTTGCGCGTGGCCAAGAAGCCCGTGCTCGTGGCGGTGAACAAGGTGGACACCGAGCGGGTGATTCCGCAGGCGGATGAATTTCTGCGACTCGGCTTCGACAAGATTTTTCCCGTCACGGCCATTCACGGCGAAGGCATCGAGGCATTGATGGATGAGGCGGGTAAGTTCCTGCCGGTCCCAAGTCCAACGTCCGAGGCCGAGGCCGAAGACTTGAATGCCCCGGTGGACGATGAGGGCGGCGAAGAAGCGGACACGAGCGACAAACCAGCGAGGAAAATTGAGCCGTTGAAGCTCGCCATCGTTGGTCGCCCGAATGTCGGCAAGTCTTCCATCATCAATGCGCTCACGAACTCCGAGCGCGTCATCGTCAGCGCCATTCCGGGCACGACGCGGGATGCGATTGACGTGCCGTTTGAAGTCGAGACGGAGGGCGTGCGGCAGCAATACGTGCTCATTGACACCGCCGGCATCAGGAAGAAAGGCCGCGTGGATGACTCGATTGAATTTTTCAGCGTGAAGCGCAGCGAGGAATCCATCGAGCGCGCGGACATCTGCGTGCTCGTGCTGGACGCCGTGTCGGGAATTCTCGAACAGGACAAAAAAATTGCCGCAAAAATCACCGAGGCGCGCAAGGCGTGCATCATCGTGATCAACAAGTGGGACTTGATCGAAGAGTCCGTGCGCGAAGTGCGCGAGGAGGAAATCGAGCGGCGTAACCAGAAGGATCGGGGTCACGGGAAACGGTTGAGCACACTCGTGGAGTTTGGCGAGTGGGTGCAGGAGCTTCTGTTCTTCCTGGATTACGCGCCGGTGATTTTCACGTCGGCGAAGTCGGGCTTTCATCTCGACCGTTTGCTGGAGGCCGTGCGCTACATCGCGGCGGAGTTGCAGAAGAAAATCCCCACGGCGATTCTCAACCGCACGCTGCATGACGCGGTGGAACGCCGCCAGCCGGTGAGCGCGGTCGGGCATCGCTTGAAATTCTTTTACTCGACGCAGGTGCGCCAGGCTCCGCCCACGTTCCTGCTCTTCGTGAACCGCGATGAGTTGTTCTCAGATGCGTACAAAAAATATCTCGCGGGAAAAATGCGCGAAGCCTTTGGCTACGAAGGCTGCCCGATTGTGATCGTGCCGAAAGCGCGCCCGAAAACCATCGAGATGGTGCGAAGATTCAACAAGTCCAGCCCGCGCACCCCGCGACAGAAAAAGCACGACGCGCGGCGACCCCGGAAAACGTCGGCCGGCCGCCGGCCCTAGCCGGCCCCGACCTCGGCCGCTCAACGGAGACTGGTGCAGGCGGTATCACTCCGCTCAAATTCATGCCGTCCGCCGATGGCGGCTCCGAACTCGGACAGCACCGACGGGCCTGTGTTCCGGCGGACCGGCGCGTCCAAGCATTCGCGGACAAATTGGGCCAGCTTCCCAATCGAGTAGGGCTTGGGCAGGAAACTCGGGCTGTTCAGAATGGAGGAGTCCTTGCCCGCCATGCCCGGACTGTAACCGCTGGTGTAGATAACGCGCAGGCTGGGAGATTGGCTCATGAGCCTTTCCGCCAGTTCGCTGCCCATGATGCCCCCGGGCATGACCATGTCGGTGACCAGAAGGTCCACGGGGTGCTGGGCCTGTTCCCATACTTCCAACGCGTGACGACCGGACTCCGCTTCCAACACGGTGTAACCCTGAAGTCGGAGAATCTCCGCCACCATCGCGCGCAATGCCTCTTCATCCTCCGCGACGAGGATCGTTTCGCGGCCCCGGTGCAGGAAATTTTCCTCCACCGGCTCGGACTTCACAGCCATCTGCTGGGTGGCTGGAAAATAGATGCGGAAAGTGGTGCCCTGATTGGGCTGACTCTCGACTTCGACCCAGCCCTGGTGTTGACGCACGATGCCGAAGACGGTGGACAAGCCCAACCCCGTCCCCATCCCAACCGGTTTGGTGGTGAAGAACGGCTCGAAGATTCGGCTAAGAACCTGCGTGTCCATCCCCACTCCGGTGTCCTGAAAAGTCAGCCGGACGAACTCGCCGTCCCGAGCCTCGGGGTCCAACTGCGTGGGCGCGCGGTGAATGGTCTCGAGGCCGGTGCTGATGGTGATGCGCCCGCCGTCCGGCATGGCGTCCCGGGCGTTGACGGCCAGGTTCATGGCGATCTGTTCGAGCATGCTCGAATCGGCATGAATGGAGGCCAGCGGCTTCTGCGGGCAGAAGGCGATCTCGACATGTTCGCCCACCAACCGTTCGAGCATCTTGATGGCACTGCCCAAGGTTTCATTGAGATCGAGATGATTAAACTGCATGACCTGCTTGCGGCTGAACATGAGCAGTTGACGGATGAGCGCGGCGGCGCGGGCCGAAGCCTTGGTGATCTGCTCAAGGGAACGGATTTGCGGACTGCCCGCTTCAGCAATGTGCTGAAGGAGGCCGGCATGTCCCTGAATGACGGTGAGAATGTTGTTAAAGTCGTGGGCCACACCTGCGGCGAGTTGGCCGATGGCCTCCATTTTCTGGGCCTGCCGCAACTGCCGTTCGAGGAGCGCATGTTCAGCCACATCCTGGGCCAGCAAGAGCATGTGGGGCTTGTTTCCCATCGTAACCGGGGACAGGGAGACCCGCACCTCATGCAGCACCCCGTCCCGTGTTCGGAGGTTCACTTCATGATCCCGCACGGAATCCTGCTGCAACAGGCGCTGGACCCGCCGGTCCGCCAGTTCCGGCCTCTCCCACAAAAAAAGTTCGGCCGGAGTCCGGCCAACCAGCTCCTCGCGTGACCAGCCCGTGACCTCGGCGAAGCGCTGGTTCACATCCACAAACCGGCGCTCGGGCAGGCTCTGGATGGCACTGGGCAGCGGACTTTCGTGGAAGGCCTTGGCGAACCGCTCCTCGGAGGTGGCCAGCAATTCGTTCGCCTTGGCCAGAGCTTGTAGTTGCAGGGACGATTGGCGGTTGAGCATCCACTTCTTGGTCAGAGCGTGCGCGAGTTGCTGCACTTCGATGTTGTCGAACGGCTTCTTCAGCACCAGCAGGCTGTCCGGCTGGCCGACCCGGGCCCGCATGTTTTCCCACGAATAATCTGAGTAAGCCGTGCAGACGACGACCTGAAGTTCAGGATCCACCTCCCAGATGCGGGCAATGGTCTCGATGCCATCCCAACCCGGAGGCATGCGCACATCCACGAAGGCCATGGCATACGGCTGGTTTTCCTTGAGCGACTGCTTGACCATCTCCAGCGCCTCCTGGCCCTGAAACGCGGATTCCAGCACGAACGTCGTGCTCTCCTGCGCCTGCGTCGCTTCATCGAACAGCGCCGCCTCCATCTCGTTTAGCGCCGCCGTGCCCGCGACGGTGGGGCTGAGGATTTTTCGGAAGTCCTCGTGGATGCTCGTGTTGTCATCCACGAGGAGGATGCGACGGTTGTTGGTTTGGTCGTTAACATTCATGCGTAATGAGGCGCAGTGGTCAATCTTGATGGCGATTGGTGGGAGCCACAGGGAGCTCCAGGGTGAACTCGGCCCCCTGGCCGGAGCCATTGCTGCGGACCTGGAGGCTGCCGCCCATTTCCTTGGCGGCGTTGGCCCCGCTGTGCAGGCCGAAGCCGTGGCCCTGTTTCTTGGTCGTGAATCCGTGGTTGAAAACCTTGTTGAGGTTTTCCTGTGGGATGCCAATGCCGTTGTCGGTCACCACAATCTTCACCCGGTCCGGCCCCGCCAGCGCCACGCCGATGGTCATGCGTTTCTCTCCCGCAGCCAGGTCATCCATGGCGTGCTTGCCGTTGCGGATGATGTTGATGAGAATCTGGAGGAACTTGTGCCGATCCACGCAAATCTTCGGAACGTCGCGGGAAAACTCCCGAATCAACTCGATCTGGTGCCGTTCGAAGGCGGCGGTGTTCAAGCGCAGGGCGTCCTCGACCAATTCCGCGGGATCCAGATTCTCGAAGAGGCCGGAAACCTTCGCGTAGTTCTGCTGCATCGCCACGATTTCCTTGATGTGTTCGATGTGCTGGCCCACGGAGGACATTTCCGCGACGAGTTCCGCCTGCTCGGTCGCCAGTTGATCGGCCACGGTGCCAAGGTACGCCGGCAACAGCTTGCCTTTGGGATCATTGGTGAGGAACTCGGCCAGATGGCCGTTCTGCTTGGTCAGCATGGCGGTGGCGCGCTGGAGGTTGGAGATCTTGGACCGCCGAAGCCGCTCGCCCACGACCGTGGCGGAGACGCTCACGCTGTTGAGCACGTTGCCCACGTTGTGGAGTACGCCCGTGGCCACGTCGGCCATACCGGCGCTTCGTGAAGTATCGATCAACTGCCGGTTGAGCTTGTCGAGCTGCTCGGCGGCCAGCTTGTGCTGGGTGATGTCCTGGAAAATGCCGCGCACCGCCACCGTCTCGCCCTTGTCCTTCAGGACCATGCCGCTCTCGCGAATCCACACGCTCCGGCCATCGGCGGCCAGCATCCGGTATTCATAGCTGTACGGCTCGCCGCGGGCGGCCATCTGATGCCATGTCTTGACCGCACCGGCCGCATCCAGCGGGTGCAGTTTTTCCTCCCAGAAATTTGGACGGGTCAGCCACGATTGCGGTTCGTAGCCAAGGATATCCTGACACTGGCGGCTGATGAAACTGAACCGGAGCCGATCCGCCGTCCGTTCCCACACGATGCCGTCAATCGAATGGATCAACGCTTCCATCTTCTGCTGCGAGAGACTCAACGCGGCGTCCTGGCTTTCGATGCGGCCCAGCATCTCGTTGAAAGACGACGCCAGCAGTCCCAGTTCGTCCCCCCTACTGCTGACCACCGCGCGCACCGAATAGTCCTTGTTCTCGCCGACGATTTTTGCGGTCTGCGCGAGTTGAAGCACGGGTTGGGTGATGGTGCGGACCAACCGGCTGGAGAGAACCACGGCCAGCGAAATGGCCACGACCAAAATACCCGCCACCACCCATCCGTAGAAACCGAGCAACTCGAACAGGGTCCGGTTGTAATCCGTCCGGAGGTAGAGGGTGCCCACGCGTTCGTTCTTCAACACGACCGGCTGGCTGAGCATCAATTGCCCGGCGCGGAAATGATTTTGTCCAACCGGGGGAAATCCTGAGAACTGGCCCAAATATTCCTTCGGGCCAAAATGGGCCAGGATCGAACCGTCGAGCAACACCAGCGAGGCCGACAACACAGTGGCCTTGGCCTTGAGGGAACCCACCACTTCAGCCGCCGTGGTCTCGTCCTTGAAAGCCACGGCCGCCGTGCTTTGGTTGGCGATGATCTCCGCCAGCGTGGAGTTGTCGCGCTGGAAATTGGAACGGAAGTTCAGCACCTGGAAGACGAAGAGCGCCATGATGGCGATGAGCAGAACCGCCCCGCAGATCAACAGCGTCATCGCCAGGAGCTTCTGTTGAATGGGGAGATTGCGGAATTGCTTCATGGATTACAGCGTGAGTTTGTTCGCGCCCGCCACGCCCGACGTGGGCGGACACGGGCGCGGGCAAGGTCCGGCAGCCTCGGGGCGGCCGACTATCTCGTTCAGCATGTGCTCGTTACGATTCATTGGTCTCTGAAGTGCATCGGCCAATGCTCCGGCGGACTGTAG
>JAYVQC010000082.1:0-30444 GCA_043757045.1 Akkermansia sp. | reverse complement strand
AGCGTTTGGAGTGCGGTCGCTTTAGCGCCGCTTTCGGACGGCGGCACCATCAAGAGGCACCGCACCTCTCCAAGGTGATGTTCACTCCGCTCGCCTCGCTTTGCTCGAAATGGTTGGCTCGACGGAGTCTCGCCCCACCTTGCAAAGCCGCTTTCAGCCATACGTCATGAAATTCGCCGTCATCCATTGGCTCATCGCCGTCGCCGTGCTGGTGCCCGCGTGCGTGCTGCTCATCCGCTGGGGTGCGCGCCGCCAGCGGGCCATGCTCGACCGCGTGATCGCGGCGCGGTTGCGCGAGCAGTTGCTGCGCTCGGTGGATTACGGCAAGCGCAAGTTCAAGGTCGCGCTCTGGCTGCTGGCCGTGGTGGCGCTGCTCGTGAGTCTGGCCCGCCCACTGTTCGGCCATCGCGAGATCAAGGTCGAGCGGCCCGGCGTGGATTTGATGATCGCGCTCGATATTTCCAAAAGCATGTTGGCCGAGGACATGGGCAAATCGAACCGTCTCCACGCCGCGAAGTCCGCCATCCTGCGTCTGATCGACCGTCCCTCTGGTGATCGCGTCGGGCTGATCGCATTCGCGGGCGAGGCGGCGCTCATCGCTCCGGTGACGCAGGATCATCAGGCGATTGTGCGTTCCGTTGAAGCTCTGACCACGACGGCGATTTCCAAACCGGGCAGCGACATCGCCGCCGCGCTCAAGCTGGCGGTGCAGTCCTTCGATCCGAAGCAACAGTCTGGCAAAGCCATCGTGCTGATGAGCGACGGTGAAGAATTGCAGGGCGATGCCATCGTGGCGGCGCGTGAGGTGGCCACGAAGGGAGTTTCGATTTTCACCGTCGGCGTCGGCTCGACGACGGGCGCGCGCATTGTGAATCGAGAGCAACGTAATGATCGGGATCGTCCGCCGCTTGAAGTGAGATTTGCCAAGAACGAGTTCGGTCAGGAAGTCGTGTCGCGCTTGAACGAGCGCGTGTTGCAACAGGTCGCAGTGTCTGGGCGCGGATTTTACGTGGCGCTGGGTGACGAGGGGCAGGGGTTGCTGACCATCAGCGAGCGCGGTCTGGCTCCGCTGGCGCGCGGCACGGAGGTCCGGCAGTCGAAGGAGATGCTGGAGTTTTTCCAGATTCCGCTCGGCCTGTGCGTGGTTTTGCTCCTCTGGGAAATGCTTGTGAGTGAACGCCGGAAAGTGCAGAAAGTGACCCCTGTATGAAGCCTCAATTCATCGTCGTGCTGGCCCTGGCCGTCGTTCCCGCGTTCGCTGACCTGCACGAGGCGAAGGAATTGATGAAGCAGAACCAGCCGGGCAAGGCCGGCGAGGTCTTGCGCCAGTTGCAGTCGCAACAGCCGGGCGACGCGTGGCTGGCGTACAATTCCGCAGTCGCCGCCTACGCTGCGAAAGATTACGAGCAGGCTGATAAAATCTGGCAGGAACTTGCCGCCAAACCACTGCCGAATAAACTGCGCGATCAAGTGTGGACGCAGATGGGCAATGTCGCCTTCCGCCTTGGTGAGCAAACGGAAACCACCGCGCAGGACAAGACGCTGACGCAGTGGGAGCAGAGCCGTGAAGCCTATCGCGTGGCGATGGCCGCGCAGCCGAAGGACAAGATCGTCGCGAACAATTTGCAGGTCGTGGAACAGAAGCTTGCCAAGTTGCACGCGCAGTTGGCGAAGCGACTGGTGCAGGAGACGCAGAAGGAACGCTCCAACCAGAAGGCGATTGAGAAGCTCGAAGCCGCGCTGGATCATCAGCGCACCGCGCAGAATCTCGCGCCGAAGGACGAGGAGATTAAGCAGGACCAGAAGAAGATCGAACAGGCGCTGGCGGACAAATACACGAAGAAGGCAACCGAAGAAGAGAAGCGGGCCGACAACGCTCTCGAAAACAAGAACGCGAACACCTGGCAGCAGAAGGAGGCGGAGAAAAATTTGACCGCCGCGCTCACGGATTTTGCGCAGGCCAAATCACTCGACGAGAAGAATCAGGACGCCAAGGAAGGCGAGCCCCGGGTGCAGGACAAGCTGGCCAAGCTGCTCGCGCAGCAAGGGGAGAAGTTGCACGAGGAAGCGAACAAGGAAGCCGACCGCCAGCCCGAGCAGGCCATCGCGAAACTGGAGAAGGCGTTGGATAAGTTCGACGAGTCTTTGAACCTCAAGGCGGATCAGCCGGAGGCAAAGCAGGAGCAGGCGGAGACGAAACAGGATTTGGAAAAACTGCTGGAGAAGCAAGGCGACAAGCTGGCCGAGCAGGGCGAGAAGAATGCCGAAAAGCGCCAGGCCCAAGCTGCCGAAGAAAAGATGGCCGCTCTCGCGCATTATCAGGAGGCGCAGGCGTTGAACCCCGAGAACGCAGGCTTGCCGCCGAAGATTGCCGCGCTGGAGAAAGGTTTGCCGGAACTCCTCAACGCCCTTGGCGAACGCGAGCAGCAGCGCGCCGCGCAGGCCGAGTCGAAATCCACCGAGCAGGCCGTTGGGCATCTCGAACGCGCTGCGACCGCCTATCAGCTCGCCCAGGAAATTGCGCCCGAGAATCAGCTGGCCCAGCAGCAAGGCGAGCAAGTGATGAGCAAGCTCGAACAACTCCGCGCCCAACTCGCCGCGCAACAGGCCCAGCAGGCGCAGAAGCAAAAGTCCGACAAAGAACAGCCCGGCCCGAGCTTTCAGCAGATGCTCGCCAAGGTGAAATCCGACGAGAAGCAGAAGCAGTACGAGCAGGCTCGCCGCAACCCAACGGAGAAATACACGCCCGAGCAGAACCGGATTTTCAAGAACTGGTGAACACCGCCGCCGCGTTTTCTCAGTTGCAGACTTTTACTCCAGCGGCTCCAATTTTCCCATGCGCGCCCAACTCGCCATCCTTGCGACCATTCTGGTTTTCTCCGCGGCCTCGTCCCGCGCGGATGACGGCTGGGAGCGCGCGTCGCTCACACTGATCGAAGAGAATGACGTGGCGCTGTCGGACCGGAACTACACGCAGGGCGCGAAAATTCAATTCCTCTCCAGCGACCACCAGAACCGGGGCTGTTTCACGTCCATTATTCCTGCGTTTGGATATGACGCCCCGAGTTGGAAGTGGGGGTTGGAGATGGGGCATCAGATTTTCACGCCGGAAGATTTGCTGGAGACAAAACTGATTCGTAATGACCGACCGTACGCCGGCTGGTTTTACGGCGGTTTGATTTTTCAACAGCGCGGCACCAACGCGCACGGCACGGGGGTCATGGAGACGTTCCGCCTGCGCGGGGGCGTGGTGGGCCCGAACTCACAGGCGGACCATTTCCAATCGTCGTGGCATCGCATGTTCGACTTTGATCGCCCGAGTGGCTGGCGCCATCAACTCAAGAACGAGGGCGGAGGGCAGTTGGCCTACGACCGGCGCTACCGCTATGCCTGGGGCGACGCCTGGTCGGTGCAGCTTTTCCCCGAAGGCGGCGTGGATCTGGGCAACATCCGCGTGGACGCGCACGTCGGCGGCACACTGCGCGCGGGCTACAACATCCCGAATGAATTCGGCCTCGGCGGCAGCACGCACGCCGCGGATTTCGGCTGTCATCTCCTCGCGGGCGTGACGGGCTATGCGGTGGCGCTCGACGTTTTTCTCGACGGTAATAACTTTCGCCACAGCCACAGCGTGGACAAACACGAACTGGTCGGCGAGGCGCGCGTCGGCATCGCTTTCACCGCGCGGCACGTGGAATTCACCGTCACGCATGTGCGTCGTTCGCATGAATTCGAGGCGCAGGATGAAAGCACCGGCTACACCTCGCTGGCCCTGGCTTTCAAGTTTTAGCCCGCCGGGCGGTCGTGGAACCGCATCCGCCAGGCCCTTTCCCGGGAATTAGTGCGAACGGTTCGTTGCTTCGCGCTCCGCCGTCGCGCTAGGCTTCCTGACCGGGGAAACAACCCGCAAACTCGCATGACAACCAAATTATTTTCTGAACTGGGCCTCTCGCCCGAAGTGCTCAAAGCCATTGACAAGCTCGGCTTCGAGCAGGCGTCGCCCATTCAGGCCGAGGCCATCCCGGTGCTGATGTCGGGCCGCGACGCCGTGGGGCAGTCGCAGACGGGTTCGGGCAAAACGGCGGCGTTCGCCATTCCCGCCATCGAGAAAACCGATGCGACTTTGAAGAGCGTGCAGGTGCTGATCCTCTGTCCGACGCGTGAACTGGCGGTGCAAGTTTGCGAGGAGACGCACAAACTCGCGCTGTTCAAGCGCGGCATCACGCCGTTGCCCATCTACGGCGGGCAGTCGTACGAGCGGCAATTTTGGGGTTTGAAGCAGGGTGCGCAAATCGTCATCGGCACGCCGGGCCGCGTCATGGATCACATGCGGCGCGGCACGCTCCGGCTCGACACGTTGAAGATGGTCATTCTCGACGAGGCCGACGTGATGTTGAACATGGGCTTCCGCGAGGACATCGAGACGATTCTCAAGGACGCACCCAAGGAACGGCAGACGGTGTTTTTCTCGGCGACGATGCCAAGGCCGATTCGCGACCTGATCGAAAAATTTTCCAAGGAACCCGTGACGGTGAAGCCTGAGCAGAAGGCCATGACCGTGCCGACGGTCGAGCAGATGTATTACGAGGTGGACCGCCGTTTCAAAATCGAGCTGCTCACGCGGCTCATTGATATTCACGACTACAAGCTCGGCATCGTCTTCTGCAACACCAAGCGCATGGTGGATGACCTCGTGGATCACTTGAACGCGCAGGGCTATTCCGCCGACCGTTTGCACGGGGACATGACGCAGGGGATGCGTGACCGCGTGATGAACAAGTTCCGCAAGTCGGGCCTGGAATTTCTCGTCGCGACGGACGTGGCCGCGCGCGGCATTGACGTGGACGACGTGCAGGTGGTGTTCAACTACGACTTGCCCTACGACCCGGAAGATTACGTCCATCGCATCGGCCGCACCGGACGCGCCGGGCGCAGCGGACGCGCCATCTCGTTCGTGGCCGGGCGCGAGTTGTTTCAAATCCAGCACATCGAACGCTTCACCAAGACGCGCGTGCAGCGCGGGAAAATTCCGACCGAGGGCGAAGTGGAGCAGGCCAAGGCCGGCGCGTTCCTCGACAAGCTGCGTGCCACGCTCAAGGGCAACGAGTTTGTGAAACAGGACCGCCTGATTGAGACCTTGCTCGAAGAAGGTTTCACTTCCACAGACATCGCCTCGGCGCTGATTCACCACTTGCAGAATAACGAGGGCGCGGCGGCGAAGGGGGCGGAACCGCGCGAAGAATTTGGCGGACGCGAGGATCGCCGTGAGGACCGCCGCGACGAACGCGGTCGTGGCCCGGACCGTCGCGAAGACCGTCGTGAACGTCCGACGCGTGACTTTGATCAGCGCGGCCCGCGTGATGAAGGGGTCGGACGTTTTGGCCCGCCGCGCCAGGAGTGGCGTCGGGACGAACCGCGTGAGGCGCGCGTCCCTGCCGCCAAACGTCCCACGCCGTGGAAGCCTGCGCCCGTCGTCAAACCCGCCGCCGCGTCCGCGCCTGCTGCGCCCAAGGTAATTGCCGCCGCGCCTGCCGCCGAAGTCCCCGTGGCGAAACCGGCTCCGCGCAAAGAATTTTCCCCGAAGCCCGCGCCCGCCAAGGCTGCGTTCGCGCCGAAAGAAAGCCGTGCCACGCCCGGCGACAAGACGCGTCTCTACATCAACGTCGGCAGCGCGATGGGCGTGGTGGCCCAGGACGTGGTGGCGGCGATCATGGGCGAGACGGGGTTGCAACCCGCCGTGGTCGGGACCATCGACATCCGCGAGCGGCATCTCTTCGCCGACGTGGCGAGCGAGCACGCCAACAGCATCATCGCGAAATTGAACCGCGCACGCATCAAGGAGAACCGTGTGAAGGTGAAGGTGGCGTGACCGCCGTTTCGTGGAAAAGTTTCAGGTGGCAAAGTCCGCGTTGGGACTCCTGAAATTAAAAGGTTGGTGGAGCCTAGGGGATTCGAACCCCTGACCCCCACAATGCCATTGTGGTGCTCTACCAACTGAGCTAAGACCCCAACCGGGCGGCGAAGGTATGGAGGTGCGCGGAGGTTGTCAAAAGGTGTTTTCATCCGGCGCGCTTTTCCGCGGAGCGGATGTTTTTCGAGGGCGGGCCTGGTCAGGCGAGGCCGGAAATCAACGCTGCGCGGCGACGCGGCCGGGCGCGTTCAAGCTGTGGAGCGCATGGAGCGAATCCGTGGCGCGGGTCGCCTGGGTTAGCAAAGGCTGCGGATACGCACCGATAAAAATGATCCCCGCCATGCAGACGAGCAGCGCGAGCTTTGTCGGCAGTGGAACATTGATGGAGGAAACTTCCGCTGAACTGTCCGACCAGTAAATCGCCCGCACCACGCCGAAGTAGTAGTAGAGCGAGATGACCACGCCCACGATGGCCACGCCCGCCAGCCAGTAGTAGCCGTGATTCGCCGGGCCTTGCTCGACGATGGATTTGAGCAGGAGAAATTTACCGAAGAACCCGGCCAGCGGCGGAATGCCGGCCAGCGAAACCATCGCCAGCGTCATGGCCGTGGCGAGGAAGGGCGAACGGCGGTGGAGTCCGGCGAGGTTGGACACATCGTCCGTTTCGGTCTGGCGTGAGACGACCGCGATGACGGTGAAAGCGGCGATGACCGTGAACAGATAGCCGGTGAGGTAATAAACGATGGCGGTGGAACCCGCGCGCGTCAGGGCGGCAAAACCCATCAGCAGATAACCCGCGTGGGCGATGCTGGAGTAGCCGAGCAGGCGCTTGAGGTTGCGCTGCGGAATGGCGCAGAGGTTGCCGTAGAGAATCGTGACCGCCGACAGCACCATGAGAAACTTCTCCCAATGCAGTGTGATGTCCGGCACGGCGGTGAACAGCACGCGCAGCAACAGCACGATGCCCGCAGCCTTGGAGCCGACGGCGAGGAAGGCCGTCGTGGGCGCGGGCGAACCTTGATACACATCCGGCGCCCAAATCTGGAACGGCACCATCGCGATCTTGAAACCCAGCCCAGCCATGATGAGCAGCACGCCGGCGATCAGCGTCTTGGGTACGGCGTTGTGCTCACTCACGTATTTCACGTATTGCGCGAGGTCGGCAAAGTTCATGCCGTTCAACGCCGTGTTCGCGACGGTCGTGGTCGCCGTGCCATAGACCAGCGCGATGCCGAACACGGTGAAGCCGGTCGAAAGCCCGCCGATGACGAGATACTTCACGCCCGCTTCCAGCGACTGCACCTTGCTGCGCTGAAAACTGGTCAGCACGTAGAACGTCACGGTGATCAGTTCGAGCGAAACGAAGAGCAGCACGAAGTCATTGGCGGATGAGGCGAACATCATGCCCGAGAGCGCAAAGAGGATGAGCGAATAGTATTCCGAGATGCCCGCCTCGATGCGGTCGGCAAACTCCGCCGCCATGATCAGCACAAGGACGGCAGCGAGCAGGAAGAAGCGTTTGAAGAACAGGGCCAGCGGATCGAGGACGTAGCTTTTCCCAGCGGCAAACTGCGCGTCGCCGAGACTCGTGAAGAAACTGCTGAAGGAGCAGGCGAAGATGACGGCCACGATCAGCGCGGCGGCGTAGCCGAGCTTGCGCTTGTGCTCGTTCGCCGTCCACAGGTCGAGCAACAGGATGCCCAAGCCAGCGAGGACCACCGCGATTTCCAGACTCATCAGGGAAGCGTTCATCTTATTCCAAACTTGCGACGTGCCGGTATTTTCGGATGCGGCTGTCCGTCGTTACGACCGGACAATTGTTCAACCGGGCCTGCGCCACCACGAGCCGGTCAATGGGATCGTCGTGGAAATCCACGGGCAGCGCATCGGCGGCTTCGATGAGCGCCACGCCAATCGGAATCACCGACCAGTTGAACCGGGCCACATGAAACTGAAACCATTCCGGCCACGGGCGGTCCAACTGGAGCCGTTGCCGACGAACGGCGCAGGCGATTTCCCACGCGCTGGCCGCCAGCACTTCCACCTCCGCCGCCGGGTCTTCGAGATCGCGACGGACGGCTTCGCTCAATCGCTGCGGCGTGAGCGAGAGAAAGATGACGGCACAGGTGTCCAAGACGAATTTCACGGGAAGCTTTTGCCGGTGAGCATGTCCCAATCGCTCTCAGGGATGAGCGGCTCATCCAGTGGACCGAGAATTTTTCCGGTGCCGGTCCCGCAACCGAACTTGGTCCGGTTGCGCTTTTCCGCCATCGGAACCAGTTTCGCGACGGGCACGCTTTCCTTCGTCAGCACGACCTCGTCCCCGCGTTGCACGTCGGCGAGGTATTCCGCGAGGTGGCTTCCGAACTCGGCGATGGTGGCGGTCTTCGTCATGGCGGCAGCGTATCAGTGGTCCGGCGTGACGGCGAGCGCGGGTTGCGGTGTGCTGGCCACCTTCTTGGGTGGATTGGTCATCGCCACAATTTCCTTCACTGCCGGTTCAATCTTGCTGGTAAGCAAACGCGGCGCGATGCCGAAAACGAGCAGTGCCACGAGCAGCAAGGCGAAGGGCAGCTTGCGCCACAGGCTGGCGTCGCTGACCGCCGGGAGATTCTCTGCCACCGGGCCGTGCAAAATATTCCGCACCGCGCGCAGCATGTAGATCGCGCCCACGACCAGCGCGCCCCACGCGGCGATAACGACGAACGGCGACAAGGTTTTCCACGCGCCGAACAACGTCAGCAGTTCGCCGGGGAAATTCGCGAAGCCGGGCAGGCCGCAGCCCGCCATCGCGGCCATGATGAGCGCGGTGCCGATGAAGGGCATCTTCTTGAGCAAGCCGCCGAGCTTGCTGATTTCCAGCGTGCCGGTTTGCTCGTGCAAGTAGCCGCTCAGGCCGAAGCTCAAGGCCGCGAGCAGGCCGTGCGCGATCATCACGAGCACCGTGCCGGTGATGCCGATGACGCTCAGGCTGGCGAGGCCGAGGAAGCAGAAGCCCATGTGCGCCACGCTGGAATTGCCGAGCAGGAAATTGAAGTCGCGCTGCCGCATCGCCACCCAGCCGCAGTAAAGAATGTTGCCGAGCGCGAGCCATGCGATGAGGTGCAGGTGCGCTTTCGCCACGTCCGGCGCAAACGGAATCGCGATGCGAATCAGGCCGTAGAGTCCGAACTTCTTCAGCACGCCCGCGTGCAGCATGGCCGTGGCGGCGGGCGCAGAGCCGTAGCCCAGCGGTGCCCAGGTGTGGAACGGAAAGAGCGAGACCAAGATGCCAAACCCGAACAGCAGCAGCGGGAAGACGACCATCTGCGACGCGACGGACAGCGGCGTGGTTTTCAGGAACGCCGTCAGTTGCACGATGTCGAACGTGCGCAAACCAGACTGTAGATACAGCGCGATGAGACCAACCAATGCGACGAGCGCGCCGATGCTGAGATATATCGTGATCTGGAACGTGGCGTAGTTCTTCTGCTCACCGCGTCCCCAGACGCCGATCATGATGAAGGTCGGCACGAGCGCGAGTTCGTGGAAGAAGTAAAAGAAGAAAAGGTCGAGCGACGCGAACGCGCCGAGGATGCCGCCAATCATCACCAGCAGCAGCACGTAGAACATCTTGGCTTGTTTCTCGATGCGGTGCGAGACGCACGTCGCGGCGAAGGCGACGATGGCACCCATCAGAATCAGCCCGACGTTGATGCCGTCCACGCCGACGTGATAGCTAATGCCGAGCGCTTCCACCCACGGAGTCTTCTGGAGAAATTTGTAGCCATTCGTCGCCGTCGCGCTGTCGAACTTTGCGAACATCGCGATGGCGAGAATCATCGAGACCAGCGTGCTGGCCAGCGCGACCAGACGAATGCCGGAACGATTGTCGCGTGGCATCAACGCCACGATCAGCGCTCCGAGGAACGGTGCCAGGATGATGTGGGTGAGTAAGGACATCAGTTTGAACGCAAAAATGCGGAAGCGCGAAGAAGCAGAGGGTGGAACGGGCTACCAGCCCGTCCCCGTTCGGCAACCTGCCGAACGGAATGGGGAGCGCGTCCCATTGCACTGAACGCGTTCTGATTTTCCAGCGTCACCGCCGTTCCGTCCGGCAGGTTGCCGGACGGCACAGGCTGGTAGCCTGTGCTACCCGCGGCAGGGCGTGGTGTGAGCGCGAAGTTCATTTCAAAACAAGAATCAGCACCAAGGCCACGCCGAGCGCGAAGAGGAAGGCGTAGGTCTGGAGGTTGCCGGTCTGCACCATACGCAGGGCGCGGCCGAAAATTTCTGTCGTGCCATGCACGCCGCGCACGCCAAGTCCCGAGATGATCCAGCGGTCGAACCAGTCGGCCAGCTTCGAAAGCGCTTCGTGCGTGATGGAAATCAGCCCGGCGTAGAGTTCATCGAAGTAGAAACGGTTGCGCATGGCGCGGGAGAGCCAGCCGAGTTTGGCGACGAGCGGGTCTGTCGTCGCATTCCAGTAGCACGCGGCGGCGAGGCTGATGCCAACGAGCGCGGCGAGAATGCCGAACATCGCGGCTAGCAGGTTGTGGCCGAATGGTTGGAGCAGCGAGTCAAGCCATTGCACTTCATGCCCGACGTGTTCCGCCGGGAACATCTTGCTGATGAAAGCGTCGATGCCGATGAAGCCGCCGATGACGGAGAACACGGCCAGCACGATGAGCGGCGTGGTCATCACCTTGGGTGATTCGTGCGCGTGCCCGGCGGCGTCGCTCTTGGCCGGGCCGAAGAAGACCACGAAGAGCAAACGGAACATGTAGAACGCGGTGAGCGCGGCGACAAAGACGGCGAGGGCGAAGAGGATGGGCTTGTGCTCGGCAGCTTGCGCGAGAATGGAGTCCTTCGAGTAGAAGCCCGCCAGCGGCCAGATGCCGGCCAGCGCGAGCGTGCCGAGCAGGAAGGTCTTCCACGTCGTCGGCAGCTTGTGACGGAGCGCGCCCATCTTCCAAATGTCCTGCTCGTGGTGCATGGCGTGAATGACCGAGCCAGCGCCGAGGAAGAGCAGCGCCTTGAAGAGGGCGTGCGTGGTCAGGTGGAACATCGCGGGCGTGGGGCCGGCGAGGCCGACGGACATGACCATGTAGCCGAGTTGCGAGAGCGTGGAGTAGGCGAGGATGCGTTTGATGTCGTTCTGTTGCACCGCGATGAGCGCGGCGAGCAGCGCGGTGAACCCGCCAATCCACGCGATGACGTCGAGCGCGGTCCAGCCGTTCATGAAAGCAATCGCCTCGGGCCAGACCGTGCTGGAGCCGAAGATGAAGAACACGCGGCAGAGCATGTAAACGCCCGCCGCCACCATCGTCGCCGCGTGGATGAGCGCGGAGACGGGCGTCGGGCCTTCCATCGCGTCCGGCAGCCAGACGTGGAGCGGGAATTGCGCGGACTTGCCCATCGCGCCGCAGAAGATGAGGAGCGCGGCCACATTCGCCCAAGCGCCGAAGGCGTCGGGCTTGTTGGCGAGGAACTGTTTGAGCGCGTCGAAGTTCACCGCGCCATTCGCCATGGCCCAGATCATGATGATGCCGAGCAGGAAGCCGAAGTCGCCGAGGCGATTCGTAATGAAGGCTTTCTTCGCCGCGTCGCCAGCCGAAGGTTTCTCGTACCAGAAACCGATCAGCAGGTAGCTGGAGACGCCGACCAGCTCCCAGAAGATGAACATCATCACGAAGTTGTTCGCGAGGACGATGCCGAGCATCGAGAAGGTGAACAGGCTCAGGCAGGCGAAGAAGCGAGAGAAGCCCGGGTCTTGTTGCATGTAGCCGTAGGAGTAGATGTGAATCATCAACCCGACGCCGGTGACGACAAGGAGCATGAGCAGGCTGAGCGCGTCGAGACGCAAGCCGATGTCGATCTTCAACTGTTCGCCGCCGGGCAGTCCCACGGAGAGCCAGCCAAACGGAGACGCCTCAACGCCTTTCCCCAAGTCGATGCCCTGCAAGCCAAAGAGGAGCACCAGCGTGATGAGAAAGCCTGCGCCAATGGCCCCGATGGAAATGAGCGCGCTGAGATTCTTCGCGCGCTGTGTGAACAGGGTGATAACGACCGCCGCCGCGAGCGGCAGCAGCAGAACCAGCCAAGCCCGATTTTCCGGGTTATCGGGCCAGGCTAAATTTCCCAGGATGTCCATTAGAGTTTCATGGAGGTCAGGTCTTCAGTGTGCGCGGACTGGCGCTTGCGATAGAGCGCGACAATCAGCGCTAGGCCGACGGCGACTTCCGCCGCCGCGACGGTGATGATGAAGAAGACCATGATCTGACCGTTCAGGTTGTTGTTGAAACGCGAGAAGGCGACGAGCGCGAGGTTCGAGGCGTTGAGCATGAGTTCGAGGCCCATGTACATGACCAACAGGTTGCGCCGCAGGATGACGCCGAGCACGCCGAGCGAGAACAACACGGCGCTGACGACGAGATAGTGTTCGAGGGTGACGTGCATTTTATTTGGCCACAAAGAACGCAGAGAGCACAGAGAGGAAAGACAAAAGGCACGCGAACTTGCCCGCGCCTTCCTCGCTGGCCTGGCCGTTGTTGAAAATGAACTTTCGGATTTGGAAACGATATGAGCCGAAGTTGATGAGCAGGCCGTGTTCGATGCGGGCCGCTTTCAAGTAGCCGAGCGTTTGGGCGACATGCTCGTCCGCGATGGTTTTGGCGGCCTTCAACTCCACAATCAATCGGTTGTCCACCAGCAGGTCGGCGTAATACTCACCAATAATCGTGCCGTCCTCGTCGTGAACTTTCAGCGGATGCTGCTGCTTCACATCAAAACCGGCTTTGCGCAACCGGTTGGCCAGGGCGTTCTCATAGACTTTCTCGAGATGCCCGTTGCTGTGATAAACGTGAGTATCGTAAGCCGTCTGTCTCACCACCGCGCTGAGTTCGTTGATTGTTTTCATGGTCGGCTCTCTGTGTTCCTTGTGTTCTCTGTGGCTATTTCAGTTCCTTCTTGCTCAGGAGAATCACGCCGACCATGGCGACGAGCAGCAGCACCGAGACAATTTCAAACGGCAGCAGGTAATTGGTGAACAGTTCCGTGCCGAGATTCTTGGTCGCGCCTTCCAGCGTTGGCGTCTTGCCCGCGCCAATGCCGGAGAACCAGATCGTCTTGATGAGTATGCCCGCGATGGCGAACACGGCCACAAGGCCCGTAGCGATGCCAAAGGTGTTGAAGCGGCGGCGCTCCTCTTCCTTGATGTCGAGCAGCATGATCACGAACAGGAACAGCACCATGACCGCGCCCGCATAAACCAGAATCTGCACCGCCGCGATGAAGAAGGCGTGCAGCGTGACGAACAGCCCGGCCAGCGCACCCATCGTCAGCACGAGGAACATCGCGCTCGTGACCGGGTTGCGGCTGAACGGATTGGCGACGACGAGGAAGCCGAACAGGAGCGTCAGCGCGGCGAAGATGTAGAAAAATATGTCTGAAATCGGTGGCATCAGTCGTCCTTAAATCCAAACTTGCGCAGAATTGCCGCACGATCCTTCGTTTCGTTATCGCGCGCGTAACAAGCCATCTTCCAGGCCAGCTTGTCGCCGAATTTCAACCAATAAAAACTGATCTGGGCTTTCTCACCCGACTTGGTAGTCCAAAACGCATTGTAAGCGTAGTAAGGCGTCTCGTTACCCTTCCTTCCGAAACTCTCCTTCGCGTGAACGCCAACTTTCCCTGACGTGTTCCGCTTCGTGATCTCGTTTTTGTGAGAAGTCGCTGTGTGCGGAAGCTCTGCGCTCAATTCCTGATACCGCTTCGTCGCTACGGCCCGCGCCTTCTCCTTGCCGCCATGATCCTTGTCGGCAAACCATTCGAGATAGCGCTTGCCCTTCCGCATGATTCGCATCATCCAGCCAAAAGTGCGCTTCGCAGGGATTTCGACCCGCGTTACACCGCTTGTTTTTTTGGATTCGGCCATGTGCGTTGCTGGCTTGCGTTCAGGGTTTCACCGGAAACATTTCCTGCTCCTTCGCTTCCTCCGCCTTGTGCTTCCACTTCTGGATGCCGGGGCTGACGCCACCGAGCGAGAGGAGTTTTTCCTTGTCGTAAATCATCTCGGCGCGAGTCAGGCCGGTGAGCGAGTAATCCTTCTGCAAGAAGATGGCTTCCTCCGGGCAGACTTCCTGGCAGAAACCGCAGAAGATGCAGCGGAGCATGTTGATCTCGAACTCCTTCGGCATCTTCTCCGCGTTGGTGCGGTCGGCGATTTCACCCGCTGGGCCGGGCGGCACGATGCGAATGGCCTTGGGCGGACAGACAAATTCACAGAGCTGGCAGGAGACGCACTTGGTGTCGCCATCCTGATCCTTCACGAGGTAGGGCGCGCCGCGATAGCCCGCACCGACGTTCCACTTGTGCTCGGGATAGAAGCCGTCCGAAGTTTCCTTGGCCGCCGTGTTGCCACGGAAGAGCGTGTTGACGAAGTGCTTCGTCGTGACCTTCAAGCCGCCCGCGAGCGCCGGCAGATACAGGCGCTCCCAGAAATTCAGTTTTTTGCGTGGAACAATCATTTCGATTTTCTCGCGACTGCCGCCTCGCGGTGCGTTTGCCTCAAACCGCTCTCATTAGCACCCGGCTTTAGCCGGGTGTGAGCGTCGCGCGTCGAGGGAAACCGTTTCAACGGTTTTCCTCCGGATGCCAGACCAAGCCATATTTCTCGACCAACAACTTCAATTCTTCCGTGAAGTTTCTCCTGCGATGGTGCTCTTCCTGATTCGCGATGTAGCCACCGACCTCCTCGACTCCCGAGTGCGAAACCGAGAACGCGCCGTAGCCGCGCTGCCAGGCAAATTTGCCCGGAACCAGATTGCTTTCGTTCACCCAGTGTGACGAGCCGCCCTTGAGCAGTTGGAGCACTTCCTCGATGGGCCGGGTGACGGGCAAATCGATCAACGCGTGAACGTGATCCACGTTCACGTAGTTGATACGCATGTAGATGCCCTTCTCCTTGGCATACTCGTACAGGTGCGCGGAGAGTTTCGCGGCGGCAGGCGGGGCGAGAAGTGGACGACGCCCCAGCGTGGCCCACGTCAGGTGCAGCCAGCTGCGGCAATAAGAATGGAGCGGCATGGGGCGTCATCCTTTCTTGGTCGAGTTGTGGGCGGAATGAGAAGCCGCTAAAGCGGCTGAAAACTCACGTGCGGATGGAGTCACCCGGCTAAAGCCGGGTGCTAATGAGAGAGGAACTGGAAAGTACGTCATCATTTCGTCGTGCCTGTCGTGAACCACAGCACAATGGCGGTGAGCAAAATATTCACCAGCGCTAGCGGGATGAATCTGCGCCAGCCCAGATCCATCAATTGATCGTAACGGAAGCGCGGGAGCATCCAACGCACCCAGATGATCAGGACCATGAACGCCAGCAGCTTGCCCAGGAAGATTCCGATGTGCGCGAGTCCCATCGGGATGCTCGTCGCGGGTTGATCGAGTCCCGCGAAAGGCAGCGTCCAGCCGCCGAAGAACAGCACGACCATCATCGCCGACACCGCGACCATCGCCGCGTATTCGCCCATGAAGAACAGGCCGAAGCGCATCGAGCTGTATTCAGTGTGATAACCGCCGACGAGTTCGGTCTCGGATTCCGGCAAGTCAAAGGGCAGACGGTTCGTTTCCGCGAACGCCGCCACGAGGAAAATGCAGAACGAGAGGAAGGTGCAGGGCCAGAGCACGTAGCTCTGCCACGTCTGCTCGCTCGCCATGAACGGCAACGCGAACCAGCCAAACTTTGCCTGATAGGCGATCACTTCACTGAGGTTCAACTGCCCGACGAGCATGAAAATTGGGATGACCGACATGCCCATCGAAAGCTCGTAGGAAATCATCTGCGCGCTGGAGCGGATGCCGCCGAGGAACGGATACTTCGAGTTCGACGCGTAGCCCGCGAGCACGATGCCATAGACCGCGAGCGACACGATGCCGAACGTGTAGAGGATGCCGACGTTCAAATCGGCGATGACCATGCGCTGATTGCCGAGATTTGAGCCGAAGGGAATCACCGCCACGGTCATGAGCGCGGGAATCATCGCGATGGCCGGCGCGAGCGAGAAATAGATTTTGCGCACTCCGGCCGGCGTGAAGTCTTCCTTGAGGATGAACTTCAAGCCGTCCGCAAGCGGCTGGAAAATACCGAGGCTGATCAGGAACGGGCCGATGACGGGAATCTTGGCGAGCAGCGGCGGCGCGGTGCGGTTCGGTCCCACGCGGTCTTGAATCCACGCCGAGATTTTGCGCTCCGCCAGCACCGCGTAAGCGACGATGGGCATGACCGCGAGGAAGATCACCGCAATGATCTTCACCAGACTCCAAATGACAAAGTTCCAGTCCATCAGCAGAACGCCTCCTGTGGTGCGAAGGCGTTGGTAGATTGAATGCGCGCCTTCCCCTCACCCCGGTCCTCTCCCCTGGGGAGAGGGAGAATGGCAGTCAGCGATTGGGCAAATCGGGAACGCTTCGCAAGTTTGAAAGACTGGATGCGTGGCCCCCTCTCCCCGAGGGAGAGGGCTGGGGTGAGGGGGAGGCGCGCACGATTAATCAAAGCACCATCAACTCTCGCCAAAATGTTCACGCAAGAAATCATATCTGCACCGTGACTCCCGTGTCGCCGAGCGCAGCCCAGGTCAGGCCCTCGAACGCCGGAACTTCCTTCGCCATTTGGTTGAACAAGCCTTCGATGCTCACGAATCCGTTTTGGCCGGTGACGTTGTGAACCAACTCGTGCAGGAATTCCCACTCGGGGCGCGCATCGCCGCGCGGTTCGACAGCTTTCGTGAAGCGTTGCACGCGGCCCTTGATGTTGGTGAACGAGCCGCGCTTCTCGGCGTGCGCGCAACCGGGCAATAGATAATGCGCCGCCTCGGTCGTCTTGTTCGGCAAGATGTCGCTGACGATCAGCGTATCGAGTTTCGCGAACAGGTCGGCGCTGAGGCCGTGTTTGGTCACGTCTTCACCGAAGACGATGAGCGTCTTAATCTTCCCGGCGCGAATGCCATCGGCGATCTTCGGGAAGTTGCGGCCCATCTCGGCGTGGCAATCCACGATGCCGGTGAGGATTGCACCGTTCGTGTTCGGATTCTTGTCAGCGACGACGAGCAGCTTGTCGGCTTCGCCGGTGCGCGGGACAGAATCAGTAATCGCACCCAGCTTCGTCGCCAGCTTCTTGAGCAGGAACAACTCTTCGTTCGTCTGGCGCGCAGCAGCTACGATGGCAACCGAGCCAGCAGCAGCCTTCCGCAAGAGTTCAGAAATATCGCCGAGCACTGACGACCAAGTGACAGCCTGACCTTGGACTTTGGACTTTGGACCTTGGACTTTTCCCAAACGCTTCTCACTGCCAATCCACTTGTAGTTGAGTCGGCCAGCGTCGCACATCCACGCCGCGTTCACCGCATCGTTCTCGCGAGGCTCGTAGCGATAGACTTTCTCCTCGCGCGAACCGACGACGACGTTGCACCCCGTGCCGCAGCTCGTGCAGAGGCTCTTGGTTTCCTTGAGGAACCACACACGCATCTGGAAACGAAAATCTTTCGACGTGAGTGCGCCCACGGGACAAATGTCCACGGTGTTGAGCGTGTAGTTGTTGTCGAACGGCTGGCCGGGAAACGCGGAGATGGTGTTGTAGCTGCCGCGATTCACGATGCCGAGAGCGTCGTCGCCCGCGACATCCTTGGTGAAGCGGATGCAGCGCGTGCAGAGAATGCAACGCTCGGCGTCGAGCACGATGCGCGGTCCAAGTTCGATGCGCTTGGGCTTGTGAACCTTCGCCTCGACGAAGCGGCTCTGCGCCTGGCCGTAATCAACCGAGTATTCCTGGAGCTTGCACTCGCCAGCTTGATCGCAAATCGGACAGTCGAGCGGATGATTGATGAGCAGCGATTCGAGCACGCCTTCGCGCATCTGCTTCACGCCCGGCGTGGCCGTGTAAATCTCCATGCCCGGCGAAATCGGCGTGGCGCACGCGATGGCGGGCCGCGGCGACTTCGCGATCTTCGGCGAGCCGTCCTCGTTGAGCAGTGGCTTGCGGTCCGGCCCCATCGCGGGCGTGCCGAACTCGACGAGGCACATGCGGCAATTGCCCGCGACCGCCAGCTTCGGATGATAGCAGTAGTGCGGCACGTCCACCTTCGCGAGGGCAGTGGCCTGAATCATCGTGGTCGCCACCGGCTTGCCCGTGATCGGATCGGGCATGGTCTTCGGCACGGCGATGGCCTTGCCATCCACCTTCACGGTGATGGTCTCGACCGCCGGCGCGGCGGGCTTCGGTTCGGTTGTGGCGACGGTGGACATCAAATTTCTCCGCGATACAAATCCCACACGGGGAAAATCATTTCGTAGTCGCCCCACATGAGGTTTCCGTCCACCACTTGGAATGACTTGAACTTCCTCAGCGCGCGATACTGTGCCATGTCGGGATGCTGCGCTCGCCGAAGGAAAGGCTCGAAGTCCACGAGCCGTTCGGTGGCGTCATTGAAGGCGACGCGGATCTTGTAGTCCGAGGCGTATTCCGCCCCAACGACATCGATGTATTTCGTTTTTGTCGCCTTCATTTCAGTTTGCGCGCGATGCGCTCCGGCTCGTTGTGCTTGTGCAACACATGAAAATCAACCCAGCGATGCACGATGTCGTCCGCCTTGAAGCGGGCCAGCGCTTTGAAGTCACGCAGCTTTGCACCCGTGAGCGGCCGGCGACCGGGAACAGTTCGGAAGATGATTCGCACCACGCGTCCATCACGGAGAACAAACTCCGCTTTGCTCTCGCGTCCCTGGAACTCCCCGTGAACGTGAACCGGCTCGTGCTCGTTCGCGTAGAAGTAAACCACCAGTCCGAAGTATTCATACAGCTTGGGCATTGGTCATTGCGGACTCGCCGCGATCTTCATTTCGTGTGACGGCCCGGCTCCGCTTTTGGCGCGACGCGCTTCGTCCGCTTCGCCCTTGGCGATGAACTCGTCCTTGAACTTGCCGACGAAACTTTGCACCGGCCACGAGCAGGCTTCGCCGAAGGCGCAGATGGTGCGGCCGCCGGGAATGTTGTTGGCGATGCCGAGCAAGTAATCCGCATCGCTCTTGCGGCCTTCACCGTGCGCGAGGCGGTGGAGCGCCTTCGACATCCAGAGCGAGCCTTCGCGGCAGGGCGTGCATTGGCCGCAACTCTCGTGCGCGTAAAACTCGGCGATGTTCGCCAGCGCCTCGACGATGTCCACCGAGTCGTCCATCACGATGATGGCGCTGGAGCCGGACATCGAACCGGCGGCGGCGAGCGAGTCGAAGTCGTAGGGCAGGTCGAGCATGTCGGTTTCGACCTCGGTCATGTTGCCATCCGCGCCTTTCTTCTTGAGCTTAAATTTCTCGCCGGCTTTGAAAACTTTCGCGGAGGAACCGCCGGGAATGACGGCTTTCAATTTGCGCGGTGGCAGGCCCGGCTCGGGCTCGCGCAGGCCGCCGCCGAAGTCCGGGTGGAAAATCAATTCGCCAATCGTGACCTTGCCGACTTCGATTTCGTAATAGCCCGGCTTCTTCACGTTGCCGCTGAGGCTCACGATGCGCGTGCCGGTGTTGTTCGGCGTGCCGAGTTTCGCGAACGCGCCCGCGCCCATCTCGACGATGTGCTTCACGTTGCAGAGCGTCTCGACGTTGTTGACGATGGTCGGGCACATCCAGAGGCCAAGGATGGCCGGGAAATACGGCGGCTTGATGCGCGGATAGGGTCGCTTGCCTTCGAGCGATTCAATCAGGCCGGTCTCCTCGCCGCAGATGTAAGCGCCCGCGCCGCGATGAACGTGGATTTCCAGATCGTAGCCGCTGCCAAGGATGTTCTTGCCGAGAAAACCTTTCGCCCTCGCTTCCTTCAACGCGCGATTCAAAATCTTCGCGCCCTCGGGCATCTCGCCACGGATGTAGATGTAGGCGAGCTTCACGTCGTTCGCGAAGCAGGAGATGATCATCCCCTCGATCAATTGGTGCGGATCCTTGTGGATGATCTGGCGGTCCTTGAACGTGCCCGGCTCGGATTCGTCCGCGTTGCAGATGAGGTAAATGGGCTTGCCGCTGCGGCGATCCACGAACGACCACTTCAGTCCGCACGAGAAACCCGCGCCGCCGCGCCCGCGCAGCCCCGAAGCCTTCACGTCCTCGCGAATGACTTCCTGCGGAGACAACTTCTTCCCATCCGGCAAATCCTTCGGAGCAGTGGCGAGCGCCTTCTTCAAGCCCTCGTAGCCGCCGTGACGCAGGTAGCACTCGAGGTCGTTCGAGTAACCCGCCGCGTCGGCGTGCTTGAGGATGAGTCGGAATTGTTCGGGCATATCAGCGTCTTGACTCAGGAATGAAACTCCCTACCTTCTCGCGGCTCTGGCATTGCCCGATGGTGTAACGGTAGCACAAGCGACTCTGAATCGCTTTGTCATGGTTCAAATCCATGTCGGGCAGCCAACTTCCGTCTCCAATCTTCGATTTGTGATTTACGAATGGCATCTGGCTTTGTCGGTTATGAGCCTGTTGAGTGACGGTGCCGCCGGGCCGCCTTCGCGGACAAATCCACGAACTTCTGTCCGGCGCGTTTCGCCGCGGTCTGTTCCTTCAACCAATCGGCGGCGATGGCCTCGAAGTCGTTGTTGAACTTCGTGGCGTGCGCGTCGCGAATCTTGCGAATGTCCGAAACAATTGGGTCTTTCATGGTTCAGATTCGGATGAGTTCGTCCGGCGTGCAAATCACGGGGCACGCGCAGTGATGTTCCCCGCAAACCTCCCGGATTTGGTCAATCGTCGTGACATTGTTGATATGCGTACAGTTCCAAGTCAGCAGAAAGTGCATGCCATGCACGGCGGCGAGGGCAATGTGGAAGGCGTCGTCGGTAGCCTTCACCGGCAAGGAATGGCGCTGGCACAAAGCGCGCGCCAACTCAACCACCTCGCGATTGATGGGCAACATGCGCAGCGGCTTCAGAAGTTTGACCCGCCGCGCGGCGGCTTCGGAATCACCTGTCGCTGCCTCCTTCATCACCACTTTTGAAATGTAGAGGTCGAAATTCTTCCGCTTCGTCTCCCACCACTCCAAGGTGATCTGCTGGTGGGCCGCCGTGTTCAAGTCGGGAGCGGGCCGCGCCGTCAGATAGCTGACCACCGAGGTTTCGAGATAGAGCGACGACTTCTTCATTTGCACTTCGCCATGATCTCGTCCGCCTTCGCATTTGAGACTCCCTCGTAGAAGTCTTCGTTGCACATCATCACCGGGGCGGTGCCGCAGCTTGCGAGGCATTCGACAAACTCGACTGTGTATTTGCCGTCTTTCGTGGTTTGCGGGCCGTGCGCGCGGGAATCCAGTCCCAGGCGCGAGCAAAAATTTTCGTGCAACTCGCCGGAGCCGCCGAGCGCGCAGCTCAACGTGCGGCAAACTTTCAAGTGAAACTTCCCGAACGGTTCGCGCCGGAGCATCGGATAGAAGGTCACGATCTCGTAGATGTTGATCGGTGACAGGCCCAGCTTCTTCGCCGCCCAAGCCACTGCTTCCTGCGGAATCCAGCCGTGCGCTTCCTGGATGGCGTGCAGCACCATCAGCGAGGCGGCGCGCGCCTTGTCCGAGGGATAGTGCGTGAGCAACTCGGCGACTTCCGCTTCGAGCGCGGACGTGGGTTTCCACGCCGGGTCGGGGCGAAGCGCGTTGGGGATTGGATCGAAGTGTTCGCTCATCGGTCACACTCTCCCATCACGAAATCAATCGAGCCGAGAATGCTCACCACGTCGCTCATCATGTGGCCGGGCAGGACATGCGACATGATGCTCAGGTTGCAGAACGAGGGCGCGCGAATCTTCAAGCGATACGGCGTGCCGCCGCCGCGCGAGTTGATGTAGAAGCCCAACTCGCCTTTCGGGTTTTCCGCGCCGAAATAGATTTCTCCAGGCGGCGCATTCACGCCCTGCGTCACGTTGATGAACTGATGAATCAGTTCTTCCATGCTCGTCAGCACTTTGTTCTTCGGCGGCAACGTGACCTTGCCATCGGCGATGTTCACCGGCTCTTTGCCTTCGTTGTCCGGCCCGCCGGGAATGCGGTCGAGGCACTGGCGCACGATACGCACGCTCTGGCGCATCTCTTCCATGCGGACGAGGTAGCGGTCGTAGCAATCGCCGACCGAGCCGATGGGCACGTCGAATTCCAAATCTTTGTAGATGAGATACGGGTTGGCCTTGCGCACGTCGTAATCCACGCCGCTGCCGCGCAGGTTCGGGCCGGTCAATCCGTAATCAATCGCGTCTTCCTTCGAGATGACGCCGACATCGCGCGTGCGATCCACGAAGATGCGGTTGCGTGTGAGCAGCGTCTCCGATTCATCGAAGTTCACCACCACTTCATCGCAGAATTTCCGCACCGCCGCGATCCAGCCGGGCGGCGTGTCGCGCGAAACGCCGCCGATGCGCGTGTAGCTCGTGGTGAACCGCGCGCCGGTCAGCGCCTCGAACAGATTGTAGAGCTTCTCGCGCTGCGTGAACGTGTGCATGAACACGGTCAGCGCGCCCACGTCCATCGCATACGCGCCCAGCCCGAGCAGATGCGCCGAGATGCGCGCCAGTTCGCAGCAGATCACGCGGATGTATTGGCAGCGCGGCGGCAGCTTCTGGTCAATGCCCATCAGCTTTTCCACGGCGAGCGCGTACGCCACGTTGTTCGCCAGAGGCGCGAGATAATCCAGTCGATCCGTGTACGGGATGAACTGCGTGTAGGTCATGTTCTCGGCGATCTTCTCGTCACCGCGATGCAGGTAGCCGATATCGGGAATCGCCTTCGTGATGATTTCGCCATCCATCTCCAGCACGATGCGCAACACGCCGTGCGTGGACGGATGCGACGGTCCCATATTGAGGACCATCTTCTCGCCTTCCATTTCCGAGGCCTGTGTGACGAGCTGCGCTTCCGTTTCGCCCAAGTGCTGAGCGTCCGCCGCAGCAATCCGCGAAGGCGTGTCACGAAACGTAATTTCTTGAGTCGTGGCCATTTACTTGTCTGGTGTCCTCACGCGCGGCTCGCGATTCAAAGCGCCGTTGCCGCCCGCCACGGTGACGAACGGCCCGCCTTCGAGGGGCGCAGTTTTGGTGAAAGCCACATCCGGCATCTCCGAGGGTTTGCCCGCAAGCGGAAAATCTTTGCGCAGCGGGAAGTAAGGATAGCCATCCCACATGAGGATGCGCCGCAAGTCGGGATGTCCGCTAAAACGCACGCCCATCATGTCGTAGATTTCGCGCTCGTGCCAATCCGCCGTGCGCCAGACTGCGCTGATCGTCGGCAACTCGGACTTCTCCTCGCTCACGCTGGTCTTCAGCCGCAGATGCGTCTTCTGCTCCATCTGGTAAAGCTCGTAAACGACCGTCCAGCGCGGGTCTTCGCCGTAGTTGTCGATGCCCGTGATGTCGAGCAGCATGTTAAACCCGAGCGACTTCTTCGCGAACTCGCAAACTTCCGCGATGCGCTCGGCATCCGCGACAATCAGCGTGGTTTCGCCGCGAAACTCCGCCGGTTCGGAGAGTAATTCACCGAACTTGGCTTGGAGTTGATTGGCGAAATCGAGAGCGGCCATGAAAATTCAAGTTCTGCGTCAGGCGGCGACTTTGCGTCTCAGGCCGAGCACCGATTCCTTGCTGACTTTCCCCTGCAACTTGATCAGCGCGTCGAGCAGCGCTTCGGGACGCGGCGGACAGCCCGCGATGTAAACATCCACCGGGATGATATTGTCCACGCCTTGCAGCACGGCATAGCTGCGATACATGCCACCAGTCGAGGCGCACGCGCCCATCGCAATGACCCACTTCGGCTCGGCCATCTGGTCGTAAATGCGCTTCACCGCCATCGACATTTTGTAAGTGACCGTGCCCGCCACGATCATCACGTCGGACTGACGGGGGGAAAAGCGCATGACCTCGGAGCCGAAGCGCGCGATGTCAAAGCGACTTGCACCCGCCGCCATCAGTTCAATGGCGCAACACGCGAGGCCCATGGGCATCGGCCAGAGGGAGTTGCTGCGGAACCAATTCAGCGCGGCATCGACGCGGGTCACAATGACCTCGCCCTCGATTTTCGAGTTGTAGCCGAACTCAGTTGTCGCCGTTTTTGTTGCGGTGTCTTGCATACGCACGCTGGAGCAAGCACGGACGAAATTCCGTGACGCGGCAACCTATCCACCGAGAAAAAACGCGGCAAGCCGTTTTGTGATTTTTTTCACAAAGTCGGTTTTCAACCTGTGTGACACCCTTTCGGTGAGGGAATCAGGTCTCTGGATGGCATGGAATCGTTGCGTCAGGCGCAGAGGCATTCACGAATATCTTTTCCACAGCAGCACGAACGCGGGCGCGAAATCCTGCGGGCGTTCGTTCATCCACTGAGCCACCCGTGCGCGGGTGAACCAGTCACCGCCGTCAATTTCCTCCGGGTGCAAAGTGAAAGGGCCTTCGCTCGCGCCTTCGTAGAGCCACACGAACTCCTGCCCTGTCTCAGCGCACGGGCTTACCTTGAAGACGCGGCTGGGCGGCGCGTTCACCACGAGTCCAATTTCCTCGCGCAACTCCCGCACCGCGCACGCGTCGTAATCCTCGCCGCTATCGAGATGTCCGGAGGCGGAGGAATCCCAAAGGCCGGGCGAACTGTCTTTGCTCATTGAGCGCTTTTGCAAAAACACCTCGCCGCGCGCGTTGAAGATGAAGACGTGAATGGCGCGATGTCGCAGTCCGGTGCGGTGGACTTCACGGCGCGGGGCACGGCCCACGACTTCATCGCGCTCGTTCACCACGTCAAAAATTTCTTCGCTCATAAATTATTTCGGAGCGCGGGCTTTCAGCCCGCAGCAAGCCTCCACTTGCGAGGCACACTGGATTTTTTTCTGGCCTCCGTCATCACACGTTGCTGCGGGTTGAAAACCCGCGCTCCGGGTCCCGGCGTTCATGCCGAAAGGATTTGGGTCAGAGCCACGAATTGTTCCAGCGAGAGTTTTTCGCCGCGCACGTCGGGCCGCAGTTGCAGCTCCGCCAATGCGGCGGTGATTTTCTCCACCGGCCAGGTTTGCTTGAGCAGTTTCACCAGCATTTTGCGCCGCTGCGAAAGCGCGAGCCGCACAACGCACTCGAACATCTGGTGCTGCGCTTCGGGCAACAGCGGCGTCTCTCGCCGCCGCAGCACCACGCAGGCGGAATCCACGTCTGGCTCGGGAAAGAAGCAACGGCGGGGTATTTTGAACGACTCCTTGGCCTCGTAGCGCAACTGCACGAGCAGCGTCAGCAGGCCGTAGTCGTCGTCATCCGCTTTCGCCATCAGGCGGCGTGCGACTTCCAGTTGCAGTGTGGCGACGAGGCGTTCGGGGCGACGGGCGTTCTGCGCCAGTTCCACAAGAATCGGCGACGCCACGGAGTAGGGAAGATTCGCCACGAGCTTCCAGTCGTGCCAGTCGCGCGTGTGATCTTTCACCACGTCGAGCGCGTCGGCGTGTTGCAATTCAAGGTTGGCCACGGTCGCGAATCGCTCGCGCAACACCGTCACCAGCCGCAAATCTTTCTCGATAGCGAGCACTTGGCCGGACCGTTCGAGCAGTAATTCCGTGAGCGGTCCCAAGCCTGGACCGATCTCCAGCACGCGGTCCGTTTTCGTCAAAGCACCCGCATCCGCGATTCGGCGCAACTGGTTTTGGTCGTGGAGAAAATTCTGCCCCAGCGACTTCGTGAGCTGGATGTCGCGCACGGTGAGCAGTTCCCGCATGTCCGAAAGTTTCATTCTTCGTCGAGAGATTCCTGCAACGCTGCTACCGCGCGGCGCAGTTGCGCCTCCGAAATAGTCAGCGGCGGTGTGAAGCTGATGACGTTTGCGTGCTCGCCCTCGGGCAGAAAAATGAAGCCGCGATGGAGTAATTTCTTGATGATGCGCAGCGAAAGTTCCGTGGCGGGTGAGCCGTTTTCATTGAGCAATTCAACGCCCGCTATTAGTCCAATCCCCCGCGCGCGACAGACGACTTTGGACTTTGGACTTTGGACCTTGGACAACCCCCTCAACAGTATTTCACCCAGCTCGGCGCTGCGGGGAACTAGTTTCTTCGCGCGAATCTCCGCGATGTTTGCCAGGGCCATCGCACAGCCGACGGGGTGGCCGAGGAACGTACTGGTGTGAATCGCCTCCCCCGTGCTGGCTGGCCATGCCGCGTTCATCACGTCCGCGCGGCCGACGCAGGCCGAGAGCGGGAAGCCGCCGGTGAGCGCCTTGCCGAGACAGATCAAATCAGGAATCACGCCGCTGTGCTCGCACGCAAACCACGCGCCAGTCCGCCCGAAGCCGGTGTAAATTTCATCGAGGATGAGCAGCGCGCCGTGCTGATCACACACCCGTCGCAACATCCGTAGAAACTCTGGCGGCGGAATGTTGATCCCGCCGCGGGCTTGCATCGGCTCAACGAGGATTGCGCCGATTTTGTGCTTCCGAAAAATTTGCCGGAGGTGTGTCTGGAGTTTTGTTAGGTCGGATGACGTGGGCGGAAACGTCGCGAATTGCCCGAATTTTCCCAGTTGCGAACGGAATGGTGCGCGGAAATGCTCGCGATGCGTGGCGTTCAGCGCGCCGTAGCCGAGGCCGTGATACGCACCGGTGAAGGCAATCACGCCCCGTTTTCCCGTCGCGAGCACGGCGGTTTTCAGCGCCGCTTCCACGGCCTCGAAGCCGGAATTGCAGAAGATGGTTTTGCCGACCTTGGACTTTGGACTTCGGACCTTGGACCACTTCTCAAATGTCAGCGCGCTCAATTCACGGGCGAGCCGCGCCTTGAGCGCGTGCGGATGCACATCGCCCATCGCGTGAAGCAGCGTGGCCATCTGACGTTGGCCAGCGCGCACGACGCGTGGATTCGCGTGGCCCGCCGCCGTTACACCGAACGCCGCCGTGAGGTCGAGATACTTTTTTCCTTCCGCATCCCAGACGTTCACGCCGCGTGCGCGCTCCCACACGATGGGCCATGAGCCGTCCGCCTCGGTGAAAGTGATGTTGCGCGATTCGTAGTCGCGCAAGAGCTGGAGTGTGGCGGTGGATTTCATCTATGGCTTCAAACTCCGCGCTGTTCCTGCGGCCACACGAACTTATGCATCTGCAACTGGAAGCGCACGGGCAGTGCGTCGGCGATGATCTTTTCGGCGAGTTCGCGGCGGGTGATCGGCGTCTGGCCGGCGGGAACTTTTTTGAGCGATGGATGCTGCTGTTCCGGCGCGAGCGGCTGCACCCACGAAAAAAGCAACGGACAGATTCTGGCAAGCTGGTGCTGGATGATCTGCTCTTTGGCCCAGTCGTAATCCTCTTGCGTGCCGAGGACAAACTTCACTTCGTCGGTGGCTTTCAAGTGCGCGATGTTCTCGAAACGGTTGCGCGCGACTTCGCCGCTACTCGGCGCTTTCAAATCCATGATGCGTCGCACGCGCGGATCAATTTTCGAGATGTCGTGCGCACCGCTGGTCTCGATGAGCACGGTGAGACCGTCGTCGCAGAGCGCCTTCATCAGAGGAAGTGCGTTCGGCTGGAGCAGGGGTTCGCCGCCGGTGAGTTCGACGAGCGGAAGTTTCCAACTCGGAATGCCAAGCTCGCCATTCGGAGCAGTGAAAGGAGCAGCGAGAAGGCGAATCTCAGCGAGAATCACGTCCAGAGATTGCTTCCCGCCTTCTGTAAAAGCGTAGGCCGTATCGCAGTAGGAGCAGCGGAGATTGCATGCGGTCAGGCGCACGAAGACGCACGGTAGGCCCGCAAAAGTGCTCTCACCTTGCAGGCTCAGATAAACTTCATTGACGACGAGCGTGTCGGACACGGCGTGACGTTAAAGCACCAGGCTGCCCGCACCAAGCCTCGCGATTTCTTCGAGCCATCGGGCGGCGTTGGCGCGCGCGTCGTCCGGGTTGGTTACAGTGACCATCGCACGCACATCGTGGAAAAGTTCGCGCGCCTTTTGCTCGTCCGTGACCACGCCGGCGAGGCCGACGCAGGGTTTGCCGAGTTGACGGCAAAGCAGGGCCAGTTCACCAACGCCTTTGCCCATCAGCGTTTGCTCATCAATCGCGCCTTCGCCCGTGACGACAAGATCGGCGGCGGCCAGGCGGTCATGCAGGCCGGTGAGTTGCGCGAAGAGCGCGAAACCTGGCTCCAGTTTTGCGCCCAGAAATGTGGCGAGTCCGAAGCCCAGCCCGCCTGCCGCGCCCGTGCCTGGCATGGTCGCGGTCGTGAGGTGAAGCTCCTGCTCCGCGAGTCCAGCCAGCGTTCCGAGGCAGCGTTCGGAGAACTCAAAATCCGTTTCCTTCAAGCCCTTCTGCGGCCCATAAACACGGGCGCAACCCGTCGGACCGAGCAATGGATTGTTCACGTCCACGGCCACGGAGAATTCCTCGAACCATTGGTCGCGCTGCGGAATTTTGATTTGCGTGAGCGAGTGCAAATCCGTCCAGCGCTCGAGCGCGGCGCTCTTGGCGTTGAAGAATTCCCAACCCAGCGCGCGGGCGACACCGAAGCCGCCGTCGTTCGTTGCACTTCCGCCGATGCCCATCACGCAGCGCTTTGCGCCGGTGGAGACGGCATCTTGAATCACCGCGCCGAGGCCGAAGGTGTCCAGTTCGAAGGGATGAAATTTTCCGCGCGGCACTTGCGCCAGGCCATTCACGCGCGCGGCCTCGATGATGGCGGTGGCGCTCTTCGGCTCCCACCACCACTCAGCGAAAATGGGCCGGTGCGCCGCATCCACGGTTTTGGTGACGCGGGTTTCAGCCTTTAACAGCGCACCCAGAACGATGCCGAAGCCGTCGCCGCCATCGCTCATCGGGAGCACTTCCACGGTATCGGCAGCGCGCGCGGACGACCAGCCGCGCGCGATGGCATCGGCGGCTTGTTGCGCCGTGAGCGTGCCTTTAAATTTGTCCGGCACGATGAGAACTCGCAGAGACATGGGCTGACTATCGCGAAAACCGGGAAATCCAAAATCCAAAATCTGAACAAATTTCAAACTCCAAACGCGGCTTGTCCGCATCGAGAGCAAGACCTGAATGATTGCGTTTTGGAGCGAGGAGTTTGTTTGGATTTTGGGATTTGAGATTTGGAGTTTGCCGGACTGCGGGCTATTTACGCGCGTTCACACATGAAAATTCTTGTCATCGCCATGTCCGGGATCGGCGACACGCTGATCGCCACGCCGCTCCTGCGGGAGTTGCGTGCGAATTTTCCGACGGCGCAAATTGATGTCTTAGTCATGTGGGCGGGCGCGAAGGACTTGCTCGAAGGCAATCCGAACATCAATCGCGTCTGGCAGAAAAACTTGATCAATGACGGTGCGGTGGCCTCGCTGCCCTTTCTTCACCAACTCCGGCGCGAGCGATACGACATTTCCATCAACGCGCACACGCAAGGACGGCTGGCTTACCGTGCGCTGGCCGCTTTCATCGGCGCGAAACGACGCGTGGGCCACCGCTACGACACCACGGGTTGGCTGGATCGCGCGTGGTTCATGCACGCCATGGTCGCGGAGGATTACACCATCCACAGCATCGAGAACAACAATCGTTTGCTGCCGCTGATTGGTGGTAAAACATTGCTCAAATCGCATGAAATGGAGTTGTTTCTCACGCCGGCCGAGGAACAATTTGCCAGTGAATTCGCGGCTGCCCATCAGTTTGTCACGCGCCGAGTGCTGGGTGTTCACGTCGGCTCAGGCGGGACAAAAAACTTGCCACTGAAACGGTGGCCGTTGTCGAACTATATCAAGTTGTTCAAGCATCTTACGTCTACGCGAGCGGATGCGGCGGTGGTTCTGCTTGGCGGCCCGGAGGAGAGGGAAGCGCACGCACGGATCCGGGCCGAAGTAGGCTCCGGCATCCTGATTCCAGAAACGAAAAATTTGCGCCAAGTTGCTGCACTTTTGCGCCGCTGCCATGCGTTTCTCAGCGTGGATACGGCACTCATGCATCTAGCTGCGGCTGTGAAGGTTCCGAACCAGATCGTGATCGAGGCCATGACCTTGAACGCGACGAATCATCCTTACGGCAATTCTTTCAAATTGGTTCCGAACCCTGCGGTCAACGGACGCAATCTCGAATACTACCGCTACGACGGTGGCCCCATCAAAGGAACGGATCAGGAACTGACCGCAGCCATGAACTCGGTGGATGTAACGGTGGTTCAAGAGGCTGTGGTGACGGGATTGGCGTTTTGATTTTAGAAAAGATCAAAATGAGGGCTGTGTGATTTTGCCTGCAAACAAAGGCTTGAATCAAGGTTGCGCTTATCAGGACGCCCGTAGTGAGGAAAAAAGTTTTGACACTCACTGCTCTGAAAGCAAACCTCTGCTCGTTCAAACGAACGAACTCAGTTGCTGAACGAGGCAGCGGTAATTCAGCACTGAGGTTTTTTGTCCCCTAAACTAGGCGGATGAGAAAAAAGTTTTAGAAAAGTTTTGACGCGTGGAAAAAAGTCAGTAACCTCCGCGTCCCTTCGATAAGAGGGTTGAGAATTTTGACCGGAAACGGTCGCTGCTCATTGAAAATTGAATTGTGCGA
>JAYVQC010000081.1:0-8401 GCA_043757045.1 Akkermansia sp. | reverse complement strand
GACCGCCGAGTCCGCGCGATCTGAACTTCAAGAGTTGCCAACATTTTCAGGGAGCATGAACACGCGGACTCGGCGGTCCGCGCTCCGCTTTGATTTGAGCAACACGCCCTCAAGATGCGCCCGGCATCCGCTGGTCACGCTGTTTCCCCTTGTCGCCCGCCGCTCGCTCACTAATTTCTCCGCGATGCAACGACTCATTCTGCTCACGCTCGCCTGTGCCGCCGTTCTGTTCTCCGGCTGTTCAACCCATGACTCCGTGTCCTTTTCCACCGCACCGTCCAGAGCTGCTGCCGAAAACTGGCCGCGCTTTCGCGGGCCGAACGGGCAGGGACATTCGCGCGCCGTCGGCCTGCCGCTGCACTGGAGTGCCACATCGAACGTCGTCTGGAAAACGGCCATTCCCGGCGAGGGGTGGTCTTCGCCCATCGTGTGGAATGCAAAAATCTTCCTCACCAGCGTGACGGAGAATGGATCGAAGTGCCATGTGCTCTGCGTGGACGCTGCGACTGGTGCGGTGCTTTGGAACAAGCAAGTCCTCGAACAACAACCGCGCCGCAAGGAGAACAAAAATTCCCACGCCACACCCACGGCCACCACGGATGGCGAGAAAGTTTATGCCGTCTTCGGCGATGGCAGTGTGGTCGCGCTCACGATGCAGGGCGAAGTCGTGTGGACGAATCGCGAGGTGGCATTCTATTCGCGACACGGTCTCGGCTCATCGCCCATTCTGCACGAGGGATTGCTCATCATGGCTTACGACGGCAGCAACCCCGTGACCGCCGCCGGCAACTGGCCCAAGGTGGACGACAATGAAAAGACCGGCTGGCAAATCCCCTGGGACAAGGCGCTCGTCGTCGCCTTGGACACGAAGACCGGGAAGCGCGTGTGGACCGGCCAGCGCGGGATGTCCCGCATCGCCCACGTCACGCCCTTCGTCGCGAAGGTGGATGGACGGGATCAAATCATCAGTGGAGCGGGCGACCGCGTGCAGGGCTTTGATCCCAAGACGGGCGCGCTCATCTGGTTCATTTACGCGCAGGGCGAAGGCGTCACGCCTTCGCCGGTGCTGGGCGATGGTGTGATCTACGCCTCGTCCGGCTTTGAGAAACCCACGCTGCGCGCCGTGAAACTCGCTGGAGCCAAAGGCGACGTGACCGCCACGCACATTTTGTGGGAGCAGAAGAAAGGCGTGACCACGCAGCCTTCGCCGATTCTTGTCGGCACCAATCTTTTCTCCATCACCGACGGAGGCGTGGCCTACTGCTACAGCGCGGCGAACGGCGAAATCATCTGGCAGGAACGCGTGGGCGGAAACTACAGCGCTTCGCCCATCCACGCCGACGGCAAAATTTATTTCCTCTCCGAGAGTGGCGACACGACGGTGATCGTCGCCGCGCCCGAGTTCAAAGTGCTGGCGAAGAATACACTGGGGGAAAAATGCCAGGCCTCCATGGCCGTGAGCGGCCAGCGCCTGATCATCCGCTCAGACAAGAGCCTGTTCTGCGTCGGGAAATGACGTTCGACATTGTTGCCGGCGCAGGGGGCCGGTAGAACCCGCGCGTCACAAATCGAAGGCCATGTCGAAAGTCTATTTTTATTACTCGGCGATGAACGCCGGGAAGAGCACGGTGCTCCTCCAGTCCAGCTACAATTACCAGGAGCGCGGCATGAACACGCTGGTGCTCGCGCCCGCGCTGGATACCCGCGCCGGCATCGGCAAGGTGGCCTCGCGCATCGGGCTTTCGGCGGAGGCTCGCGCCTTCGCGCGCGACGAAAATCTTTTCACCATCGCCGAGGCGCAGCACGCGAAGGGCGTGCTCTCCTGCGTGCTCGTGGACGAGGCGCAGTTTCTCACCAAGGCCCAGGTCGAGCAGCTCACCGATCTCGCGGACCGGCTGCGCATTCCCGTGCTGTGCTACGGACTGCGGACGGATTTTCTCGGGAACTTGTTTGAAGGCAGCCTGTGGTTGCTCGCGTGGGCAGACAACTTGATCGAGTTGAAAACCATCTGCCACTGCGGGCGCAAGGCCACGATGGTTCTGCGCCTCGACGCCAGCGGCGCACCGGTGAAAAGCGGCGCACAGATCGAAATCGGCGGCAACGAACGCTACGTGTCCGTGTGCCGCCGTCATTACAAAGACAGCCAGAGCGCGTGGCTGCTGTGAGGGGAGCGGTGGGGTGTCGCCGCTCCGCGCGTGAAGAGTGCGGCGTGAAAAGTTCCGAACCATCCCTTCCCTTCCTGGTTTGGCGCGCGCGGAGCGACGACGACCTGCCAGTTCCGGCCTTTCGCCGCGCCTACTGGTGTCCGTTTTTGAATCCTGAAAGGATTCGGATAATCCAGCCCAGCGTTGCGTCGCCGAGACGCTACGCTGGGTTTGTTGCGTGGTGAGTCATCAACCCTGAAAGGGTTGAATCCTGGACGCCCAGTCAGTTGATGATGCAACCCTTACAGGGTTGGGGAATTCTTCGGAACAACTGACCCAGGGTAGCGCCTCCGCAGCGCAACCCTGGGCTGGATGATTTCAATCCTTTCAGGATTGGAAACCCGGCCCTACTCGGCGTGATACCCGCGCCAGACCCAGACCAGCGTGTCCGCCAGCGTCAGTTCGAAGACGCGTTTGTCGCAGTGGCCCGTGGCGCGGGTGAAGACGAAGCGGTGGTGATAGCCCTTGGCCTTCAGCGCGGCGGCGGTGCGTCCGCCAGCCATCACCCAGTTGTGATAGGTGCTCTCGTCGTCTTTCGCGCGCAGATCATTTTCCGAAACGTGCGTGAAAATGCGGAGCGGCTTTTTCTCGCTCGTCTCGATGAGCTTCATGCTGGAGTGATATTCCCACGCGCCGAGTGGATACTTGGCCTCGTCCGGCGCGTCGTCATCCTGTTGGTCCACGAAGGTGCCGGAGTAAGCCATCACGCGGCGGAACAAATCAGGACGGAACCACGCCATGCTCAACGCCGCCGCGCCACCAGAACTGCAACCCAGCACCGCGCGGCCCCACGGATTCGCGGTGAACGCCAGCTTCGGGTAGGCCGCCTTGATGTCCGCATTCGCCAGCACCGCCGGCAGCACTTCGTCGTTGATGAAACGCGCCAGCCGGTCGGACATGGTGTCGTATTCCAGGCCGCGCTGGCTGTTCTTGCCGTCGTTGCCGCCGTTCTGCACGGCGATGGCGATGAACGCGGGCAGCTTCCGCGTCGGGTCTTTGGAGGTCGTCAGGTTGTCGAGCGCGTGGCGAACCAGTCCCATCTGGCCCGGCCCATCGTGAATGACGAGCAACGGCGCAGGCGTGCCGTCCTGATAGGCTGCGGGGACATAGACATAAATTTTCCGCTCCGTGCGCACCGCCTTCTTCGTCGGCTCCAACGTGGGATCATCACCGCGAAAAATTTTACTGTCGGCCAGCTTCATCGTGAACTCGAAGTACCTGCCCTTCGCGCTACCGAGGTCGGTGAGGTCGCGGGCGATGGAGTATTCCGGCCCGTTGGTGAAACTGCCATCGCCGTCCGAGCCGGGATTCTCGACATACGAGTCGCGAGCCTTGGACGTGCTGCAACCGGGCAGGCAGAAAAGCCCGACGAGACAGGTCAAAACTCCTAACAAAATTCGGCGCGTGGTGTTCATGGGCGGCAGTGGTACGCGGAAGAAATCCCGGAAGCAATCCCGGACTGGCCGGAGTCAGGCCATGGGAAGCGGGCGCTCCAGCCGTTCAAGATTCCCGGCCAACGCCCGCTAGTTGAACGATGCCTGGCTTCACAAGCTGCACCGAACCGCTCCCGGTTGCGTCGCGCGAAACCATGACGGCCCTGCCGTCGTGGAGCGCGTGGTTCACGCCTGGGCGTTTCGCCGCGCTGCTCGGCGCGCTGCTTGCAGTGAATTTTGCCGCCGTCCTCTTCGGCGGGCAGAGTTTTTTCCTGCGCGACTTCGGTTACTTCAGCCACCCGCTTGCGCATTATCATCGCGAGTGTTTCTGGCGCGGGGAAATCCCGCTGTGGAATCCCTACAACAACCTCGGCCTCCCGTTCCTTGCCCAGTGGAACACGCTGACCCTTTACCCCGGCTCGCTGATCTATCTGCTGCTCCCGCTGCCGTGGTCATTGAATTTGTTCTGCGTGCTGCACGCGTTCGTGGGCGGGCTGGGGATGTATTTCCTCGCGCGACGCTGGACGGAAAACAACTTTGCCGCGGCCGTGGCCGGCCTGCTCTTCATCTTCAATGGTTTTACGCTCAACTGTTTGATGTGGCCGAACAACATCGCCGCGCTCGGTCTCATGCCGTGGGTCGTGCTGCTCACGCAACGCGCCTGGCAGGAGGGCGGACGACGCGTGCTCCTCGCCGCGCTCGTCGGGGCCGCGCAAATGCTGGCCGGGGCGCCGGAGATGATTTTGTTCACCTGGCTGATGACCGGCGCACTGTTCGTCACGGACCTGTTCACGCGCCAGATGACGCCGGGGCGCGGCGTGCTGCGATTCGCCGCCGTCACGCTGCTCATCGCCGGACTCGCCGCCGCTCAACTCCTGCCGTTCTTTGAACTGATGCGCGCCTCGGACCGCTCGAAGGGCTTGGATGAAAGTTACTGGCCGATTCCCGCGTGGGGTTGGGCGAATTTTTTCGTGCCGCTCTTCCGCAGCCTGCGCGTACCGCTCGGCAGCTATTTCCAGCCGGGGCAGGAATGGATCGCGTCGTACTACACCGGCGTGTGTGGCGTGGTGCTCGCGCTGGCCGCCGTGGGCCGGCGGCGGAACGCGCGCGTGTGGCTGCTCGCCGGGTTGGCGGTCTTCAGTGTCGCGTTTGCCTTCGGGGACAATGGCTGGGCTTATCCCCTGCTCCGCCGGATCGCACCAAAGCTCGAGTTCATGCGCTTCCCGGTGAAGTTCCTCATCATTCTGAATTTCGTCCTCCCGTTGCTGGCGGCGTTCACGCTCTCGCGTTGGAAGTCAGCTTCCGAAAACCGTCCGCCACGCGCGCTGTGGTGGATCACAGGCACCGTGCTGGCCGTCATCGCCGGCGTCACCGCGTTTGCGTGCTGGCGGCCGTCGCCGTGGGAAAATTCCACCGTCACGCTCTGGAACGGAGCCAGCCGCGCGGGGCTGCTGGTCGTGTTCGTGGGGCTGCTCGGCGCGTTGTGGCGGGCTACGCAGGAGCGCACCCGGCGCACGCTCGCCCTGCTGGCGCTCGTGGTGATCTGCGTGGATGGCGTGACGCAAAGCCCGCACACGAATCCCACCATTCCAGCCGGCGCGCTCCAGCCGGGACTCGTGAAACTGGAGCCGGCGCCCGGCCTCTCCGGCGGCCGCGCCATGCTCACGCGCCCGGCCAGCGAACAGCTTTATGCCACCATGATTTCCGATCCGGAAAAAGATTTTCTGCTCCACCGGATGGCGCTCTTCAGCAACTGCAATCTCGTGGAAGGCGTGCCCACGTCCGAAGGTTTCTACTCGCTCTATTTTTTCGAGCAGCGGCAGGTCTGGGCCAAGCTCTGGCAGCATCAGAGCAATCACCTGGATTTTCCCTTCCTGGATTTTCTCGGCATCGCGCACATCAACACCAAGCAATCCATCTTCGACTGGACGAACCGTCCGACCGCGCTGCCGCTGGCGACCATCGGCCAGCGCCCGGTCCTCGCCGACCCGCCTACAACCGGCGCGGGTCTGATGTCCCGCACCTTCCAGCCGAAGGAAATCGTGTATCTGCCGCTCCACACCCAACTGCCGCCCACCGTGACGAACCATCCGGCCGCCCGCATCACCGCCGCGCGTCATACCGCGCACCGGCTCGACTTTGAAGTCACGACCTCGACCGACACCATGCTGGTCGTCGCGCAAAGTTTTTACGGCGCATGGCGCGCGCGCGTGGATGGAAAGCCCACGCCCATCCTGCGCGCGAACCATGCGTTTCAAGCCGTGGTCGTTCCCGCTGGTGCGCGCACGGTGGTGTTTGAGTATCACGACCGCGCCTTCCGCACGGGGGTCGCGGTGACGGTGTTCACGCTCCTGCTCGGCATGGGGTTGTGGGTGGCGTGGCGCGCGCGTCCGGCCGTTCAAGATTCCCGGTGAAATCCCGCTAGGTTTCCCGTGCCCGGCTGCGACCAAATTCTTCCCACGGTGCCCGCTCCGCAATTCCGCGCAGCGGGAACGACCGCGTCCCACTGGACCGCGTGGTTCACGCCGGGCCGGTTCGCCGCCCTGCTCGGCGCGCTGCTCGCCTCGAACTTCGCCGCCGTGCTGTGCGGCTTTCAGACTCTGTACCTGCGCGACTTCGGCTACTTCAGCCACCCCGTCGCGCAGTATCATCGCGAGGCGTTCTGGCGCGGCGAACTGCCGTTGTGGAATCCGCTCAACTCCTGCGGCATGCCCTTCCTCGCGCAGTGGAACACGCTCACCCTTTACCCCGGCTCGCTCATCTATCTGCTGCTGCCCCTGCCCTGGTCGTTGAATTTATTCTGTCTGCTGCACCTCTTCGCGGGCGGAGTCGGCATGTATTTCCTCGCGCAACGCTGGACGCAAAACCGTTTCGCCGCCTGCGTCGCCGGCACGTTCTTCGTCTTTAGCGGCTTCACGCTCAACTGCGCCATGTGGCCGAACAACATCGCCGCACTCGGCCTCATGCCGTGGGTCGTGCTGCTCGCGCAACGCGCCTGGCAGAAGGGCGGACGCCAACTGCTCCTCGGCGCGCTCGTCGGCGCGGGGCAAATGCTCGCCGGTGCGCCGGAAATGATTCTGCTCACCTGGGCCACCGTCGCCGGCCTCTTCCTGATTGATCTCTCTGGCGGCGACACGGCGCGCGGACGAACGATGCTGCGCGCGGTCGTGATGATTGTGATCATCGCCGCGCTGTCCGCGATCCAACTGCTGCCGTTCCTAGAACTGATGCGCGCCTCCGACCGCAGCGGCCAGGTCTCCGTCGCGTCGTGGTCCATGCCGTCCTGGGGCTGGGCGAATTTTTTCGTGCCGCTTTTTCACAGTTATCGCGCGCCCATCGGGAGCTATTTCCAGCCGGGACAGGATTGGATCGCCTCGTACTACATGGGCCTAGGCGGCGTGGTGCTGGCGGTCGTCGCGCTGGTGCTGGTGCGGCAGGCGCGCGTGTGGTGGCTCGCGCTGCTGGTTGCGCTCGGCGTCGCGCTCGGGTTGGGTGAAAATGGATTTTTGTATCCGGCGTTGAACAGCGCATTCCCGCAGCTCTCCTTCATGCGCTTCCCGGTGAAGTTTCTCATCCTCGTGAATTTCGCGCTGCCCCTGCTCGCGGCCTTCGGCGTCGCCGCACTGGTCGAGGGCACATCCCGCGCCCGGCTCCGCACGCTGCTCCTCGTCAGCGGCGCGGCGGCAGTGGTTGTCGGCGCGCTGATCTGGTTCGCGCACGCGCACCCGGCGCGCTCGGAAAATCCGCAGACCACGCTCTGGAACGGCGCGACGCGCGGGCTGATTCTCGCGTCCGTGGTCGCGCTGCTCTGCGGCCTCATGCGCGTGACGCGCGAGCGGTCATTACGAATTATGGCCGCCCTGGTCTTGCTGACTCTGGCGCTCGACGGATTCACGTTCAGCCCGCGCACCTTGCCCACCCTGCCCCCGGTGGCACTCCAACCCGGCCTTGTGAAACTTGAGCCTGCGCCGCAGCCGCACGGCCCGCGCGCCATGCTCATCCGCCCCGCGCACGATGCGATTTACGCGACGATGATTTCGAACCCGTTGAAAGATTTTGTCCTCCATCGCCAGGCGCTGTTCGGCAACGCCAACCTCTACGACCGCGTGCCGACCCCCGACGGCTTCTTCTCGCTCTACGTGAAGGAGCAGCGCCAGGTCTGGTCGCAACTGTGGTTTCAACAGACGAACTGGATGACCTCGCCGCTGCTCGACTTCCTCGGCGTGGCGCACATCAATACCGAATCCATCTTCGACTGGACGAACCGCTCGACCGCACTGCCGTTTGCGACCATCGGCCAGGCGCCCATTTTTGCGGATGCCGAGACCACCGTGGACGGAATGCTCGCGCCCGGCTTCGATCCAAGACGCACGGTGTATTTGCCCGTCGCAGCGAAGTCCCTCGTGCGCGCCACACTGCCGGTGGAGGCCAAAATTCTTTCCGCAGAATTCACCGCGCACCGGCTCGTCTTCAAAGTCAGTGCCTCCGCCGACACGCTACTCGTGCTCTCACAAACGCATTACGCCCCGTGGCACGCGCTGGTGAACCGGCAGCCCGCGCCGTTGTTCCGGGCGAACCACGCCTTCCAGGCCGTCCCCATCCCCGCCGGCACGCACGACATCGTGATCGAATATCGTGACCGGGCCTTCCGGCTCGGCGCGTTCATCACGGGCGGCGCGCTGGCCCTCGTCGGCTTGCTGTGGTTCCTGCGCGCGCGCTGGCTTTGACGGAGCGCGGACATTCCTGTCCGCAGCAAGCCGCGAA